>JAZUFB010000063.1:0-40285 GCA_045640475.1 Clostridia bacterium
TCCCCGTGAATATGACGGATCTCACATACGATTTGTGGGTATGACGCCCGAAATCACGCTGATGCCCCATCAGAAAAATGCCGTTGCGCATATCCTGTATGGCAAGAACACGCTGCTTGCGCACTGTGTCGGCGCGGGCAAAACCTTTGAGATGATTGCCGCGGGCATGGAAAGCAAGCGTCTGGGACTGTCCCGCAAGAACCTCTATGTGGTGCCCAACCACCTGACCGAACAGTGGGGCGCGGATTTCCTGCGCTTGTATCCCGGAGCGAACATCCTCGTTGCAACGAAAAAGGACTTTGAGCCCGCCAACCGCAAGCGCTTCTGTTCACGTATCGCGACCGGCGATTACGATGCGGTCATCATCGGTCACAGCCAGTTTGAGAAGATCCCTCTGTCCAAAGAACGGCAGGCTGCGAGCATTCAGGTGCAGATCGATGAAATCACATCGGAACTGGAAAATCTGGGACACAGGCGCGGAGAAAACTTCAGCATCAAGCAATTGGAGCGTACGCGCAAGACCCTGCAGGTCAAGCTGGAACGCTTGAATGACCAGAGTCGCAAGGACGATGTGGTAACCTTCGAGCAGCTGGGTGTTGACCGCCTTTTCGTGGACGAGTCACACAACTATAAAAACCTCTACCTCTACACAAAAATGCAGAATGTTGCAGGCATCCAGCAGACAGACGCTCAGAAATCCTCCGACATGTTCATGAAGTGCCGCTACATGGATGAACTGACCGGCGGAAAAGGCGTCACATTTGCCACTGGTACGCCTATCTCCAACAGTATGGTGGAGCTATACTCCATTATGCGCTACCTCCAGTATGATACGCTTGAGAAGATGGGTCTGCGCCATTTCGATTCCTGGGCTTCCGCTTTCGGTGATACGGTAACCGCAATCGAACTCGCACCCGAAGGTACCGGCTACAGGGCAAAGACCCGTTTCGCACGGTTCTTCAACCTACCCGAATTGATTTCGGTATTCAAGGAATCTGCGGATGTGCAGACCCCCGATATGCTGAATCTTCCCGTCCCGAAGGCGCGTTTCATAAACATGGTGTTAAAACCCAGCGAGAAACAGAAACAACTCGTTACGACCTTCTCCGACCGCGCCGAAAAGGTACGCGGCGGCGCTGTGGACCCCACTGAGGACAATATGCTGAAGATCACCAACGACGGCAGAAAATGCGCTCTCGATCAGCGGCTCGTAAACACCGAACTCCCCGACGCGGATGTCAGTAAGGTCAATGCCTGCGTACAGAATGCCTTCCGTGTGTGGCAGGACGGCATCGGTGCGAAAACCACTCAGCTCATTTTCTGCGATCTGTCCACACCCAAGGCAGACGGCAGCTTCAATGTCTACACCGACGTGAAAAATAAGCTTATTGCGCAGGGCATTCCTCCCGAGGAGATCGCGTTCATCCATGACGCGGATACCGAAACCAAGAAGGCAGAACTGTTTGCAAAAGTGCGTGCCGGTCAGGTGCGTATTCTTCTGGGTTCCACGCCAAAGCTCGGCGCGGGCACCAATGTGCAGGACCGTCTGGTTGCGCTCCATCATCTGGATGCGCCGTGGAAACCGTCGGATGTTAAACGTGCAATGAGAAACACCAATTATCGGACAGCATAACAACAAAACAAGAGGACAAGAAGGCAAGAGGTCGTTTTGACTTCTTGCCTTCGTACTATCAAAGAACAAGGAGAAATATGTATATGGAAAACGAATTTAAGTGCAACATCATTCAGAAGATCGGTGTACTGTCCACGAAGGATAACGGCTACACCAAACAGATCAATCTCATCTCGTGGAACGACCGTGCTCCCAAGCTTGACATCCGCGAATGGTCTTCGGAAGGAAGGGCCAGCAAGGGAATCACGATGACCAAGGAGGAAGGTAAAGCGTTGTATGAGGCGCTGAAGTCCTACTACACCATGAGTGAATGCCCGGATGAGGATTGCCCGTTCTCATCCGACAACGACAGATTTTAAGGAGGAATTGCTTATATGATTATGCTTGAAAACAAAATCGCTGTGACCGGGATCGACCATGGCTATGGGAACATCAAAACCGCCGGCTGCCTGCTTCGCACCGGCATTATCGCCTACGACGAAAAGCCCGCTTTTGATGGAAACATCCTTGAATACGAAGGGAAGTACTACCGTATCGGTGAAGGCCACAAGGGCTTCATCGCAGACAAGAGCGTAGACGAAGATTACTATTTACTCACCTTGGCAGCGGTTGCTCGTGAACTGAACCGCAACCAGCTGACCGAAGCGGATGTATATCTCGCTACCGGTCTTCCCCTCAGTTGGGTACGCACCCAAAGAAAGACCTTCAGGGAATATCTCATGCGCAACAAGGAGGTCCGGTTCCGCTATAACGGCAAGGACTATCATGTGCGCTTTGTCGGCTGCAGTGTACTGCCTCAAGGCTTCCCCGCAGTTGCAGGCGAACTGGAAAACATGAAGGGCGTCAACCTTCTTGCTGACATCGGAAACGGCACTATGAATATCCTGTATATTGTCGATAAGTCCGCCATGGAAAGCAAAAGCTGGACGGAGAAATACGGAGTCAATCAGTGCGTCATCGCCGTCAAGAATGCTGTACTCGATAAGTATGGTTCCCGAATCGATGATTCCATTATCGAACAGGTTTTGAGAACCGGAACTGCCAATATCGGTCAGAAATATCTTGACTGCATTACCGATGCTGCCGGAAAGTATACGAATGGTATCTTTGAGATGCTTTATCAGTACGACTATAATCCTGAGCTTATGCACCTGTATGTAGTCGGCGGTGGCGGATGCCTGATCAAGAACTTCGGTACCTATGATGAAAAGCAGGTGACCTTCAACATGGACATCTGTGCTGCAGCTAAGGGCTATGAAATCCTGACGGCAAAGATGCTCAGGAGCCGTAAGTAATGGGAGAATACCTGAACATCCACCTTCGCTGGAACCCCGATAACAAAGCTCACGCCGAAGCTTTGAAGTACCTGAACAAGCTCCATGAATCCGGTTTCGGCAGTATCAATGGTATCATCGTTGATGCACTGATTGCCTACGGAAAGCAGCAGGAAGGGTCTGATGCTTTTATGGGACTTACAGACGGGTTCGCACAGAAGGTGGCTGAGAAGACGGCACAAATTCTCATGAGCATGGAAGCCCTGCCGGTCAAACCTGCTGAAGAGAAACACGAAGAGGAGATTAATAAGGATAACTGGGATTTCCTCGGTTTCGATGCTGAATAATGCAACACAGTTTGTCAACCATGGAATGATTACGGTCGATAATGCCGTAAATCATGTTCAAAAATGCAACACTCGACGAGAGGCCGCTTAGAATTTCAGAAGCGGCTTCTCATTTTGAAAAGAAAGGATAGAAACCATGCCAAAGTTAAAAAGTATAGATGCAGAGACCCTGCTCTATAAACCCGTCACCCAAACACAATTCATCGTGGATCAGCTTATCCCATATGGGCTCACGCTGTTCTGCGGTTCACAGAAAATCGGCAAGAGCTGGCTTATGCTGGATCTATGCTGCCGTGTCTCCACAGGTCAACCGTTCTGGGGCATGGAGACGAAACAGTGCGGCGTACTGTATCTCTGTCTTGAAGATACAGCCGCCCGCATCCAGAACCGTCTGTTCACAATTGTCGATGATGCTTCGCCCGATCTGCGCTTCAGCAACGAGCTGCATAAAATCAATCAAGACCTCATCGAATACCTTGAGGATTACCATCAGGCATATCCGAATCTGGGTTTGATTGTGGTTGATACCCTGCAGAAAATCCGCGAGTCCTCATCCGAAAACGCTTACGCGCATGATTACAGCGACTTAAGCAAGCTCAAGTACTTCGCAGACACACATAAGATTGCAATCGTATTGGTTCACCATCTCAGAAAGCAGGGCGACAGTGATGTATTCAATCAGATCTCCGGTACAGCGGGACTCGCGGGCTGCGCAGATGCCAGCTTTGTGTTGAAACGCGCCGACAGAGGCGCAGACAGCGCAAAGCTGTTTCTGACCGGCAGAGATGTGGAATATCAGGAGTTTGATCTGAAGTTCTCCTCCTGCAGGTGGGAACTCGTCCACAGGAAAACACAGAAAGAGCTTGTCAAAGCGGTTACACCGCAGATTATCTATGATGTAGCTGCCTTCATGAAGGACAAGCCCTTATGGCAGGGCAAGGCCTCCGATCTGCTGGAGGCACTCGGCAAAACGGAGATTGCACCCAACGTGCTTGCCAAGCAGCTGAACCAGTTCAGCATACCGTTCCTCATGGAGTACGGAATCATTTATGAGTCCGGACGCGAGCATGACGGACGGTATATCAAGCTTGGAAAGCGTGACGGTGGTGACGATAAGTGTGAGATACATGATGAAGCGTCACCGACCGTCACCACCGTTACCCCGGAAACGCAGCAGCGGGACGAATCACCGCAGGATGAAGTCCCGCTTCCCGAAGCTGCACCGCCCGAGCAGCTTCGGGAGAGCGCAGCGTTTCCGCAGGGAGTCCAGGAGGAACGCCTGGCGCACGACTTATGAGGTACGAATAAGTGTAGTGCGTTACACCTTTTGTGCGCCGACGTACGACAAAGGATGAGAATGACGAAGGGCGAACCGCAGTTCGATCGGAGACAGGCGCACGAAAGGTGTTCCCCGCAGCAGGATGCCTCCTCTGCAAAGCAGACAATCAGTGCATCCTGCTGCGGGCGTTCCCGTGACGATACTGCTGAGCATGGGGTATATGTCAGAAGCATCGTCACGACCGTCACCATCGTCACCAAACCAGCGGAAGGAGAAAACAAATGAGCTACGGAATCATGCGATTTGAAAAATGCAAGCGCGGTGATCTGAACAGCCGTCAGCACCATAACGAGCGTACCAAAGAAGTATACAAGAGCAATCCGGATATCTATACCGAAAAAAGCAAAGAAAACTACTACCTGTATCATGAGGAGGGCAAGTCCTATGTCCGTCTCTGTGATGAGGCAATCAGGGAACACGGATGTAAGCGAGTAAGGAAGGACAGCACCTACGCAGTCGAGGTGCTGTTCTCTTCTTCTCCCGAGCATATGAAATCGCTGACACCCAGCCAGCAGCAACGTTTTTTTGAGGAATGCTTCAAGTTCATTGGTGAAGAGTTCGGAAAAGGCTTGGTTTTTTCTGCTGTAGTGCACATGGACGAATCAACTCCGCACATGCATCTGTTGTTCCATCCGATCACACAGGATGGAAGACTGTCGGCAAAGGATCTGCTCGGCAACCCGAAAACCATGTCAAAGCATCAGGACAACTTTTACAACTTCATGCACGAAAAGTTCCCGGAACTTGACCGAGGTATATCGGCCATTGAAACCATGCGGAAGCACGTGCCGACATGGGTGTTGAAGCAAGCACCTCAAATGGATAAGCTGTTCACAAAAATCAACAAGGCCGTTGAGGATATCAATCTGCTCAATATGAAGGCACAGAAGGAGAGCGTCAAAAAGATGCTTGCCCGAATGCTGCCTAAGGCGAAGAAGTTCTCTGCCGAAGTCGACAAGATAGACAACTATCTCAAATCCTGTGAGCAAAAGATAGAAACACTTGAGCAGCAGATCGAGGATGTTCAAAGGCGCAATTCGGAGCTGAATGTCAGAATGCTGCATATCGTTAATGACAATCAATACTACAAGTCGATATTGAACCGCATACCGCCGGAAATCATTGACGAGTTCACACGTCCCGCTCCCAGACAGGAGCAAACCATACCAACAAAAAAGAAAAGGAACGATTTATCATTATGAGCAACATTTTCAATACAATTAAGGAAAGCATCTCCATACGCGATGCCATGGAACGCTATGGAATCGAAGTAAACAGAAACGGAATGTGCCGTTGTCCATTCCACAATGACCGCCACCCGAGCATGAAACTATATGACAAGAACTATTACTGCTTCGGTTGTCACGAAAACGGAGATGTGATCAACCTTGTCGCTAAGCTCTACAACCTTCCCATGAATGCAGCAGCCGAAAAGTTAGCAGCGGATTTCGGAATCAGCATCAATACAGTATACGAACCGGTGGTAAAGCCGGTTCGTGTTTTGTCGGAATGGGAATGGCTCCAGAAGGCAACGGATACGCTGCTCGAATACAGAGACTATCTTAAGACATGGCGTGAGCAGTATGAACCGACCGACAGGGAAGCACCCATGCATCCGCTTTTCGTGGAATCTCTGCGAAAGCTGGATACAGTTGAGCTGTTGCTGGATATGGCGACCTGCTCGGATCAGGATGAGCGCAGGGCACTATATCAAAATTGTAGACATAACCTCGCAGAAATCGAGGAACGGCTTACAGCCATAAAGTCGGAACACAGAAAGGAGGCAGTCTGATGGGAGAATATCGCAATGTACCGGTTGACCGGATCCGTTTGTTTGAAGGGAATCCGTTCCGAATCTGCAAAGATGAAGAGTTTGAAATGCTGGTGGACAGCGTAAAGGCAAGCGGGATATACAATCCCTTGCTGCTTGTGCCCTGCGAAGGCGGGATGTATGAGGTGATATCCGGTCAGAGACGCTTTGAGGCAGCAAAGGAAGCAGGTGTCACGGAGATCCCTGCTATTGTGAATGAAATGAGCAGAGACGAGGCAATCATCGCCTTGGTCGACAGCAATATTTACCGTGAACATATTCTGCCCAGTGAACGGGCAAAGGCCTACAAGCTAAAGCTCGATGCGCTTAGCCATCGCGGAAAACGCATCGATCTGATGACAGGTGGACAGGATGGCCACATGTCTGCAGGAACCAAATCACGGGATATGATTGCGGAAAACGCACCCGACAGCGCACGACAAATTCAGCGATATATACGGCTCAACAGTCTCGAAAAGCCGCTGCTTGATATGGTGGATGAAGGTCGCATCGGGCTTACGCCTGCCGTGCAGCTTTCTTACCTCAAACCCGAAGAGCAGCTCGCTGTGGCGGACGCAATCAATGAGATGGATGCTACGCCGAATCTTTCACAAGCAATGCGCTTACGTCAGTACAGTTCGTCCTCGGGGCTTGGCAAAACTCGCGCAAGGTTGGTCATGGCAGAGGCGAAAGCAAACCAGCGTGAATATCTTAAGCTGTCAAATGAGATCAGGGGCTTTTTCCCGAGAGATTATTCGGACCGGCAGATCAGTGATTACATCGTAAAGCTGTTAAGTGCTCAGAGCATACGGAAAAAGAGTATTGAACGATAAGAAAGAAGGGGTTCTATGGAAATTACGATTGAACATGAATGCGCAGGAAAAGAAAACCT
This sequence comes from Clostridia bacterium, assembly GCA_045640475.1. Classification (GTDB taxonomy): domain Bacteria; phylum Bacillota; class Clostridia; order Christensenellales; family Aristaeellaceae; genus Aristaeella. Next base: position 7,296 of record JAZUFB010000063.1, read on the forward strand.
GCAGAATGCACTCATTCGGGTGCTTATTGCGCGGATGCAACAAATCGGCAGTGTGGATTTACCCGTTCAGATGGATTATGATGAGGGTACACATAACGAAACCATCAACGAGGAACTGAAAGAAGGCGTAGCATGAGGAAGGACAATGGAATCGTGAAGGCCGCAGCCTACTGCAGACTTTCCAAGGACGACCATAATGAAGGGGAAAGCTGCAGCATTCAGACACAGCGCAATCTCATTCACGATTACATCAATCAGCACGGGTTCGTGCTGGTTGATGATTACATCGATGACGGTTTCACCGGCAGAGACTTCGAGCGTCCGGACTTTAAACGAATGCTGGAGGATATCGAGAAGGGTAAAATCAATTGCGTCATCACAAAAGACTTAAGCCGTTTCGGACGCAATTACCTTGAGGCGGGTATCTATCAGGAGATTTACTTTCCGCAGCACAATGTGCGCTATATCGCCATTAACGACAATGCTGATTCAAGCAGTGAAGAAACAATGGCTTTGGCACCGTTCAGGAACATTCTGAACGAGTGGTACTCTGATGATGTATCCAAGAAAGTCCGCTCTGCTCTGAAGGTCAGATTCCAGAACGGGAAGTTTCGTTCCGGGCTTCCACCTTACGGATACATCAAGGATCCGGAAGACCACAATCATCTGATCATCGATGAAAACGTAGCGCCTGTCGTGCGTAAAATCTTCAATCTGGCATTGCAGGGACTTGGTACAAAGCGAATCAAGAATCAGTTGATAAAGGATAAGGTGCTGTGCCCATCGATGTACTCTGTTTCACGCGGTGATCTGTATTATACCAAATATGAGGACGAGGGACATGACCCGTATGGCTGGTCAGAAAACTCTGTGAGAAATATTCTGCGAAATCCCACCTATGCAGGGCACCTTGTCGGGTATAAGCGTGTAAGCGCAGGTAAGAAGAGTAAGCATAAGATTACTCGGCGACCCGATGAGTGGGAAATCATCCCTAACACTCATGAACCGATTGTTTCGCAAGAACAGTTCGATATCGTACAGGGGATGATTTCCCACAGGCGACCGGAACCCAGAACCGATAGCTTTGAGAACATTTTCCTCGGACTTATTGTCTGTCCGGATTGCGGATGCGCAATGACCATGCAGACTGCTCACCGTAACTATCGCGAGGATGCAGACCCCATGGACAGGATCATCTACCAGTGCGGTAACTACGTGCGAAACGGTGTCTCCGCCTGCACCAATCACACGATTGAGTCAGTTAACTTGTATAACGCCGTTCTTGCCGACATCCGCAAACTCATAGAACTGGTCTTTGAGGATCAGAATGCGATAAACAAGCTGATTGCAGGTATGCGGAAAACGGATTCCGAACGGAGCACTGCAGAGGTCAAGGAGCAGAAAAAGCTGCAGCAGCGGCAAAAAGAGCTGGACAATCTGTTCATGACTCTTTATGAAGACAGGGCCGCAGGCAAAATCTCACCGAGAAACTATGACATGATATCCGCCAAGTATGAGGCCGAACAGGAAAAGGTTTCCAACCGGCTGGAAGAACTCGACCGCAGCATGAAACAAATCGCATTGAACAGTCGAAGCGCACACGATTTCTCCGCAGAGCTTAAGCGTTGTAAGGAAATAGACAGTCTGGATGCGACTATTCTGAACAGTCTCATCGAAAAGATAGAAATATTCCCCAGAGAAACTGATAGCAATGGCAAGACTACTCAGACCATCAAGATTCATTACCGTTTCATCGGGCCTATCGATGATCTTATCTTCGATTCGCCCGACAGAGTACCACATATTTCCACACGTCGTTGTGAAATCTGCGGCAAAGAGTATGTTCCCGGGAGCAACGTCCAGAAATACTGTCCTGCCTGTAGCAAAAAGAAGATGGTCGCGTCTTCACTCGCAAGCAAACAAAAAGCCCGCCAGCGTGAGCGCGAACAACGCGGCCACCCTTTTAAGCAAAAAAACTGCCCATCCTGTGAAAAGATCTTTTATCCGGAGAAAAGTGGTAGACAAGTTTACTGCTGCGCAGAGTGTAAGGCACATAGGACTGCAGCCGTATAAACTCACAGACTACAACAACATAAGGAGGTCCTGCAAAATGTCAAAGGAATCGGATGAGCCTTTGGGAACATTCGTGCTGCAGGAAGGAAAGACAACGTTCACTGTTTATTCAGCAACAGGAGCTACAGAGACAATGGGGCAGAAGCTGATAGCAGTATGTGAATAAAGAGATAAGGCCGCCACCCCATCTATCAAAGTCGATGGGTGACGGCCTATTGCTTATTCTACAGGACCGTAGTCAGCGTGATATCCGTCTGTATCATCTATTCATGTTCATTATATCACACCACGCAAGAGCAAACCGCAATCCGAGCCGTCTTTGCGACAATGTCGAAAAATGGAGATGATCCCCTTTGTCAGGTAGGTCATGGGCTGTAACACATGCATATACAGGGCTTAATGCAGCGAATTCATGAAGCTGTCGGTTAATATCGCGATGACAGATACTGTATTTTCCCATATCGAGATAATCTCCCAACTCTGCCACGAGAATCGGGAGCGGATATAAAACTTGATTTTCTTGTCCTTGGGATTCAGCACGAGTGTGTATACTCTCTTCCAAACAATTCATCATGAACCGCAGGCGTTTGAGATAAGTCATTGCCTCATCTATCCTGTCCGAATCGTGTTCGCCCTGATGCCATAGAACACCCGATAATGTGGCACCAAGGTCAAGTGCGTCAGAAACAGAATTCACGGCATTTTCATAGAGTTTTTCACCCGGCATCCAGTCCTTAAGCGCAGTACCTCCAAAGGAGCAGGGAATCAACAGCACATCGTCTCCGGTCAACATATTTACAGAGGATCCGAAGGCAAGTCCGCATCCTTCTCCTGCCAAATCCGGCTTATCCATTGTTACGGGTTCTACCGCCCGCACATATTGCTTTCCTCTGAGGACAAATACATGTTCGTTTACGATTTCAGGCAGATCACCGATGTGTCCACGACCGGACATATTTGATTGACCAATCATCAAAAAAGCTTTCACGATACTCCTCCATTACAGAACGGTCATGGCATATACCATGATATCATATACACTACGAACAGAGAAGACCTTGCCATTACCGCGTAAGATCTTCACTTTTCTCGTTTCGCCGTTCAGGTCGAAATAGTTATCCTCCAGCAGCACATCACCGTCCTCGCATAGAATCTCAACTTGGCGGGCGTAAGTCATTGCAGAAACGGTAACACTGTCGCCATTCACGGAAACGTTAAGCTGTGGATCTATGAAGCGGAAATGTTTCGGTGCAGTAAAGAGTACTGTACCTGTGGACGTCTTTTTGCCATCTACAAGCATTTCATAGGACGCATAAGTACGATGAATAATCTAAAACATTTACATCCATATAGCTGAAATAGCCATTCTCGGGTAATATGGTCCACCAATGATTTCTTGAGTATCACAGAACAACTGATCGCTGATTGTGCAATCCTTGCAGGATATCTGACACCAATCGATAAGTCTATTCTCCATGTCAGAAGGGACTTCCACACCCAGCACGTTTTCCATAACGTAAATCACTAACATAACCTTAGATAGCCATGTGTTACGACTTGTGCTTGAAAGCCTCAGTCCACCAGAAACAGAATCAATACATACGCCTTTAACAATGCACGCCGATATATGTTCACGCATCATTGAAACGAGCAATGGTTCATCTTCTTCAGAAAGAACACCCAACCACTTTGGAATTCCCAGTGGCTCCACAGCCGCTGCTACAGCGCTCTCCAAATCCATATACACATTTGCCGAAAGCCAGGGAAGCGATGCACTTCTAAACCGTTCAGCAGAGAAACGGCACTTTGCCAGCATTGTTTTCACGCGTTCTTCAGAAGCTTTATCATCAATTAGTCTAGCACAGCTCTGAAGGAGTATAAGTGAGCACCACGTTTTTATGAAAATATAAAGGTTTCCCGAAGCAACCAGCAGAGAATGATCAAGAGCATCATAGGTGGTTGACTCAAATCCGCAGCCACCAGAACGTGTGCTTACTCCTTTCAGGATACCATCCCGTGCTGATGCTTCAGGCGAATCACGGTTCTCAAGACTGCTAAGCAAATCACCAATCAATGTATTATGGTGGTTCAACCAGCCAACATCCTTCGTGGTAAGGAGATAACCCGCAATACAGTAGATACCATTCAGAAGTTCTTCCGTGGTCATATAATAATAGCATCCACATGGCTTGCTCTGTGGGCATTCATAACCGCTGTAGCCCTTTAAACTATATGTAAAACCACTGCCCATATCATGTGTGAAAGCGAGACCACCTTCAAACTCACCTTTCCGATCTGCAAAGGTCACTTTATCATAGTACGAATATAAATTCAGGAAATCATCCATAATGCTGCGGACAATCCACGGATTGCGCCGCAATTCCCAGCCGATGTGTTCTACACACAGATCCATCGTGTTACGCCATGTATACGCGCCTTCACCGATATTCCAGTGAATACTGCCATCTTCAGCTTTCATCAACTGACTGGAAGCATAGTAACTACGTACCGACTGACAGAATATTTCTGAACGTGGTTTATTAGTTTTGTCGGAAAGGAACTCCTCATCGACCGCCTTGGCGATTTCCCGGACAGACTGTGCTCTTTCAAGTATACTCTCAGTAACTTCATCCAGACCCGAGAAGAAACGATTATAATAGTAGCGTGCGTTGATTGTTCCATTACAAGCATCACAACCATATACGCTCCAGGAAACAGTCAGTACTGTCTTTTCACCTGCAGCAACATTTTTACACAGGAAAGCCGGTCCCAGTTGTTGGATGAACGATTTTCCGCGCATCAAACGCTCCGGTGCATCTAATCCACGGATAATATACACATCTTCGTCTTTAGCTGCAAATTCCCAGTCATTGCGGTATCGTATGCTCTTCACATTCCCGCGATCAAATGCGAACACCTGCTTGGGATTGATATACTGTAAGCCAAAGAAAAGTGTGCATGGTTCGCTACTATTTGAATTATCTATGGAAATATCCATCAGTATACCCGGTATGCAGTCGGCGGCCTTAATCTCACTAACAGCAGGATCAGGCAAGGCTGGATAGGGCGTATAGGTTGTAAACGTGAAGTTATCCACGCTCAATGTATCTTTCGATAGTGTTAGAATGCGAGTAATTTCGTCTTCCTGAGCTGCGTTGTATATTGCTAGGGGATCGTTTTTTTTCTGCGTATGTTCCTTATCACCCTCATCGGTCACATCATAACCTTTTTCCTTTGGTATGTCCGCAAACAGGATTGTGCGTAATGCATTTTTACCTGCTTTACCAACAAACATGGTGCCTGACTTTTTGAGAGAAGGTTCGCAAAAGTCAATACTGACTCCGACACCTGGTGCCCCAAAGGTAAGACTGGATAACGCACCGACAGGTGCATGATGTGTATTGAACATTCGAACGGACATGAATACACCTCCAAGTTGGCATATTTCTTGTATAGCGATTACTTTATATTACTGCATCTGTACATATTCAGCACGGACATACACAATATCGCCAATGTTTGTATCAATGGTGGCAATTTCGTCTGCATTTGCTTTGGTAAGCAGTCTGCCGTCCATGTCATACAACGCAAGCTTCGATATGCGGTCGCATTTAATGCGAAGGCAACCGCCAACGCGTGAGATAATCTTCGCTTCGGTAAGGTTTCCGTCTTTCCACTCAGCATCGACAAGGAAATTTCCGCGCGCCACAAGACCGCTGAATGAGCCGGTACTCCAAGCCGCTGGAATCGCTGGCAGAAGATCAACAAAACCAGCATGGCTTTGAAGAAGCATTTCGCTGATACCGGCGGTGCCACCGAAGTTACCGTCCACTTGAAACGGCGGATGAGAATTCCACAGATTTGTATGGGTGCGGTATTTCAAGAGTTTTTGGAAAACGACATATGCGCGTTCTCCATCCAATGCTCGTGCCCACGCATTCAGTCGGTGCGCCATCGCCCATCCAGTCGAGACATCGCCGCGCATTTCCAACGTCACTCGAGAAGCTTGTACCCATTCGGGTGTATTGCGGTTGATACAGGAACCCGGATACAGCCCGACAAGCTGACTAATGAAGCTGTGATGTGGATCACCGATATCTCCATAGGCGTTTTCTTCGCGATATTCCTTAATTTGACCGCTTGCACCGACCTGAACGGGATCGAGTCGGTCAATGATGGCAACGGAATCTACAACATCAGGATCTTCTTCTCTGCCCAATAGTTTTGCAGCCTTGATGAGGTCGCTTGCATTTTCATACAACATCTGTTGATCGAATGAGCAACCGGTCGTCCGATAGTAATGCCCGCCAATCACGTATTTCCTCTCAATCATCTGTTCCGGCGATGCGGAATATTTGACAAGAACGTGTCCGTCCTTTTCAATGACTGTTTTATTGAGGAAGTGCGCCATTTCTTTCAGATAATTGAAAGCTATTTCAAGAACATGCTGGTCCTGGGTAAATTCGTACCATTCCCAAAAAAGAATAGAAGTATACGCGCCTGTACCGGGACCTGAGTGAGAGATGTCGATTGAGCCGTCAGCCCGTTTCACTACGGCACCTGCGATTTCATAGGGATATGCTGCGGTACCGATGATCCAACCGTTTTTTCCTGGTTCCTCCAAACATTCGGGAAACGTGACGGAAATATAATCGTCCGCGTGTCTCCGTGCTGCTGGCATATAATTTTCGGCGAACTTTGCGTAGGATTCGAACGTTTCACTGAGGTTGGTCACCATGGATGGCCAGTAATTCATTTGCACGTTGATGTTGTGCCAGAAACCTGCACCCCACGGTGATTTATCATAGCAGTTCCATGTCCCCTGCAGATTTGCCGGAAGCGATTCAGGACGGGATGAGCTGATGAGCAGATACCGCCCGTATTGATAATATAGCTTAACAAGATACGGCAAATCTTCGCCGTCACAATATGCTTTAAGCAGTTCATTGGTCGGCATATCACAACCGGCATCACCCAAATCAAAGTTCACACGGTTGAAAAGATTGCTGAAATCCTCGACATGCCGCGAAAGCAGAGTTTTGTATCCTTTGGCACGTGCTGCAGCCATCTGCTGTGAGACCTGTTCATGAGGATGCGGACAGCCTTCCAGCTTTTTCTTGGGGTTGGATTCACAGAATACGTGCTCGCTCAGTACATAATTTGAACCTAGTGTCATGTAAATATCGGCAACAGACGCGCCTGTGACTGAGATTCCGTCTGCAAGTGCGATCTGCTTTCCATCGGTAATGACGCACAGCTGTCCTTCAAATTGAATATTATAATGCTCCATCGTGCCGGACAGTGTGATTGTATCGCCGGCAACGGTCGTTTCTCCAGTCTTGGAATAGCCCTCGGAGTCCTGTTTCACAAACGGCACATATGGACGCAGTTTGAACGCCAGCGCACTAGATTCTGATGCGGTCATATGAATAACCAGCACACGATCAGGATAACTAGCAAAGACCTCACGCGCATAATGTATGCCGTTGCAGTTATACGCAGTTCGTGCGATGCCATCGCAGAGCGTCAACTCACGCACATAGTCAGATACGGTTTCGTGTCCGAATTCGATCAGAATTTCGGCGAAATTGTTCAGTCCACCTGTTGTGTAGGTGTTGACCAGCGTCTTTTCGGTAATCTGAATGCGCTCGGTTGTCGTGCGTCCGAACACGTTTGCGCCCATAAATCCGTTACCGATTGGCAGAGACCATTTCTGCCAGCCGTCATATGGGTCATTTTGAGGAATCTTATCCAAATTATGCTGGCTGCATACAGCGATGAAGTCATTTACTTCCGGCGCCGGAAAGGTATACCAGAGCCGAAGAGGTATCTTGTTTTTCATGATACTGTCCTCCCGCGTCATTGATTTCTGGATGCAGATGCAAAGCTGTGAAACGCCGCTGCCGACTCAGACAAAACGCCTTCGTGCCATTATCCGATACGAGGCGCAAATGATGGATTACTTACCTTTGATAATCTTTACTATACGGCTCGTCCCCAGGCGTACAGCACCCAGCTCAAGGAACTTCTCCGCGTCTTCTAATGACGAAATACCTCCTGCAGCCTTTATCTTCACGTTCGGGCCAATGTGTTTGGCAAATAGCGCAACGTCCTCAAATGTTGCACCTGCGGTAGAAAACCCGGTTGAAGTCTTAATAAAATCCGCGCCAGCTTCAGTTACGAGATGACACATCATTATTTTTTCTTCGTCGGTCAGCAGACAGGTCTCTATTATGACCTTCAAAATCCGCTCACCACATACTTCTTTTAGTGCCTTGATCTCATTCAAAACATATTCGTTATTGCCGGCTTTCAACATACCGATATTGATAACCATATCGATCTCTTCCGCACCATTTTCAATCGCATCTTTAGCTTCGAATACTTTTGATGCAGTTGTCGTATTGCCATTGGGAAACCCGATAACTGTACAGACAGGAACCATTCCCTGCATATATTCCTTGGCCTGCTTCACATAGCAAGGCGGAATGCAAACGGAAGCTGTGTGATATTCCATTGCGTCGTCGCAAATTTTCTTTATTTCTTCCCAAGTACTTCCTTGTTTCAATAATGTATGATCCACAAACGAGCACAATTTTGGATTATCCATATTCGTGATATAACCTCCTGTATACAATTTTTTACATGTTCAATCCTTAGTTTTTGAAAGTACTCTGACAGTACAAAACCTTAACATGAATCGCTTCAAGCAGACTGCACAACAGATGTATAAATAAAGCAACAATAGCAGGATGGAGTTGAGATATTCATGAATCTCTGCATGCCCGCATTTTTGAAGTGACCATATTCATGGAAAAATTGCTCTTGAATCAACAGAGAGACTGCCTCTCCCACAGATTACTTACCAGTGTTTGAGGCAGTCTCAGAATCAACTTACAACGACGTAATTACTTTCCGAGATAGGCATCAATCTGTGCCTGAAGCTCGTTAAGTACCACGCCTGCGTCGGCGTCAACAAGCTTCTTGCTATACTCGGCAACAAAGGCATCAATATCATCGATAGAGCGTGTTTGCGCAAGCGTCTGACAATCCATGAAGACTGCATCTCGCTCGGAAACCTCAACATTGATGTCATCGAGATTGGGGGCAAAGGAGATAATCGGGCAAACAGTATTATATTCGTAGTTCGTCGCGAAATCAGCTTCGTTCTGCCAGAATCCCTGAGGATAACGGTCATCGGGACGCATGAACTGAGGCTTCCAGAAAGCCCAACGTCCGCTGAAGTCCATGTAGTTGCTGGTCGTGCTGTCCATACCTGCAGGATAACGTGCTGCGCCATTCTCATCGACGACATAGGTCTTGCCTTCGATACCGTAGAGTAAGAGGTCAAACAGTCCCTTATCGGTCTCGAGCATATCCAAGAACATCAGAGCACGTTCTGGGTTCTCGGATATTGCAGAAATGCAAAGAGCATTGGCAAGCGGGCTTCTGTTCGGGTAGTAGTTTTCCGGATAGTACATGAAGTAATCAGTTCTAGCATTCTCGTCATTCATGGGCAGAACATAGTTGCAGAACTCATGGGTAACGCTAGATGTGGTAGCAATCATCTTGCCCTGCATCCACAGTGTGAGCGGATCATGGCTATAGGTAAATGCATCTGCCCAAATGATTCCTTCATCTATGAACTTCTTAGTCCATTCAGCACACTCCCTGATCACCGGGGTCTCTTCGATCGGAATAAGCTTGCATTCCGGATCCGTAAGATCGACGCAATAGCCATGACCGATGTGGTAGAGATTATACTTGGTCATGAACATATCCATCGGAAGAGAGTCAACGATGTAAAGATCAGGATAGGCTTTGTGAAGATCCGAGCAAACCTGATAGACATCCTCGATAGTGCCCATCTTGGAAGTGTCATAGGTCAATCCGGCAGCATCAGCCAGATCTCCGCGCCAACGGAAGAACAAACGGTTATTGCTGACCATGGTCCAGGGCAGAGCGGTAATACGACCCTCACTGTCCCGGATGGCATCAAGCGTACCCGCCTTCTCATAGGTCGCGTACAGGTTCGGTGCGTAGACCGGCAGTAATTCGGAAACATCCATGTATCCTTCCTGCGCGATCATTTTGTAGTAACCAGTCCAGTCAGAGTCAAAGTTGATATCCCAGGGTTCGCCAGCAACAAGTCTCATGAGGAGCTTCTGGGTCAAGTCACTGGAGGGATAGCAGGTAAGGATAATCTCCGCATTCAGGCGATCCGCGACATAATCGCTGATTGCTTTGAATACTTCGTCAGCGGCATCTTTCTTCGTACCATTGCCGATCATGATCACCTCAAGCGTTACATGCTCAAGGGATTCACCGCTACCTTCTGCGTTGACTGTCATAACGCACATAAGCATTACAACCGCCAGTACTAGGGAAAGGATTCTCTTCATTATTGACAACCTCCTTTAATCTATATACTTAATAGCTCTCAGAATTCTCCGATTCATCCTTACAGGCGGATATGAAACGATTATCTACGTCATGTATCACCGCAAAATTTCTGCGGTTTCGGCACTGAAAACCTGCATTCATTTTGTTTGTATGATGCAATAAACGTCAGCTACCCGCTTCATACTGATAATTCGAAGAACGTCTTTCGCTATCAGTATCCGTTAACCTTTTACAGCGCCGACCATAATGCCCTTGACAAAATAACGCTGTATAAAGGGATACAACAATAGAATCGGACCTGTCGTGACGATAACCATCGCCATTTTTACACTATCGTCAGGAAGCTCGGCTAATGATTCTATTAACTGTGAGTTAGCACCACCTTTTAATGAGGCATTCTTGAGGAAGCGCAGTTCATTCTCAAGGTTTCTGAGCAATAGCTGCAGCGGATGAAGATCTGAGTTATCAATCAGCATTAATGCTTGATACCAGGAATTCCAGAAGCCAAGTCCGGTAAATAAGGTCACCGTGGCAATCACAGGAGCTGAAAGTTTCAGATATATCGAACAATAGATTCTGAAATCTCCCGCTCCGTCAATTTTAGCACTTTCGTACATTTCATCTGGGATGGAAGCGAAATAATTACGAAAGAGGAAGACATTCCATGCGCTTGCTAAGCATGGCAGAATCATGGCAAAAATGGAATCCTTCAATTTATAAACGTTAACACAAATGAGATACCAAGGTACCATACCGCCACTGAACAGTATCGTGAACAATACATAGAAATTAATGATACGACGGAACTTCATATTTTTGCGACTGATTGCAAATCCTGACAAAGAGTTCACAGCCAATGACGCAACAGTACCAAACACGGTAACAAAGATTGTCACGCCATAACTTCTGATAATAACCTTCTTTCTCGATACCACATAATTATAAGCCAAACTGGAGATGTGTTTGGGAAATAATCTGTAACCATATTCCAAAGCGTCTGATGCTGAAGTGAACGAACCGCTTATGGTAAGAAGAAACGGATAGACGCATACAATAGCAAACAACGAAATGATGATGACAATCAAAGTATGTCCAGCCGTAAAACGCTTTCCAATGAAATTTGATTTCTTATTTTTCATCGCATATTTCTCCTTCCATCAGATGATTCAGAAGAGTGCGGCATCTTTATCAATCTTTCGGGCAAGCATATTGCTTGTCAGTACAAGGATAAAGGAGACCGTTGACTGAAACAGACCGGTTGCAGACGAAACACCCATATCACCCGTGTTGCGAAGCGCCCTGAAAATAAAGGTATCAATGACATCCGCAGTTGGGTAAAGTAACGGGTTATCACCAACCAACATATAGAAGAAACCAAAATCTGAATTCATGATCCTTCCGATGGAAAGCAGTGTAAGTACAATGACTGTCGGCCGAAGAAGAGGTAAAGAAATGTACCTTGTCTCCTGCCAACGTGTTGCTCCGTCGATTCGGGCAGCTTCATAATAACTACTGTCGATGCCACCGATCGTAGCTATATAAACCACCGCTCCGTAGCCCCCGTTCTTCCAAATATGGAATGCAAGTAATATACCTGGCCACATTTTCGCATTACTGTAAAAGTCTATCCTCGCAAAACCAAAGAAAGTCCGAATATTGTTTATGGTTCCCTTTTCAATGCTAAGGAGAGCATTCGCAAAGAGACCCATAACCACAGCGGAAATGAAGTATGGAAGAAAAATGAAAGACTGGGTAATCTTCTTGAAAAAACGACTTCGGAGTTCATTTAGCATTAGTGCCAAAGCCAGAGATACAATTGTTCCGATAGCGATGAACATGAGGTTCAGTATAAGTGTATTCTTGATGGCAACGACCGCGCCGCCGTTCGCTCTGAACATCAACTTAAAGTTCCTGTACCATGGGTTTGCCCAATCGCTTCCCAAGATGCCTTTTAAGACTTTATATTTCTTAAATGCAATAATCGTTCCGAACATCGGCATATAGTTGAACATAAAGAGAAGAGCAATAGCCGGCAAAGCCATAATATACAGCTGCCAATTGGAACGGAAGCTTGTAAGTCCATTTCTATTTTTTGCTAGTGCTTTTTTTTGATAACGTTCCATGAATGCTGTCCTTTCTTGATAATGGTCTTCTCTCTGCCCAAATCAGTATCAACAGTTCTGCAATGCGATATTTACATGACACCCTTTTGCAGGATGATGCAACCATAGGGCTTGCATTCGCTTGTGCAAACCGTGACATACGCGCGTGAAGCTTTTTCATAGAACTTCGTGCGTTCAATCTCGCCCACGCAGGAGACATCATAGCCGTTCGTGACTACGGTTTCTTTGACAGCATCCCAAACGGGAGAAGACGCCATCACATATCCGGAATCGGCATCCGGAACCATATATTCGATGGGATGCTTTTCATATTCTACGTCAAGCGGAACAAGCTTCAGGATCGCGTCCAGCATCTGAGCTGCCCCGACACCTTTTGCCTGTATGCTTACGGCATTCGGGGATTTAGTAATCGGAGGATAGAAATGGTCGGCGATAACAATCAAATCGCCATGCCCTGTATCCGCAAGGGCTTTAAGCAAATCAGAACCGATAATATCAGGAATTCCTCTCAACATATGTTTTTCCTCCTTTATTTAAGACCATAATTGTCAAAAACCATTCGATCGATTTCTCTTCGATACGGCATGGACGGCGCTGTTCCGTAATGTGTGACCGACAGCGCACCTGTCGCATTACCGTACCTCAACGCTTCGAAGAGAGTTTTTCCCTCACTAAGCGCAGTTACAAAACCGCCGTTAAATGCGTCGCCGGCACCGGTCGTATCGACTGCGTGGACATTCAATCTTGGAAGCAGTTCACAATTTACGCCATCAGACGCAAACGCGCCCAACGAACCCATAGTGATAACTACGTTCTTCACGCCTTTATCGAAAAAGACCTGCGCTGCCTTTCGCGCGTCTTCATACGCAACAACCTTAATGCCCGTGAGTGCTTCTGCTTCGGTTTCATTCGGCGTAACAGTATCTATGCGTGCAAGCAAATCCGCGGGGATTTCTTTTGCGGGCGCGGGATTCAAGACAATCCTTACCCCCGACTCGTATGCGATTTCTATCGCTTTTCGTTGGGCATCATCATTGATTTCATGCTGCAGTAGCAGTATCGACGCATTTTCGATTAGTGAGCGGCATTTTTCTACATTTTCCATCGTGATATGACCGCAGGCACCTGGGACAACCACAATCTCATTCTGAGCTGAAACCTCATCAACCGTAATGAGCGCTATACCTGTTTCCTTTTCATCATCTTTCAGCACATAATCGGTTTTCATGTTTTCTTTTTGATAGAAATCCATCGCAACTGTGCCAAATACGTCATTTCCAATTTTTGTGACAAGAGTTACATTGGCTCCAGCCCTGTGCGCAGCAACCGCTTGATTCGAACCCTTTCCTCCTGCTCCCATTTTGAAGGAGTTACCCATAAGCGTCTGCCCAGGCAGTGGCAAACCGCATGAACGCGCGGTGAGATCAACAACAAAACTTCCAAATACAACTACAGAACCGCCCATATTCCCTCCTAATATATATAAAATTTAACCTTTTTTATCAATATACAACAAACAAGACATACTGTCAATATGAATCATTAACATTTACATGTTAGAATTACATTAGTTACAAAGATATCCAAGGAGGGCTTACATTGAGTTACAATATTAAAAGAATAGCCGAGCTTGTCGGAGTATCTGTAGCTACTATCAGCAGATATTTTAGCGATAATTCAAAGGTCAGTGAGGAAACTGCAAACAGAATAGAACAGGTCTGCACACAACTAGGTTACTCCCCAAGAAAATACAAGCATCGTGTTTTGCGTTCAGAATCAATTGTCGGAATTATCGTTGCAGACCTAAGCAATACTTTTTTTATTGAAATCATCAACGCTATAACTGAAACGTTGAACAAACACAAAATGGAAGTCATCATATGTAATAGTAATGAATCTCCCGAAAACGAAATACGGCAGTTGGCTCATTTGAGTAAAATTACATCCGGGATTATTATTTCCCCGGTCAACGAATCCATAGAATACAACTCTGAGTATATAGAAACAATCAACAAAACTACCCTACCTATCGTTTTGCTGGATCGAGATACGAAAAGCGGCCGTCTTAGTGGTGTGTTCCAGAATAGCTACAGCGGGGCTATGCAGGCGGTGAAAACACTAATCAACAATGGTCACCAGTATATCGGCATGCTTTCCGGACCGATTACAACCAAACCTGGACTTGAGAGATTGAGCGGATATATGGATTGTCTGCGTTTGTATAACATACCGATTGTCAGCGACTACATAATGTATTGTGATTTTCTTTGTGAAACAGCAGAGAAAATGACGTTTGACTTATTATCAGCACATCCCGAGATTACAGCTATTTTCTCGGCTAATAATGCGATGGCGATAGGTGCTTACCGGGGAATTAAGCGATTAGGTCTTTCTGTGCCGGAGGATATTGCACTTATCTCATACGGCGAGATCAACCCGGGGTTGTCGAACAGTTCAAAAAGTATGACAGTTCTATATCAGCCAACCCGTGAAATAGGAGAGCAATGCGCGAATATCCTGCTTGACCGTATTACCAACAAATCTAGAAACGTAAAGAGGATAACTCTTGATTCACAGTTAATTTTACGCGGAACTGAGATTTATCCCCCGAACAGAAAGTGATAATGGCAAGAAAATACCAGTGCGGTCGGGAAATTCCATACCAATCGTGGAGAATCCGTTAGCCATGAAAGTTCTGATGTAATTCTATAATGTAAATGTGCAATTTACATATTGCTTTTTCCCTTTCTTTACTATACTATATTTATAATGATTTGTGTTCAGAATAATCTCAATAATTGTATATTTGGGTCAATTGCACCGAATTATTGCATCAGAATATGGCATGCATAACATGGAAGAACATTTCCAATACGGTGTTGGGTTTCAAAAGCCTTAATACAAATATTCCCTATCAAAGAATACCGTAGCCGATTTCGACAGTCGGAATCTAGCTTTCGATATTAATCAATTAAGGAGGAGAACTTGAATGCGTACACTTGGAACACGACACGTTCATCCGGATTTTCACACAGGCGGCTCAATCCCGAACGTTGGAGCGTCATTTGATAAGGTAAAATTTCAGAAGACGTTACTGGATGCGCATGTCAACTCGACCGTAGTATTTGCAAAATGCCTTCATGGCTACTGCTATTTTCCTACCGAGAACGGCGTTGTCCATCCCTCACTCCCCAAAGATTTTGATTTGCTGGGGCAGGAAATCGCGGCTGCTCACGAAGTCGGCATCGCAGCGCCTATATACATAACTGTCGGTTGGTCTGCTGTAGATATGGAGATGCATCCCGAATGGCGCCGACTGGATAAAGAAGGAAAACCGACGGCAAGCAGCCCTAATTTCTCCTTTGACGGCAAGCCTGAAGATCCCTATCCTATCAATACATGGGTCGATGCCTGCCCAAGCGGTGAGTACCTCCGCCGTTTCTACGCATTGGAACAGGAAATCGTGAACCGTTATGATGTAGACGGGTTATTTGTCGACATCATGTATTGGGGCAATACCTGTTACTGTAAGAATTGTCTTGAGGGAATGCGTCGTGATGGTCTGAATCCCGACAATGAGGAGGATGCCAAAGCATATTACAGAAAGTTACGACTTGATATCATGCAGCGTTCAACTGAAATACTACATGAGAAGCATCCCGATGCAACCATCTTTTTTAATACCGGCGGAGCTGATGTTTATCACCCCGAATACCATGAGGGACAAACACATTTCGAACTGGAGCATCTGCCCTCCGTATGGCAGGGCGGGTTCAACACCTTACCGGCACGTATATCCTATCTTAGCCGTTACGGCAAAGAGATCTCCTATATGACCGGAAAATTCCATAATAGTTGGGGCGAAGTTGGCGGTTATAAGAACCCCGACGCTCTCCGGTATGAAATGATGACTGCTGCAATGTACGGTGCAAAGTGCTGCATTGGCGACCATCTTTTGCCGAACGGCGTATTAGATGAAGAGACATACCGCATCGTCGGTCATGTCTATGAAACCGTTGAGAAATGTGAACCGTGGCTCTGGCCGAACCGTTCCACCGCAACGCTTGCCGTGTATCTCTCAGGAGATAAGGTCAGCGACCAGGGATTATATAACATGCTGCTCGAAAGCCACATTGATTTCGATCTGATTGATCAAAAGGATGATTTGGAAGGTTATAAAGCCCTGATCCTTGCGGACTGCGTCACGCTGACAGACGAAGCACTAAGAAAAATCAAACATTTCATTGCAAATGGCGGCGCTGTACTATTCACAGGCAAAAGCGCGTTGCGTGACGGCCGGTTCCTTCTGGATGCAGGAGCAGAGTATCTCGGCGAAGGTGAATACAAGCAGGATTACTTCGTTTCAACGAAGAATCTGCAACTGCCGTATGGCAATGCTCCTGTGATCTGTTATGAATCGGCACAACGCACCCGCGTGACGGACGGCGAGATACTGGCAAAAATCCGCGAACCCTGGTTTGACAGGACATACGCACATTATTCAGATTTTCTGAATACACCGTTCCGTGATACTGAAGCAGCGCACCCCGCATGTGTCCGGAAAGGCAATGTTATTTACATGGCGCATCCGCTCTGCAGGTTGTATTGTAATTCCGGCATGCCTCTTTTCAGAGAAATGCTGATCCGTGCACTTAGACTGATTTATATACCGGAATGTAGGGTTGCTCTGCCGACTGAAGGTCGCATTCACTTGATTCATCAGATGGATGAAAGCCGTTATGTACTTCATACTGCATATGCATGCCCTGTTCGAAGAGGCAATGTCACTATGATCGAAGACATCGTACCGGTATATGATATTCCGGTTGAAATCGACCTTCCCGAAAAGATCACCGCTGTAACGCTTCAGCCGCAGAATGATCCTCTCCCATTTGAGCAGGAGAACAGCACACTGCGTTTCAACATTCCGAAGATTTACTCAACTCAGATTGTTGAATTGATATACGAAAAAAAGTGAGGCAACCAGCATCGACAGCAGTTGGAGTGTTAACTCAATCAGCAGCGTCAAGCTTCGGAGATTGTGACCGCATTCTTAATTTGCTGGAAAGCACGTATACCGGACCCTCGAATCCGAGTTTGAGCGTGGTGAACCGATGATGAACAACACCATGAATGGTATTCTCGGTTAACGGAGGTAACAAAGATGATGAAGGTAGCATACACTTGCTGGACTTGGATCAATGCAAACAATGCAGTAACCGGACGCAGTCAATTGGAACAAGCATTAAAGGAAATCAAGAGCCTCGGCTACGATTATGTTGAATTTTTTGCGTCTATCAGCAGTTTTTATGATGATCCTAACGACCTTGTGGCATTGACAAAGAAATACAACATCAACCTTTGCAATCTGTATGGGTTCTTTGGCCTCGATGTGGATGCAGTTATCACGTACGGCAAGAAACAGATTGATTTTCTTGCTGCAATTGGAGGGAAATGGTATAACTGCTCAAATGGGCTCTTTTCCGATAACGGGCCATGGGAACGTCCTAGCAACTATGAAATGCTGGACAAAACGTGCTATATAGCCGATACGCTAGGCAAATATGCATTGGAACGCGGCGTAAAGTTGTGCTTCCATCCGCACTATGGCACCTATGTAATTTCGCAGAGTGATATCGATTATTTTTTGGCTCATACAGATCCGAACTACGTGTTTATGTGCATTGACACCGCTCAGACCGTTCTTGCAGGTATCCGTCCTCTCGACCTGATTCGTCAGTGCGGTAGCCGCATAGCGTATATGCATCTTAAGGACGTCGATACCTATGCGCTTTCCAAGGCAGCGGCAGGACCTGAGAAAATGGCGACGGTTCGTGCGCTTGGTCATGGTACATTGAATTTCCCTGAAGTTAAAGCAACGCTGGAAGAAATAGGGTATGATGGCATACTGTGCGTAGAGCTTGAATATCCTGAGGTATGCAACTACCACTCTGCTGAGGTGTCGCGAACCTATCTCCACGATGTGCTCGGTTTATAGTCTATATTGCAAAAGATTGTTTACATCATGATGGGCAAATCCAATACACCCACCATTGCGAATTGTATACCATCGCGCATGATGACACACCCGTCGATGATTATCAAGACTGAGCTTGACTACGAGAAATTCGACTTTCAAAGCATCCAGCATACCCACGCAACCGAACTCAGCGAAGATGGCGTTAATCTGAAAGAGATTCATAGACAACTTGGCCATTGCACCATGGAACTCACCAGTAAATGTTATCTACATTCGACGGCCATGGAGGACGAGAGTATCGAAGTTCTTAATGTGATGTTTGGGAGTTAACAAGTCTATGAAAATGACGAAGGCCCGCGGACTTCGGAAAAACCGAAACCCGCGGGCATAACTTTATTCTGATTTCTTACTGTATTATGACCCTCTGCCTTGAGCTATTCCTCGTCGGAAAGCAAGCGTGTTTTGCATGTTTTTCCGTCCGTCGCGATGATTTCGGGAATCCGGTCACAGACGAGCTTGTTGAAAATGATTGTGGTCATGATATCTCCTTGTCACTTTGAAATAGGCATTTACACAAGTTGTCATTCCCAACATTTATTAATAGAATCATGTTTACACTATCTGAAATAGCCGGAGATGATTGCTGGATCATGCTGCCAGATGGGGCGACAATCGGAGACATTAATGCGGATACAACTATATTCGTTTTACGTGCGACTGTTTGGACTGTGCTGGGAGACAGAGATGAGAATCGTCAGTGTTTGCTTGCGGATGTCATGAAGCTTGATATGGGAAAAGTCGCAGGCCTTCCGCTTCGTTCGCTCAAACTCTATTTCTTATTCGATGAAGCAGACCCGGATTATGTTGGAGAAATAGAAGACGCAAAATTCTTCATGGCAGAGTACGTGTTCGATGTTGACGAAAGCGCAATGCCTGAGCTCGAAAAAAAGCTTGATTTCCTTTACTCGTTCTGCCCGAAAATCATTGTTCCTCAATATGGAGTGTCAGGCCTTCTGGAGAGCGTTCGTGAAAAGATGGAACCTCAGGGGACTGCATGGATAAATCTCACGAGTGGTGTCGAGCTTACACAGTATGTCGGTCACCCGATGATCACCTACTGGCACGAATACGCCGCATCTGAAACAGCATCCGATACGACCGGACTTTAATTGAACATATAAGCCGATGTTACAATGACAGTCAGAATCAAACAGCAATGGTTCTAAACTGTGGATCCGTGTAAGAAATCAAGAGCAAACACCGCCATGTCGTGGCGGTGTTTGCTCTTCCGTTGTAATATGAAAACTAAGTGTATCTCATTTGTTGAGACTGCTTGTAGCAAAGGGACTGTTGTATTTCACCGCAACATACTCGGCTACTTCTTTTCTCTTCATCAGATCCGACGGCGGAATCGTATTCTCTTCATACTCATAAATCTCCGTCGACATCTTCAGGCGGAAGGTGTCTATTCCCAGTTTCTGAGCCGGCAAGATATCGCATTCCCAACTGTCGCCGATGTGGAGGCAATCTGCTGCGGAAAAGTCCTGCAGATATTTTTTGAACAGATGCTGCGGTTTACCTGTATGATATTCGGATGAGATATACAGACCATGATATCCGGCGATACCGGATCCAGTCAGGATCGAGCGCATCGTGTCTTCGTGGAAATACATATCTGAAACGATATTAACCGTTTTCCCCAGTTGCTTTGCGAGTTCAAATATCGCCACGACATCCTCTCTGGGAAGGATCATCTCTTTTTCAAGCTCGATCTCCGCGGCTATCAGTTCCGGCTCATGGCCTTTCACTGTTGGGCACAGCCTTGCGACCTCGTCATAGATTGCTTCCACATACGGATAGCTTTCCGCACACAATACTTCCTGTGCCCGCACTCTGGACTTATAGAACGAATCTCTTAACTCCTCAGGGAAGCGTAAAGCCAACAAGCGGAATATATCTTTGTTTATGTATACCTTCCGCATGACGAGGGTATCAAAAATGTCAAAGCTGATCACCTTTTTTGCGTTGACCGCACTTACGAGCGCTTCACGGCTGTATATTTTGCGGTTTAGTTTGTCCTGCATATTGCCTTACCCTTCCTGTTGATTATCAGAGTGCTACAGTTCTACTTCGAGGCCATCATAGGCAACTATCAGCCCGTCTTTTGCCACAAGAGCCACCGTCTCATCATGAGGCAAATGCAATCTCGGTGCCAGATGAGACAGATATATACGGGTGTTATCATTTATGACGCCCCAAGTCTTCAGCGACGGAAGCATCAGGCGGATCATGGGTATGCTGTTGTGTTCACCCGCCCTGTAGTCTCCTGCATAGTCGCCGCAGGTAGCGTCCAAGACCATCATATCGACATTCCGGTTGTGCATATACTTGTAGGATGCCGTCAGGAACCATCCACCGTCCAATGCATAGAACAGCTGTTTTCCTCCGATCGTAAAGATCAGATGCTGCGGAAATGTGGCCTGATGATGATTTGCATCGACTGTTTCCACAGTCATATCCTCGGAAACCTGCATCACGGTCTCCAACGGGATGCGCACTATTTCGATATTCGGTATATCGGGCAATTCCGCATCTCTGCGTACCCAGACACGCAGCGGTTTCTGCTTACCTTCAGCAATCTTTGCTACATTTTCAGGGACGAAATGATCCGCGTGCAGGTGCGTAAGAAAGATGTCCGTGATTTTGGAAATATCGACTCCTGCAATGCGTATCGAGTCTAAAGCATACAGGCCGCAATCGACCATGTAATGTTCTCCAATCATCATGCATGATGCGCGTCTCGCATCCTTGTCAAAACGATCCTTGCAATCGGTTTTCAGTCTTGGTGAAAAATCTGCCGCAGCAGTACCAAGAAACAGAAGCTTCGTTGAATTATCCATAATCTCCTCCTATTATGCCAACACATTCTCCATAACAGTCATACGATGGATAAAAAGACATCTTCTTCGAAATTCTTCGCAGTCTGTGCGCCCGATCCGCCATCGTATTTGGAGTTTTTCATGTATATCGCCGTGATTTGGTTGACAGGATCGACCCAGAAATGCGTGCCGTAAGCGCCACTCCACCCAAAGGTCCCGACCGGCAGCCAAGGGTATCCATCGCCGGAGATCACCCGTACACCCAGTCCTTGATTCACATCTTTGGACATCAGCTCTTCCGGCAGCTGTGCTGTCGCCATGAGATCGATCCACTCTTCCGCAAGGATCCGTCTGCTGTCCTCTGTCACGCCTTTATTGCGGAGGAACTCCGCAAACTTGATATAATCATCCACGGTAGATGCCAACCCGGCACCACCCAACGGATGAGTGACGGGATATCCGTCTACCACTCTTCCCGGTTCAGTCGCAACGGCAACGCTGCGGCCGTCCTGCATATCATGTAATCCTATCATCCTGTCAAACTGGTCGGGCGAAGGAGCAAATGTGGTATCCTTCATCCCGCAGGGTATCAGGATTTCATCCCGCACAAAGTCCTCAAACGGTATTCCCGCCGTTATTTCAACGATCCTCGCCAAAACATCAAAGGCTGCAACGCCGCTGTAGCGTCTGAGTGTGCCCGGTTCGTATTCTACAGGCAAAGTTGCATAATAGTCGACTGCTCCTGCAAGCGTACGCTTGTTTTCCATGGGCATTTGATGCATCCATTCTTTATAAAGCGGCCTTGTTTCCATACCGCTCGTATGAGTCAAGAGATGCCAGATACGCATCGGAATGCTGCAGAACTTTTGCGGGGCGTCCAAGGGTATGTTTTTATAGTTTGGCAGATACTGCGATACTTCATCATTCAGATCCAGTTTGCCCCGCTGCGCTTGAAGGAAAACAGCTGCAGCGGTTATGGGCTTTGTCATGGATGCGATCCTGAAGACAGCATCCTTGCGCAAGAGTTCATCTCTATCCAGGCTCTGTAAGCCGTAGTCCTCTCTTAAGACGAGCTTTCCGTTTTGCAAAACGGCCACAGCAGCCCCGCCCACACGCTGCTCCTCAATATCCTTCAGAATCCTTTGGGAAACATTGTCCTTCAATAGTTTGGCATCCAGTTTACCGGTCTTCATATGCAAGTCCCCGACCGCTTGTTTTAATGAACGGCCGCCTTTCTCTATCATTACACCAATGGTGGAATATACACGATCAGTGGTCAACTACGTTGCATTCGGTACGCCTATATTTTATCCGTTATTGTCTCTGCATCTGTCTGCCCGGTCTGTATCCGGGATGTCTTCATGGGGGGGGCAAAAGGTATCGCCCAGGGAACACCACGAATGGTGTCCCCCAGGCGATGATTGATCCGTGAAATTACTTTACGCGATCATAAGCCGTCTGGTCGATCTCGACCCAACGATCCAGCTGCATCTGTTCGAGAGTTGCAACATAGGAATCCCAGGTCTCATCGATGTCCGCTTCGCCGCTGATAAACTGAGTGGTCATCTGCTTCACGTAGGAGGTGATATCGGTCACCAGAGAGGCACGCTCACTGGATTCGTCCTTGGTGTATACCAGAGATGCCAGAGACTCGACCTTTACTTCTGCTTCGCGAATGCCCTGCTCAACAAGTGCGAACCAGCCGCATCTCTTTGCGAACTCCTCATCATTATACAGGACATCGTCATCTACGATATCAGTGAGGATGTAGTCGCGGCCGTCAGCGGGAGAATAGAGGGAGAAAGCACCATTGATGATGCACGCTTTGACCTTATAATCGTTGCTGTTGGGATATCCTTCGGGGCAGAACATTTCCAGTACGCCGTGTTCATCAGACCACTGCGTGTAGTTGTACTCCCAGTCAAGGCCCTGTACGCCCATGCCGACACCGAACGCACCGTCAGCAGTGTAGATCCAGTTGATCAGTTCGCAGAGGCGGGTCGCCTTTTCGGGATTGATCTTTGCATTCATTGCAAAGCTGACGCTGGTGGAGGCACCGCTGGTCAGGACCAGCGTGGTCTGATCGACGTAGTCAGAGGTCATGGGATGGAAATACTGGAAGTTGGCATCGTATTCCATCTGCTTGCCGGCCTGAGCGAAGGGGGCGTTTGCACCGAAGATACCAACGCGCTCTTCAACGACCATCTGCTTGAATTCGTCGCTGGTACGGACGACATAGTTGGTGTCGATCAATTCTTCCTCGTACAACTGGTGAAGGAACTTCATGAGATCCTTCCAGTTATCAGTCACCCAGGGAGCAAAGAGGTTGCCTTCATCGTCTACAACGAGCTTGGAGATAGGCGTGTCAGCAAAGATGCCAAAGGCGTTGGCAATGATACGGAAGGTATTATTGCGGTTGTTGTAGTCCGAAGAAAGGTACATGGGGATCTCGTCATCGGGATCGCCATTGCCGTTTGCATCCTGCTCTTTGAATGCTTTCAGCACTTCGTACAGCTCATCGACGGTCCTCGGCACTTCCATACCGACATTCTCGAGCCAACGCTCATCGATAAATCCACGGGCGGGGGCGTTCTGATTGATGGTGGTCAACTGAGAGAGGCCATAGATGTTGCCGTCGGTATTCGTCATCTGCTGACGGTAAGACGGATACTCTTCAAACAGGGCCAACAGATTGGGGATCAGAGGAAGATACTCGTTCAGGCTCAGGAAATAGCCTTCATTCGCACGCTCATTGAACTCGGCAAATGTCATTCCGGTGTTGCAAACGATGTCGGGAAGGTTATCTTCCGCGAACATGAGCGTATACTGCGTCTTCCAGTTTTCGGAATTATACTCTTCTACTATCAGGTTGATCTTGAAGTTCTCAAGGAGATACGCGTGCAAGTGGGTGGCTTCCGCATCGGGGGTCTGCGTGTTGACGGCCATCGTGATGTCGAGCACTTCCCAGTCCGTCGAATCGGGAAGACCGGCGGCTGTGGTGGTTGCAAGGCAGCTGACGGGCAATACTGCGAGCATTGCAAACGCTAGGAACGTTGCGAGCAATTTCTTCAGGGTCTTCTTCATGTTCCATTCCTCCATGGTATATTATTGATTTTCCCTTTTGGGAAAAAATCTCTTATGGAAAGCGACTTTATCCCTTGACCGATCCGATCATTACACCCTTCTCGAAATACTTCTGAAGGTTGAGATAAATGACCATCATCGGCACGGTGGCTACAACGATCACGCAGTACTTCAGCAGGTTTGCGGTATCCTGTTGCTGCAGCATAGCGAGAACGTCATCCATATCGCTAACTTCGGCAAGAGCGTTGGCAGACAGCTTTGCGTCTGCAAGTATTTCCTTCAGGATCAGCTGCAGCGGGAATTTGCTCCTGTCTTTCAGATAGATCATTTCCGTAAAATAGGAGTTCCAACGCGCAACACCATAGTACATCGACATGACCACGATGATAGGCTTCGATAAGGGCAGGATGATTTTTGTCAGCAGTCCAAAGTCGCTCGCACCATCCAATTTAGCAGCTTCCTGCATCTCCCAAGGTATCGTGTTCGAAAAGAACGTACGGCAAACGATGAGGTTGCTTACGCTGATCAGTCCGTGAATAAGGATGTATGTGCGGGTATTTACCAGTCCAAGCTCATACACATTCAGATAGGACGGGATCATGCCTCCCCTGAAAAACATGGTGAACATAAAGAACACCATTACCTTGTTTCTCGGAGAGAAGTCTTTCCTCGATAACGCATAAGCGCACGGCAAGGTCACAAGAAGGTTGAGCGCCGTTCCGACTATCGTATAGAAAATCGTATTACCGTAGCCTACCCACAGATCCTTATAATCAAGCAGCGTTTTATATCCCTGCCAGGTAATCCCTTTGGGGAACAAGATCATTTTTCCGGTACCAACTAACGCAGGATCACTGATAGATGCGCTTAAGACAAAGATCACCGGGTATATGGCGATCATACACACCAACACAAGGAACAATGTATTGATCGACACAAAAATCACATCCGACAGATGGCCCGAAACTTTGCCTCTGCGCCATCGGAAAGGATTTTTACAATTTTGCTTTACTGTCATGGCAACTTATCCTTTCATTCGATCCCATTGAGCATCTTTGCCGGCATCAGAACAAGCTGGAACCGGTAAACTTGTGGGACAGTTTGTTTGAAAGCAGCAGGATGATACAGTTCACAACACTGTCAAACAAGTTGGTCGCTGTGGAAAATCCGAAGTCTGCATTTTCCAATCCGACCTTATAGACATATGTCGAAATGACTTCCGATGCGCTAAGGTTGGCCGTGTTCTGTAAGAGATATACCTTTTCATATCCAACGCCCAAAATGGAACCGCATCGGAGGATAAACATGATGATGATGGTCGGAACCAGAATTGGGAAGTTCACATAACGGATCTTCTGGAATCTATTTGCACCATCAATCTCAGCTGCCTCCAACAGGCATTTATCAACGCCTGAAAGCGCGGCGATATAAATGATAGCGCTCCATCCTATCGTTTGCCAGATACCCGAAAGCACATACACCCATTTGAACGCATTGGGTTTAGCCAAAAACGACACAGGTTCGATATTAAACATCTGCAGTATGAGATTTATGATGCCGTTTTCCGGTGAAAGGAATACGGTGAGCATGCCACAGACAACGACCGTTGAAATAAAATGAGGAATATATGAAATCGTTTGTACCGTCCGCTTCAGCTTATCCGAACGGATCTCGTTTGCTGCCAGCGCGAACAAAATGGGAGCCGGGAAACCCAGGATCAGAGAAAGCAGACTGATTGACAAGGTATTCTTAAAAATGATTGGGAACCAATAGGACCGGAACAGTCTGGAGAAATTGCTGAATCCGACCCACGTGGATCCATCAATACCTTTCTTCAGACTATAATCCTGAAATGCGATCACGATGCCGCCCATGGGCTTATAAACAAAAATAAGCATAAAAAGAACAGCCGGCAGCACCATCAGCCATAACTGCCATTGAAACTCTTTATGCCTGCGCCGTGTATTTCGGTATTGGGTTTCCGTTCTTTCAACTGCGCTTATGCTTGTCCGGACCATTGGGTACCTCCTGTGTTTACGCAAAAGGCTATCATATGCTGTATGGCAAAACAAACTTTAGTATGAGAAAATGATCCTATTAATATGTGAATTCTACAACACAATATCAACATTGTCAATTCATATTTCATTATACCCTAATTGGATTTGCTTATATAAGCAGGTCTAAATCAGCCCAACTAAAAAATGAAAGCAGCTGTAATTCCTGCTTTCATTTTGTCCCGATCACACTCCGTTACATCATGAACGGCATACGGATCCCATTATCCTGTAAGAATTGATTCATCTGAATGACCCGCTCCGGGAGATAATCTTCTACGCGGTGGCCATCAAAGCCGACGCAAATCTCAATGCCTGATTTCTTCACGATTTCCTGCTGGACGGAATCAGCCATGAACTTCTTCACATAGGCGTGCTCACGGTAATGATGTATGGAGTCATAGCTGACGTTCATTTCCCAGAATATACCTTTTTCAGCAAGAGCAGATAAGAAGCTCAACGGGTCCATACCTTCGCGTTCCATAAATGCGAACAGATCCGTATGCGCGATGCCTGTTTTGATTCCGCATCTCTCTTGGAATTTAACAATGTCCATTCCAACGCAGCTGCCCGGGTCATCAAGGTGCTCTACCAAACAATAGTCGAAGGCACTGATATCCTCATCGTCCTTGATGCATTTTCCATTGATCGTGGCGATCTCGATACCCACCAAAATCTGCAGCTTATCGCCGTACTCCTTTGAAAGCTCCCTCATTTCCTTCAGGTATTCCGGCTTTCTGTCCCCGATACCAGAATTGTGGTCGCAGATACCAAATTGCGTTATGCCTCCGGCAATCGCAGCCTCAACGATCTGAACGGGTTCATCTCGTCCGCATCTTGAGTATCGAGTATGGGAATGTATATCCTGAACAAACATATTGACCTATCCCTCCGTCGAACAGCTGCAAATGATTTTCACCTATTATCCCACACTTTGCTGAGAATATCAAGTAGAACGGAACTTTTCAGCACATTCTTATAATACCCAGAAGGATTTCAAAGCATTAGGCAACAATAGATGTTTCGCATCACACGCTCAACTGATCTGGAACAGCAGGAAGGCAGAATTTTGCGTCAGGGCAATATGAACCCCGAGGTACAGATCTTCCGCTATGTCACGGAAGGTACCTTTGACGCGTATATGTGGCAGCTGCTGGAAAACAAGCAGAAGTTCATTTCCCAGATCATGACCAGCAAATCGCCTGTCCGATCCTGCGAGGATGTGGACGATCCCGCACTGTCCTATGCGGAAATCAAGGCGCTTGCGACCGGCAATCCCTACATCAAGGAGAAGATGGATCTGGACGTTCAGGTCTCCAAGCTGCGCATGCTGAAAGCCAGCCATGTCAGCCAGATCTACCGTCTGGAATCTGATATTGCCAGAAATTATCCGGGACAGATCGCCGCCGTAACTCAGCGTATTGCGAATCTGACTGCCGACAATACGGAAGCACAGTCCCTGTTGGAACAGGCGAAGGATAATTTCGCGATGACCGTTTCGGGCAAAACCTATACGGAACGCAAGGATGCAGGTGCAGCTATCATCAAGGCATGCACCGCAACCAAGGAACTGCGGCATTCCATTCCCATCGGCGTTTACGGTCCCTTCAAACTGACTGCCGATTATAATCCCTTCACCAATCTGTTTGAAGTTAGTCTCGGCAATCACGGAACCTACACCGTCGAAGTCGGTGCCGATCCCGCAGGCAATATCACCCGCATCAACAACGCTTTGGAAAGCCTGCCCAAGCATTTGGAAGAGTCGATGCGCAAGCTGGAAACCTTGGAGGATCAGTTGGAAAACGCCCGTGAGGAAGTAAAGCGCCCGTTCCCGCAGGAAAAGGAGCTTGCCGAAAAGTCTGCGCGGCTCTCCGAGCTCAATACGCTCCTCAACATGGACGAGCACACCAATGAGGCGGCGATGCTGGAGGATGGCAATCCCGAATCCGGAGCGGCTGAACAGGAAGAGGAACTGCCTCAACGGAAAAGGCGCGAAGAAGTGCTGTGAGATGTTCCAAAGGAATATATATCCTGTCGGCCCGTAAAACCGTCCCTGCTTAACTGTTTAACTTTTTAACTTGACTTTTCTTCGCCATTAAGTTAAACTGTATATACAGAAACTGAGAGACGGGGTATATCCATGGACAAACTTCGTATTGAGTCTATCCGGAATCGCATTGCCGAACTCCCATCCGGCGGCATCACATACAAAACGATCAACGGGAAGAAATATGCCTACTACCAGTGGACAGAAAACGGCAAACAGCGAAGCAGACGTATTTCCGATGATGAGATTCCGGCAATGATGGAACAGATTTCCGAACGGAAAGCATTGCAGCAGGAACTCAAAAAAGCAGGTGCAGGCAAAGGCGATACCGAACCGGCTTTTTTTGCCGAGGTCAGGGTTGGTGATTCTCTCAAAAGTTTCGTACTGCCTGCAGCCAAGCTGAAGAAGCGTACCTGCTATCAGATGCTGTCAGATTATATATATGGCGACAGTATAGACAAGGTACTCGTGCTGTACGGCCTTCGCCGAACAGGCAAAACGACTTTGATCCGTCAGGTGATTGCCGGAATGCCGGACGAAATGTTCCGGAAAACAGCATTTATCCAGCTGCGTCCCGGGATCGGACTTGCCAAAATAAACAGCGATCTGCGAATACTGGAGAAACAGGGCATCCGTTATCTGTTTCTGGATGAAGTCACGCTGATGACCGATTTTATTGAAGGTGCCGCCCTCTTTTCGGACATCTACGCGGCAAGCGGAATGAAGGTAGTACTTTCGGGAACGGACTCTCTGGGATTTGCAATTGCCGCACGTGACCAGCTTTATGACCGCTGCTTCACCATACACACAACGTTCATCCCCTACCGTGAGTTTTCAGAGGTACTTGGTATCCACAGCGTGGATGATTATATCCGCTACGGTGGTACGATGAGTCTCGGCGGCGTGAACTACAACACATCAGCAAGCCCGTTTGCAGACAGGGATACTGCCGGGCAGTATGTCGACAGCGCAATTGCCCACAATATTCAGCACTCACTGAAAAACTATCGTGAAGGCGGACGTTTCCGTGCTCTGCTGGACTTATACGAAAACGGCGAATTGACCAATGTGATCAACCGCGTTGTCGAAGACATCAATCACAGGTTCACTTTGGAAATACTGACCAGAACATTCCGGTCTGCGGATTTGTCGATCACGGCAAAGAATCTCATCAAGGACAAATCGGATCCAACGGATGTACTTTACCGTATTGACACCGCTGCGGTCACGAACCGGCTGAAAGAAATGCTCAGTATTCTCAATCAAACAGAATCCAAAGTCGAAATAACCGATGCGCACCGCAGCGAAATCGCAGAGTATCTGAAGATCCTTGAATTGACTGATGAAATCGGAATCATCGGAAATGACAGCATATCTCCCTATACATACAGGACTGTTGTCACGCAGCCGGGTCTCAGATATTCACAGGCAGAAGCATTGATACATGCTTTGACACAGGATAACGTCTTTGCTGCGCTTTCCGCACAGGAACGCAGCCGTATCACGGAACGGATTCTGAATGAGGTTAAAGGACGGATGCTGGAGGATATCATCCTTCTGGAAACCAAACTGGCCCGTCCCGGCTGCCGGGTGTTTGAGCTTGAGTTTGCCATCGGCGAATTCGATATGGTCATCGCGGATCCCGGTAAACTGACCTGCGAAATATTCGAGATCAAACACAGTAAACAACTCGCCCCCGAGCAATACCGTTATCTGGCAGATACTGAAAAATGCAAGGATACCGAATTCCGGTTTGGAACAATCGTACGGAAATGTGTGATCTACAGAGGCGAGAGCACACAGATGAATGGCATTGAATACAAAAACGCAGAGGAATATCTCTGCTCATTAAGGTAACAACATCCTATCGTCTTTTTGACGGTCAGGATAAACAACGCGAGCACGCAGTCGGGCTGAATCCCGGCTGCGTGTTTTCTATAAAAATGAGGTATCAACATAGACGAAAAACGCATGGCCGGCAGCTATAAAATTACTCACGCGCTCCAAATCGGGGAGCATGAAGTTGTGTAACGACGTGTATATTTTATATACAAACGGAGTCAAAGGAGCCAAAGTAGAATGCACAGCAGGAAAATTGAACTAACCAGTTTTTCGTGAAAAAGCGCATAGTTAATGCATCTATTAGAAAAATCTAGTAGGTGTTTTTTTATGCCTGAAAGCATTATGAAAGAGGTGAAGTGAATGGATTTTGATATGAGACCTACTACGTCGGCGGAAAACCTGTATGCCTATAGCCAGTCCCAGCAGATCACGGGTCAGACTGGCTGCATCGGCTACCTCCGTGCCGACATGGACATAGATGGGAACGGCTTCTTTTCAACTTGGTTTGACAAAAGAAGCGACCTCAAGACAGACGAGTTCAAGCAGGAACTTGATGAAATCATCAATACCCTGCGCACCGACAATAAATACGAAGGCCTGCTCCGCAGCAGATCTTCTCTGACACGATACTGCCGCAGGCACCTTCAGGCCCGAATGGAGGACGGCGAGGAGAAATATGGTTTCCGCATCGACACAAAGAGGCACAGCTATCTTCTGCGTCTCACTCGCGCCGCGGGTGACTACAACCTTTACTGTTACTGCTATAAAAAAGACTGGCTCAACCAGCATATGCGCGAAGCCGCGCGCGGCATCCGCTTTATCGACAGCGACTATCACGATAAATTCCGTCTGCCCGACGGTGGAAAGATCCGCATAACTGGCAGTGACGGAACACAGCGCGATTATACCTGCCGTTTCATTGATCCGTACCATTTGGAAGTCGGCAGCGGCGCGTTCAGTTTATACCATATCTGCGAGTTCGCCGAAAGAATGGAGCGTAACGGCAGTATCGTCGAGCCCTTGGATTCCATGCCTGTCAAAACTGCCGATCGGCGGCAATTCCAGATTTATCAGCTTAAGGATACGCCTGAATTCCGGGAGCTTATGTTTCTGTGCATGGACAGCGTGCGGGAACGTACCGGCAAGGATATTGACCTTAACAACTACAAGCTGATGTATCAGGGTGACCTTGCCGATGGTGTAACGCATGATGACCTGTATATGCGTTTCAATATTAACAGACCTCTGGATTTCACAGGGCATTCGCTTTCCGTGAGCGATGTCATTGTCCTGACCAGAAAAGGCAAAGAGGAAGCATTCTATGTAGACAGTATCGGGTTCGCACCGATTCCGTGCCCGGCCGACAGAGACAGGAAATTGCCCGAAAACAAGCCGCGTGACGAGCGGCCGTCTGTCCGCGAAGCGCTCAAGATGAACCAGGAGTGCTTAAGCGGTGCAGTGCCGAAGCAGGCATCTGTCCGCAAAAAGAAACAGGAGACGCTTGAATAATGGATATGTGCCGCTTATATCAGCTGAAAAACACAAAGGAAAACGCTGAATTCCTTTTTCAGTCCTTTGAATATGTGATATCGCACGGCGGAACGGTCCATATCAGCCGTTACAACATGGTATATGAGGGCGCACTTCTGACAGCCGCTTCCGCCACAGATGTAAGGGATACCATCAAGCACAAGCCGGGCAGAGCGTTCTCGGACAGACCGCCGGGCACAGGCGATGTTATGACGATAAGCCATTCGGGGACTACGGAATGCTTCTATCTTGACACCTACGGAATGGTACCGGTCAGCGGATTCTTGGGTGAAGTACCATCCGGCAGTATGCCGCTCACGCCGACAACGAGCAATTACGTGCTGCCGGGTAAACCCGGAACATGGAGGGTAATTGATACGATAAAGATAGAAGACAATACCTTCTTTCAGCTTGAGAGCATAGAATTCGGCAGAAGAACGGCCTGCATCATAACCGATGCAAACGGGCGAATTATAACGGATGACAACAGAAACGATTTTGATAACGAAACCATCGCGCTCATTAAGCGCACACTCCACCCGGAGCAAACAACGATTGTTGTATCCAAGCAGCCCCACGGAAAACCGCCCATGGAACAATATCAGAAGTACTATGAAAACGGTACTTATGAAAGAAGCGGGACAGCGGAAATCACCGAAGAGCAAAACTATAATATGATCGACGGAAACAAAAACAACGTAAAAAAGCCTGAAGAGCGGGAGTCTGTCCGTGAACGTCTGAAGAAAAAGCTGGAAATGGTACACGGCGGACAATCTCAGTCTCAGGAGTTAATGCGAAGACAGTAGGAGGACAATTCTATGATCAACGATAAAACGAAAGCATACCCTATCAGCGGCAGAGGCTGCTGGTCTGTAATCGACAGCGTTACCCTTGAAGGGAAGCGCTTTTTTCTTATGCGGAACGACAAACACGGCGACCGTCTCGAAAAAATCGTGATGGACGAAAACGGAA
>JAZUFB010000064.1:0-7926 GCA_045640475.1 Clostridia bacterium
TGCAGGACACGACCGCAGGCGAAACCAACGATTGCGTTCATCAGGATCCAACCGGGAGAGACACCTCGCTGGCTCAAAAGCAGACTTTCAATCAGAACACCGCCAGCGCCGATGATCGTGGCTGGGATGGCACCCAGATACACGGCTCCGACTGCCAGCGCGATATAGCCGAGATCCAGCTTGATATTGCCCACCACGGGGATCTTTAACAATGCTGAAAGCACAAAGTAGAGCGCGGTCAGCATGCCTGTAGTCGCCATCATTCTTGTCTTTTTCATGGTATCACCTGTTCCATCCAATCCTTATAACTCTTTTTCCATATACCCGCAGGTAAAGGGGAAGAAATCGAATTTCTCGGTCCCTGTGTGCACAAAGCCGTAGTGCTCATACCAACATCGCAGGACCGTATTTTCTTCGACGATGCCGATCTTGACCTTTGTTCTGCCGATTTCTTGGACCTTTGCAAAGCAATCCTCCAGAAGATCCTTCCCGATGCCTTTGTGACGGTACTCCGGCAACACGGCCAGATTGTTCAGTTCCACTTCTGTTTCATTCAGCAGGGACAAAGAGTAATAGCCAACGATCCTGAGACCGGCCATATAAACAAACATCGGTCTCTTTTCCTGGCAGAAATGATACCAAAGTCTTTTTTCATCGGTGGCGAAGGCGGTAAACCTTGGGGCGTTTTCCTGAGTAAACCCTAAGTCGTCGGCAACGGTTTGAAAAGCGCTACGGATCACCTGAACGCATTCGGGGATCTCCTCGAGAGACAGGTGGCGGATGATCCTCTGCTCGGGCTCCGCCTGCACGGACAGATCGATCCAGTAACGTTGCTCAGTCACTCCGTCTATGACGGGTTCATCTTCAAGCACACCGCCGTTGTTCATGATACTTTTCGCGGACCCGATGTTGTTTTTGTCACAGACCATCAGGACCTTATAGATCCCAAGTTTTTTACATTCCTCCAGAGCCAGGCCGATCATCTTTGTGGCGATCCCTTTCCTGCGCATGGAAGGCCTGACCCCATCTCCGATATGACCGCCGTCTGCCAGCAAGGATTCATTCAGGTAATGTCGGATATTGACGGCGCCAACTGCCATATCACTGTCTTCGTCCAGACAGAAAAATGTGGAATCTGTTACAAAATGGTCCACCAGGAAATTATGGTTTTCCAGGTTGTTGCAGTAATCATCAAAATCATGGTAATCCAGTCTTCTGATGGCGAAAGGAACGATGTTTTCTCCGGTTGCGTACCATTCGTCCAGCAGATCTGTGATCTGCGCTTTGTATTCAGGCGATGCTTTGATCAGTTTCAGTTTCATACTATCCCTCTGACACATAGAATTTGCGGTTGATTTTGCCGTTGTAGGTCCTTTCGATTTTTTCTACTTGCGCATAGGCGCGGGGGACTTTGACCGGCTCTATATGGGAACTCAAGAATCTGCTGATTTTGTGGGCATCGAATGGGGTGCCCGGATGCATGACCACCAGAAGCTTTAACGCTTGCCCGGTAATCTTGTCTTCGATCGCAATGCAAACGCAGTCATCGATCCCATCGAAAGCCAATGCAGCTTCTTCGACGTCACTCGGAGCAACCTTTATGCCACCGACATTAATGATATCACCTTTGCGTCCGGATATGTAGATAAATCCTTCTTTGTCTTTATATCCAACATCGTTGGTATATACGATTCCGTCAACCAGGACTTCATGGGTCATTTCGGGATCGTTCACATATCCTTTCATATTCATATCGCCCATACAAGCAATCAGCCCCGTATTTTGCGGATCGGACCGGATCTCTTTATGATCATCGTCGACGATAATGACATGGGCATTTGGCGTTTCTTTTCCGATACATCCGTGCTTGTCGGGATGCTGGCTGTAATCATACATGCATACAGAAGCTGCTTCAGATGAACCGTAATTATTATATAATCGGGTCTTTGGCAGTAACTGGCACAATCTTGCTTTATCGGATTCGGGCAGTGGCGCGGACGCGGATTCGATAAAGTCTATTTTCCCGGCATAGGTTCCTAACCGATCCTTTGTTAACGCAAAGAGCGTGCGGATGGTTGCGGGCGGTAAACAACAAGCCTTGATCCCTGATGGATGATCCAGAGCATGAAAGAATCCCGGAATATCGCACATTCCGTTTAGGAGACAGACTGTACTGCCGTTTACGATCGTTGTAAAGAGTTTACGAATGGCATTCGCGTGGTTTAGAGGTCCCGGAACAAGAAGAAAAGTGTCCGGTTGATAACCGCATCCGGCAATCAGGTTTTCAGCGGTTGCAACGAGTGCTTTGTGAGACAGTTCCACCCCTTTGGATGCTCCTGTGGTTCCGGTTGTAAACAGAATATCAGCGGATTCCTCCGGGTCCGGGAAATCAATCAAAGGAAGCAACGGCTCCTTTTCGTCTGTGGGTGCCTCTCGGTAGGATAACTGTTTCCACGAACCTTCCAGCTGTTCGTTTTCCTTAAGCAGAACGAATTTCGCACCAATCTGCTTTGCGGCTTGATCAAAACCGATGAGAGGAATGTTTCTTTCCAGAGAAGCGACCACTCCTCCCGCCATGTGGATTGCAAGATAGACAACCACAAAACGGATATCCTGACTGGCTCGTATGACCACAATATCTCCCTTTGAAACGCCTGCTTTTTTCAGATATTCACGGTATCTGAAAGCCTTTTTGTACAAATGAAGATAATCAATTTCCTGTGTGCCAGCGACAACCGCGATTTTTTCGGGCGTTTCCGTTGCGTGAGCAAACAGATACTCTTCAATGGATCTCAATCTCATGCGGTTTTCCTCTTCGTTGCATTAATACATCTGATAGATAAAAAATGACGAACCTGTTTTGATCGCAAAGGCAATCGATATGACAGACAGGATCAACAACATCACATCCCCAATGATTTCAATCACGGTTTCCCCAAACTTGCGCTTGAGAGGAGCGAGCCCTTTTTTCAGGACAGGAAAGGATAAAGCCAGCCCGATTACGAGAAAAACACCATACTCTTTCAGAATAAACCATGTACTGTCATTGATCAACGCGTTATGTCCCACTCCGAACATTGAACCGTAATACGCGAGTGCGGAACCGGTATCCTCAGAAAGAAGGAGAGGCGCCATCAGCAGGAGGAAAAGGATCGTATAGATCCAGCCGCCGATGCCTCTGGAACGGCCTTTGCCTGACGGTTTCCTGTTCATCTCCAGAATGCAGACGGTACAGTTCATTATGCCCCAAAGCAAATAGTTCAGGTTGGCACCGTGCCACAGGGCGGTCGGGATCCATACACATGCAGGCACAAAAATGTTCTGAAGTTTTTTGGCTGTTTCCTTCTTTACGCCATGCTTAAGCAGAAATTTGCGAAAACGGACAGAAGGCCCGAGTGTTACAGGATAATACAGATAATCCCTAAACCATTGGATCAGGGTCATATGCCACCGCTGCCAATATTCTGTTACAGAATGCGCGGTATAGGGATCGTTAAAGTTTTCCGGCAGCCTGAAACCAAACAGAAGCGCCAGGCCGCAAGCCATGTCGGTATAGGCGGAAAAATCAATAAATGTATCCACAAGACACGCGACACATCCGATCCACGCGTTGACTACCGGGGCTTCTTTGATTCCTTCTGAAAAGAGCCAGATCGAAATGCTGCTGAGGCTGGAGGCAATCAGGACCTTTTTCGCGAGTCCGATCAGAAACCTTTTCACGCCTCTGTAGAGCGTATCGACATCTGTCTGGCGGATCTCTATTTGATGTTGAAACTGATTATACTCAATGATAGGCCCTTGGGTCACTTTAAAGAACGCGGACAGATATAAGGCGGTGTGCAAGATACTCTTTGGTGAATTACATTTGCCACGGTAAATGTCAACAACATATGAAATGGCAAAAAATACGAAAAAACTCATGCCGAGAGGAGGTCCTCCCGCCCGAAGCGAGAAGTTTTGCTGGATGAGATCTCCGGTGCCTGAAAGATTGGAATCCGTTTGCCTGAAAAACAGAATGATCCCGATTCCAAGAATTGCCGTGATGAATACGGTGATCTTTGCGGATAACGTGTTTGGCTTTCTGTCGATCCATTTTCCCGCAAGATAGACATACAGCATGAGGACCAACAACATAAGAACATAAATCGGTTCGCCCCACGCGTAAAAGAACAGGCTGACCAGAACCAGAAAAAGATTCCTGTAAAACAGGTTTTTCCCGGCTGGAATCAAATGGTATATGAGAACCGACAACGGAAGAAACAAAAACAGGAACGAAGAGGAAACGATACTCATGGTACACCTCTGATGAGTCTATTTGATATCAAGCATCTTCTGATCCAAAGCTTCAGAAGGATAAGTGCATGTCATAACAACATCCGGATCTGTGGCTTCGATAAATGCCTTTATGCTTCCATCGAAATGCCGGGGGTCGATAATATCAAGATATTCGACTGTAAAGGCCAGATAGGTATCCACCACATTGGCGTCGGATGTTTTGATCATAAGTGCTCTTGTTCCGTTGCTACAAGTCAGATTATGGATTCGCGCCAGCGGAACATCCCCATACAAGAATGCTGGATAAGCGCCATTCACGTAGGCATTGCCCGCCTTCAGAGACAGGGCGTCAATCAACGTGCTTTCAAACAGGCCTGTCTGTTCGATCTTTCTGGATGGAATTTCGATAGAAAATGATGTGGCAAAAAGAGGATAGTACACTTCAAAATCCTCAGAGGAGGTATAGCCAAGTGTGGCTTTTTTCCCTTGACTTCCAAGGAATAGATCCTCATAGAGTACGGTATCAAACTGTGTTTTGTCCAGAATGTCGGGCTCGACCGGCAGTGAGAATGCGGTTTTGAGCCTCTGCGCTATTGCTTTGGCTATTGAAAACCCTGCATGAACATTCCAATGATGGTCTGTTTTATAAAACCAGGAATAGAAGTCTTTATTTTCAGAAACGAGCGTTTCTGTTGAATCCAAACAGGAGATCCCGTTGTCCTCAAGGCATTTCAGATATTTGTCGAGCGTTTCGGTTTGTCCCTGCGGATATCCTTTGGGATATACAGCATATCTGCTATCCGATTTTTCAGCAGGCAGGATAAACAAAAATGGGATCCCCCTTTGGGTCAGCCAATCGTGGAAATCCAGAATGGCCGTATAGTCCGCGGATCCCTGCGAAGAAAGATATGCAAAGGTAAGATAGCCGTTATCCAGTTTAACGACAGGCTGCTCCGTATCATCGATCACATTTTTGCCGAGGGCGTTTTCGATTTTTCCGTATACATATAAGAAGGGGGGAGCAATCATACTGCTGCTTCCACTGTAGTGCTCAATAAAGCCGGTCAGTTTTTCTTCTTTTGTCAAATATTGATTGAGCCAATTGCTTCCATCAGCGGCCGTCCGGTCAGAATCCGCAACCGTAAATGGGTATTCCTTAACAAAGGTAGCATCCGGATTTTCATAATGTGGGTCATTGGATATTTCAACAGCACGACGTACCCCGGAACAGATTGCGAAAAGTCCCGGAATCAGGAAGAGAATCAACGCAACAATGATGAAGATCTCTTTGGCCTTTCGTTTCATCTGTTTTCTCACCTTCAGTCAATTCCGCTTCAATGAATCTTCTTTTCCACAAGTGCCTGGATGGCATCAACAGAGTTAAAGTTGCTGACTTCCAGTTCATCGAACTTGATTTCGATATCAAATTCGATATCAAGCTCGGAAATCAGGTTGATCAAAGCAAGAGAATCGATATATCCGGAATCGATCAGCGTTTCACATTGAAGGTCGACTCCCGGGATGATCTCACGCAGTATATTTTCAATTTTTTCACGCATTTGAAAAACCTCCTGTCATGTTATCGGAATTAGTCAAAGGTAATCCACTAAACAGAATATGATCGATGCAATGGCTATGCCAAAGATCCATAAATACTGCTTTGCGGTATAGCGCTCTCTGAGAAAGATCCTTGCACCGATCAGTGGAACGACCGGATAGGCAAGATAAAGCATCGCGAACTTTACAGCATCATAACCGGATCCAATGAAATATGTCAGCATACTGCCGATAGAAAGGATCCCTATAACGACTATTGTGGGAATTTTCTTTGAACAGTCTTTCGCCGAAAGATGTGCTTTTCTGAACTTGATGATTGCGGCAATAAAGCATCCTATCCCGAACAGGATATCCATAAAGCTTGTTGCGATATAGTAGTCAATAGCACCAACTTGATTATCCGCCACACAATATGAAACGATCAGCGAATCGGAAGCGTCAAACAAACAGGAAAACAACATGATCAGAATGCCGATCAACATTGCATTATGTTTCTTTCCTTTGCCAGGCAAGGCATTTCCGTTGTTTTCTTCTGTTTTGGAGAGCATAAAGATGGACAGGATGATCAGAATGATCGGGATCAGTCTTCCAGGAACAAGGATCTCTTTTACAGATTCCAATTTTCCGGTAAAGATGTTTATGCTTACCAGACCTAAGAAAAGCAATACCGATGATATCCCCGAAATGACGGCTTCTATGGATACCCCGATGTATCTGAATGCGATAAACATCAGTAATACAGAAAGGAAGGTACTTATGGTAGACAATATGATCAACGGGTGGCCGATGAGAATCGTAACAGGGGATGCGCCACTTTCACC
Organism: Clostridia bacterium; assembly: GCA_045640475.1. Taxonomy (GTDB): domain Bacteria; phylum Bacillota; class Clostridia; order Christensenellales; family Aristaeellaceae; genus Aristaeella. The sequence goes on from JAZUFB010000064.1 coordinate 6,654, forward strand.
AATGCCTGAAAGCCACATGAAAATGGCGGACAAAAAGCCAAAAAATGAAGCTGCGGCATAAACCATCAACGGACCGACATCGATGTTATCCCGTATGATCTTCTTGCTGAACATTTCTCCCAAGGCACACAGTACCATCGAGAGGATTGCAAATATCATCCACATTACTGTTTCTGCCTTCTTTTCTTCATAACAAAATGGATCTTGCTGATCAAGCATGCTCTTTTCTGAGCAACGGATGCTTCCAAAGCTGCTCCGAGATCTTCCAACCGATGAGATCCTCAAATTCCTTTTTAAAGCCGCAATCAAATACCATCTGAGAGAAAAACTCTCCGTTTGTGTTCCCCTCAATGATGCACCATCCGTGCTTGGAATAAGCAACGTCCCAACCGATATAACGCAGGGAGGGAAGCTCATGCGCGGCTTCTGTCAGCATCCAGAGAAGCTGATCCCACTCGGGAAGCTGAGTTCCTTTAAAAATCTGACCGGAACAGGGATGCTTTTCAATGATGTTCCCGTAATAGTTGTAAGCGTCGGATATGACTTTCCCGCTTTTTTGATCAATGGCACAAAAAAAGACATCCGTCTTTTCGTAGTCGATTCCTTGCTCGTTTCTGACAACCTCGGAACAGGTTCTGAGTGCCGGATAGAAAAACTTTACGCCATTTTGAGTCAAAACGGTTGTGCAACGGATCATTGAAAGCATTTCGGGATTAAAAGGGGGCATGGCAGGGCTGTCTTCGATCAATTCTTCAACAATGACTGAAGGTTTTGAAAGACTGCCGGAATCTATCTTCGCAAATTCTTTCGCACTTTCGAGAAGTTCATCCAGCAAAGCAGCGTAATCGACGATATCATTGGCATTCAACCAACGCAAACCGATCGTCAGATACAGATTGACGGGTTTTACAATGACCTTGCCGTGTTTTGTTATAAAGTTCCGGAGTAATGGCAGATCGTCCTTGTCGGATATGAGAATTGCTTCTCTTTTATAATACTTTTTCAGCTTAAGATAAGCTTCATACTTGTTGTCAAGCCAATGAATATCCTTTTTGTTATTAAGGACCGCATAGTATTGAAATCGGTTGTCCCAGGTAATATACTCTGACTTTTCAGCGTGGTTTTTATTTTTGAATTGATAGTTGCACTCTTCATTGGAATCGACTCCGTACATCCAATGATCGTAAACGTATTGATACACGAAATCATCGCCGTAGGGATAATCTCCGCCGAACACAGCAAATTCATGACGAAGTTTTTCAAGCTCTTCCTC
>JAZUFB010000065.1:0-8919 GCA_045640475.1 Clostridia bacterium
ATAGCGCAGGCTGCGAGCAACCTGTTCGGAAGCGGCGCGATACTGCTTGGATTTTGCTCCCCAGTAGCCCTTCGCCAGCTTCATGACCTTGCGGCGTTTCTTCTGAGCGTTCACAGCTCTCTTAATGCGTGCCATGATTGATTATCCTCCTTGCCGGTTAATGAGCTTATTTGTAAGGCAGCAACTTGTGGATGGTGCGAGCCTCCGCAGCGTTATCAACAATACCATTGTTGCGCAGGTGGCGGGTACGCTTGGTGGTCTTCAGACGCACCTGATGGTTGGCGTTCATCTGCTTATGCTTTACAATACCGCTCTTGGTAAAAGAAAAGCGCTTGGCAGCACCACGGTGGGATTTCTGTTTAGGCATAGTGTGGTCCTCCTTCCAATGCTGTTTACTCCTGCGTCTCTTTCGAGGCAGCATTCTCCCGCTCAGCGGCTTCCCGGTTTGCCTTTCTCTCGGCAAAAGAGGCCTTCTGGGCTTTAGGAGCCAGGATCATGATCATGTTACGGCCATCCATCAGCGGGCGGCGTTCCACCATGCTGACATCCTTGCAACGTTCGGCGAAGTCCATCATAACCTTCATACCGATTTCGCTGTGTGTGATCTGACGACCGCGGAAACGGATAGATACCTTGACCTTGTCGCCGCCTTCAAGGAACTTCACAGCCATCTTCGCCTTTGTGTTCACATCGTTTTCTTCGATGGTGGCGGACAGCTGAACTTCCTTGATATCCACGACACGCTGATTCTTACGGTTCTCACGTTCCCGCTTGGATTGCTCGTAGCGGTACTTGTCGTAGTCCAGCAGTTTGCAGACGGGAGGTTTTGCAGACGGTTGGATCATAGCCAAATCCATCCCGCGTTCTTCCGCCAGCGCGATAGCCTGCTGCGTGGGCAGAACGCCCAACTGCTCACCGTTTTCATCGATGACCCGGACTTCACGTTCCCGGATCTCTTCATTAATCATCAGCTCGGTTGCGATATCCATGCACCTCCTAAGTATGTTAAAAGCGACGGGATGCTAAATCCCGTCGCTCATCATGACACATTGATTTCCCGAAGGAAAGATGCCATTGACCCGGCAGCGTAAGCCACACGAGGTGAGGGGCGGGCAAGCCTCTGCTTTCAAACATGAGGATTCTACCACGTCCTGCTCCCGTTGTCAACAGTTCATTCCCAATTCTTTTTACAGCTGGTTCACCAGGTCAAACAGTTCACGGTTGAAGGTCCGTTCGCATTTCAGGGCTTCTGCAATCGGCATGTACATGACCTTGCCGTTCCGCATACCGATCACCTGATTGCTGATGCCTTCGTTCAGCAGCTTCACGGCCAGATGACCCGCTTCAAACGCGAAAGCGCTGTCGCGCGCGGTGGGTTCCGCGCCACGCTGGATGTAGCCAATGGTAGTAGCTCTGGCTTCCACCATGCCACACATCCGCTTCATCACGGAAGCAAACCGGGTCGCGCTCATGGTCTCACCCTCATAGCACTGCTTGCCATGAGAAGTGAGGAAGCCATACAAATCGAAAGGAGCCATGGAATCATAGCAACCTTCCGCCAGAACGATCGTGGCGCGGGTATTACCCTTTGCCAGTTGCTTGTTCAGCTGGGCAGCCACATCTTCCACAGTCCAGTTGACTTCGGGCACCACTACGATCTCACTGCCGGTGGAGACAGCGGTCGTCAGAGCGATATCGCCGCAATGACGACCCATGACTTCGACCACAGCAGGCCGGTCATGGCTGCGGGAGGTAGCACGGATGGAGCGCACAGCATCCGCACAGACATTCACAGCCGTGTCAAAGCCCAGCGTCATCTCGGTATATGCCAGGTCGTTATCGATCGTTCCGGGAATACCGATGCAGGGAATGCCCAATTCGCACAGACGCATTGCGCCCTGGAAGCTTCCGTCACCGCCGATGACCACCAGGCCGTCGATTTCCATAGCCTTCAGGGTCTCTACAGCGAGCTCGCGGTATTTGGGGTCTTTAAATTCATCACAACGGGCGGTACGCAGATAGGTGCCGGGCAGATCGGCAATATCGAGGATCGTGTCCAAATAGAGTTCCTGCATATCGTCACGGATATTGGTGCTCTTGCGAAGCAGACCGTTGTATCCGCGTTTGATGCCCACCAGGGGCATTCCATAATAGGAAGCGCTCTTGGCAATGGCCATTACAGCCGCGTTCATTCCGGGGCTGTCTCCGCCACTGGTCAGTACGCCGATCTTTCTCATTCTAAATCTCTCCTTACTGTTTGCCGGATCGGATCTCCGGCATGCCTGTCACAGGCCGATACTTATCACGCGGGTAGTATAGCACAGGTGGGCAAAAGAAAAAAGGGGCTATTCCAAAAGTAAACGCTTTCCGTCCCCATTCCGTTGGTTTTGTTTCCCACGTTTTCAAATTTATATGGAAAACGCCTCTTTTTCCTATTGTTTACTTTCCGTTCTTATTTGGCGAAAACATTGTCATTCAGATATTTCGGGGATAAAATGGACCTGTTTTTAATCATTAAGGAGGGTTGCCCCATGAAATACATTCTGATTATCGGCGACGGCATGAGTGATGATCCCATTGATTCTCTCGGCGGAAAGACCCCGCTGGAATTTCTGGATCTGCCCTACATGGGTGTTCTTGCCGGCAGTGAAGTCGGCACCTGTCTCACTGTCCCGGAGGGAGTGCCCGCCGGCAGTGATACCGCGATCCTCAACATTTTCGGCAATGATCCCCGCTATAGCTATACCGGCCGCAGTGTGCTGGAAGCCGCGGGCGTCGGTGTGACGCTTGATCCCGGTGAAGTCTCCATGCGTGTCAATCTCTGCGCGGTGGAAGAGATTGGCGGACAGCTGGTCATCCATAGCCATAACGGCGGCAATATCGAAGGCGACGAGGCGGAGACCCTGATGAACGATCTGCTCAAGGATCCGCGCTTTATCCCCTTTGCCGAAAAAGCCGGTCTCCGCGTCCATGTCACCCGCACGTTCCGCCACATCGGCGTCTTTGCCGGTCCCGTCCCGGACGATGCTGTTTTCCACACCATGGAGCCCCACAATGTACTGGAGCAGCCCGTGCACTATCCGACCGGATATATGGCGCAAGAAATCACCGACCTCATGAACATCAGCTATGAGATCCTCAAAAATCACCCCATCAACCTGGACCGTATGAGTCGTGGCCTGTTGCCCGCCAACATGATCTGGCCCTGGGGCGCCGGTCGTGCCATGTTGCTTCCTTCCTTTGAAGAAAAGTACGGCGTCACCGGCACGGTCGTCAGCGCGGTTCCCCTCGTTCAGGGCATTGCGGAACTGATGCACCTCAAGCACCCCGAGATTCCCGGCGCTACAGGCGATCTGGATACCAACTACGAAGGAAAAGTGGAAGCCACTGTCCGTGCACTGGCCGAAGGCGACGATTTCGCCTGTCTCCATGTGGAAGCACCCGATGAAATGACCCATGCCGGCGATCTGGATAAAAAGCTGGAGGCCATCCGTCGGCTCAACGCCCGTATCGTAAAGCCCCTGCTGGAAAAGATGCCTGCACTCGGTGATTTCCGCATTCTGATGCTCAGCGACCACAAGACGCTGATGTCTACCCGGACCCACGACGGAAAACCGGTCCCCTTCGCCATCTACGATTCCCGCAAGCCCGGCGTCCCCTCCCGTCTGGATGAGTCCACCGCTGCCGCTTCGGGCCTGTACGTTTCCGAAGGCAGGACGATCATGGGCCGTTTGTTCGAAAAGAATGTGTGACATTTTCTCCACTTTGTGAATTTTTTGTAACATTTGCAGTCATTCGACCTCCGGTTTTTAACCCGGAGGTTTTTTGCTTGTTCTTATTTTTTCGCTATCCCGCAATTTTTCTTCATTCTGACATCATTATGTTGCGTCATTCCGGATGGATCCATCATCGTTTTTGTTTTTTTGTTGCATCTTTTTCGTCGTTTTATCTCACAGTTATCACATAATTGTAAAATATATTCGCATATTGTGAAGTATTGTATCTTTGATTGAAATATATTTGTAATATTTGTTTACAAAATCGAAAATTTATGTTATATTATCTTCGTAATCATAGATTGCAAGCAAGGAGGACCAGGATCATGACTAAGCGGAGTATCATTTGCCTCGTGCTGGTGGCGGCCATGGCCATCTGCCCGTTGATGGGAGCATTTGCTGCGAAAGACACTACCCTCACCGTCGGTTCTGAAGGGGAGGCTGTACGCAAGGTTCAGCAGGCGTTGATCGATTTGAGCTACCTCAAGGGCAAGGCCGACGGGATCTACGGTGCAAAAACCGAAGAAGCCGTCCGTCGTTTCCAGTCTGTTTATGGGCTCACTGCCGACGGTCTGGCCGGCACCAAGACCCAGAACAAATTGTTCAATGTTGTTGACAGTAAGAAAACCACCGAAACTAAAAAGACTACCACGACCACTACAACCCCCGTTACCACCAAGGTTGATTTGACCAAGGCCTCCTCAAGTGGCGTATTCAAGGGCAACTACGATTCTCTGCGCTCCGGCGACAAAAGTGAGCGTGTCCGGATCCTCGAATCCTGCCTGATCGCCCTGAAGTGCATGACCGGTAAAGCCGATGCCACTTTCGACAGCAAAACCTTTGATGGCGTGCGCGCATTCCAGACGAAATACGGCCTGTCCGTCGATGGCGTTGCGGGACGTAAAACCCTCATTGCACTCGAAAACCTGGTCAACAATAACTACCAGCCTATCACCTTCTCCTCTTCCAAACCCAAGCTGGCCAATGGCGAATACCTCTGCAGAGGCGATCGTGGCGAGCAGGTCACGCTGATTCAGCAGCGGCTGCAGGAACTTGGCTACAAAGTCAAGATCACCGGTAAATATGATGAAACCACCCGCAAAGCCGTCATCGACTTCCAGGAGCGCAACAAGATTCTGGTGGACGGCGTTGTCGGTGTCAATACGCTCAAAAAGATGTACAGCAAGAATGCCGTCATGGGCAGTGCTCTGAAATAACGCATTGAAATGATTCGTCTTCCCCGGGTACAAAAAAGGCTCCTGTTCGGAGCCTGCCGGAATGGCCTTCGGTGTCGTTCCCGGGAGAAGCGTTTACAGATCCGCTTCGTTCTTCCGCATCCCCGGCGTCAGGCGCCAGCGGGTGGGATCAAAATCCAGTTCTTCCCTTGCTTTTCGAAATATGCCGAACTTGATGGGAACACCGAGTTCGGTATATTTTTTTTCGTGTTCACTCACATAATTCGGTTGGAATCCGTCCGCATGCAGGTCACGGGTCAGATAGACAATTTCAAATCCGCAAAGGCGGAAATACACCAGAGAGTCGTCAAACAGCTCGTCATCGTCCGTCTTGAACCAGATCTCCCCGTTTTCCTTCAGAAAAGTCAGATAATGTGCCAATTGCCTCGGATGGGTCAGACGGCGCTTCGCGTGCTTCGGGCGTTCCGTCCAGGGATTGCAGAAATGGATGTAGATCCGGTCGATCTGGTCCTCAGGCGCGATAAAACGATCGATGTTCTCGATATCAAAACGGCACACCGCCACATTTGTCGGATCACCGCCGCATTCCCGCACCAGGTTTCTCCGTGCGTCACCCAGCACATCCGGCGAAATATCCACAACGATATAGTTGACCTTCGGATTCGCCGCCACCATCTGCGCGGTGGATACACCCTTACCGCAACCAAGCTCGAGCATCAAAGGCTGATCCTCACGAAAAGATTCCCGCCATTTTCCCCTCATCTGCTCCGGATCATTATAGTAGTAGGGACAGGCATCCAGTTCCGGTCTGGCCCATTGTTTTCTGCGCATGTGCATCCGTCTTCAACCCCATTCCTGTATTCACGGCAACCAACCCAGTATATCACGAATGTATAAATTGACAAGAAAACCCGAACATTTTTCTATTTATGCATTTTATACATGTATAAATCACGTTTATGCACTCATATAGCCGATTTGTGCGGAAATTTGTTGAATAAAAATACATTTTTGCGTTGACAAGGATTTGTTTCAGTGTTACAATAGCCGCGTTCATCCGGTCCGGGATGAACAGAAGAAGCAAAACATTGCTGAAAAAGGATTATCGGAGGTTAGTAAAATGAAAAAGATCACCAGTATCGTAGCTCTGTTGCTCGTCCTCGTGCTGGCTGCCTGCATGCTCAGCAGCTGTGGCAAGAAGGAAGATTCCACCATCAAGGTTTACACCAACCCTGAATATCCGCCCTTCGAATATATGGAAGGCGAAGTTGCCACCGGTTATGATATCGACATGATCAAAGCCATCGCCGAAAAGGCCGGCTTCCAGATCGAAATCGTCCCCACCCAGTTCGCCAGCGTCATCACCGAAGTGCTGAATGACAAAAACGCCATCGGTGTTTCCGGCATTTCCATCACTGACGAACGTAAGGAAAGCGTTGCTTTCAGCGAAGGCTACATCAACGCCGGTCTGATCGTTGTGCAGCACAACGACGCCGGTTTCGCCACCGTTGACGATCTGAAGGGCAAGAAGATCGGTGTCCAGCTCGGCACCACCAGCGACCTGGCTGCCGTCGAGATCACCGGTGTTGACAACACCGCTCAGTACAACACCTTCATCGACGCTATGAAAGATCTGCAGGGCAACAAGATCGACGCCGTCATCGTTGACAAGCCCGTTGGTCTGGCCATCATGGCTGAACTGAACGATGCTACCCTGTCCATCGTGGACATGGGTCTGCAGGCTGACTGGTACGGCATCGAAGTCAACAAGGGCAACGCTGATCTGCTCAAGAAGATCGACAAGGCCCTGGCTGACCTGAAGGCCGAAGGTTTCTTCGACACGCTGGATGCCAAGTACTTCACCGCCGACAACATGCTGGCTGAGTAATTCCACACAGGATTTTACGGAAAGCCGTAGAGACATCTCTCTACGGCCTTTCCTCTATTTGAAACAGATTTTGAAACAGATTCGCATCCGTTGGAGGAAGATCGCATGTCTTTTCTGGAAGAATGGTGGTTGCCGATTTCGGTAGCCCTGGAAAACAATACGCCCCTGACTCCCCTGCAAGGCATCTACAAAGAGATCTATACGAACCTGATCCGTGACGATCGTTGGCTGAGTTATCTCAAAGGTCTGGGCGTCACGCTCGAGGTTTCTTTGGGGGCCATCATTCTCGGTGTCCTGCTCGGCACCCTGCTGGCCATCCTGCGCCTGCCCCAGGTCACAGAACTTTCCGGTGCCGGCAAGCCCTGGTACCGTAGGCTTGGCATCGGCGTCCTCAAGTTCTTCTCCGGTTTTGCCAAGGTGTATATCGATCTCATTCGCGGCACACCTCTGCTGCTTCAGGTTTTGATCATCAACTTCGGCATTTTCGGCAGTGTCAAGCTGGACAAGGTCGTCATCGGCTTCATCGCCTGCGGTCTGAACAGCGGAGCCTACGTAGCTGAGATCGTCCGTGGCGGCATCCAGTCCGTTGATCCGGGTCAAACCGAAGCCGGCCGTTCTCTGGGTCTTTCCTCCACCTCGACCCTGTTTGACATCGTCCTTCCCCAGGCAGCCAAATCCGCCCTGCCGTCTCTGTGTAACGAGTTCATCTCCCTGATCAAAGAGACCTCCATCCTTTCCTATATTGCACTGACCGAACTGACCAAAGCGGGCGACTATATCCGTTCCCGCACTTATTCCGCCTTCACTCCTTACATCATCTCCGGTCTGCTGTATCTGGCGGTCACGCTGACCCTCACCGTACTGATCCGGAAACTTGAAAGGAGGTTGCGTAACAGTGACCACTAATTCCACCAGCACCCCCATCATCGAAGTCAAAGACCTTCACAAGGTATTTGAAAAAGGCGATGTCCACGCGCTGAACGGCATCGATATCTCGATTGCCAAGGGCGAAGTGGTCGTTGTCATCGGCCCGTCCGGAAGCGGCAAATCTACTTTCCTGCGTTGTCTGAATCTGCTTGAAGTGCCCACCGGCGGTCAGGTGATCTTCGAAGGAACGGATATCACCGATCCTTCCGTCAACCTGAACCTGCACCGTCAGAAGATGGGCATGGTCTTCCAGCACTTCAACCTTTTCCCGCACATGACCGTGTTGCGCAACATGACTCTGGCCCCCATGAAATTGCTCAAGAAGAGCAAGACGGACGCAAACACCAAGGCCATGGAGCTTCTGAAGCGCGTCAATCTGGCAGATCGCGCTAACGCCTATCCCAACCAGCTCTCCGGCGGCCAGAAGCAGCGTATCGCCATCGTCCGTGCCCTGTGCATGGAGCCCGAAGTCATGCTCTTTGACGAACCCACCTCCGCTCTGGACCCCGAAATGGTCGGCGAAGTGCTGGATGTCATGAAGCAGTTGGCTGCCGGCGGCATGACCATGGTCGTGGTCACTCATGAAATGGGCTTCGCCCGCGAAGTGGCCGACCGTGTCATCTTCATGGATGGCGGCAAGATCGTGGAAGAAGGCACCCCCGAGCAGATCTTCCAACATCCCGAGCAACAGCGTACCAAGGACTTCCTCGAAAAGGTACTGTAATCGTTTTTCACTCCGTCCCGCATGAAACGCGGGACGTTTTTTTGTGTTTACAGGTCAGTTTACGGATACTTTGCAACAGTTCTGCAATACTTTTTTTCATTGTATATTCTCTGTACTTTGAGTATAATCATTCTGTTACAATTGTTTCCCAATTTCATTATTGTAAGGAGGATTTCCCATGAAGAAGCTTCTTGCTCTGGTTCTTGCCCTGGCGATGCTCTTCTGCGTCACCGCCATGGCTGAAGAAGCCCCCGCCGAAACCGAAGCCGTCCCCACCCTGGACAAGGATCTCACCATCCTGTTCACCAGTGACGTGCACTGCGGCATCGATGAAGGCTTCACCTATGTCGGTCTCTATGGCCTCAAGCAGCAGCTGGCCAAGAACGGCTATGTTGCCCTCGTTGACGA
>JAZUFB010000066.1:0-6859 GCA_045640475.1 Clostridia bacterium
GGCCGATGGCGACCCGCAGAGAGGGATACTGGGCAATCATTTCCCGCAGGGAAGCGACCTGGGTATCACCGTCCGCCATATCGATGGCCACAAACTTATCCGCTTGCGCGGCCGCGGCAAAGACTTCCGCGTGATGCGTCAGATCCTGATCGGCCAGACGGCCGCCGCAGATCTTGATCCCATCCGCCCCGGAAAGATCCGGGACCCCGTTTTCCTCATAGAGGACCGTGACACGGAAACGGTCCGGCCATTGACGGCGGACTTCCTTCAGATAGTCGTCCTGGCTGCCGTCGATGTATTCCTGGGTGACCACCGCGGCGGCCACCTGCGCGAAATCCATATTGGCCAAAAGACGCTCGGCAGTGTTGGCACCGTCGGTCATATAGGCGGGCATCATCTGGACGATCTTGCCGCCGAAATCACTTTTTCCGCCGCCGACGGAAAAGACGGGCTTGCCGTTGACTCTTCCGTGCTGAATTTTCCAGAGATGCAGATGCGCGTCGATCATTGTCGGGACCCCTTTCCGCTTCAGCGCGTGATATCCACAAAGTCCTTATTCCAGATCACGGCGGTCTTCATGGGTGCGGCCTTGCTGTAGATCTTTTCGTTATAAGCCTTGATGGGATCCGCGGTAAACTCGTCACGGTCGATCAGCTCCACGATCTCGTCATAGGTGCTGACGGCGAGCATCTGGATGGCTTTTTCCATATGATCCTGACGGAAGTTGATGCTGCCGAAGATCAGATGATTTTCGAAGCCGAAGGGCATGGTGTCGTAGGTGACCTTCGGGCCAAGAGAGAAGCTGTTGTAGAGGCCGTTGCAGCCGAGGACCTTATACTTGAAGGCAATCTCGTGCTCGATATTCGCGCCGCTGACGCCGATGAACATCGTGGCGCGGCCGCCGAGCTCGGCACAGATGGCGGAGGCCAGCTCTTCATTGGTGTCGAAATTGCTGCGTACATAAGTGCCGCCGGTCTTTTCCAGCGCGTAACGGACCTTCGGGCTATCTTCGGGACTGCGGGCGACAAAGACGATCTTCGCGTTCGGATGGGCCTGATGGATCACATCGCCGACAAACATGCCGGTCGTGCCCAAACCGAAGATCACGGTACGGTCAAAAACCTGATCGGAAGCGATCTCGCGGGCTTTCTCCGCGTCCACGCCCTCGCGGCGCATGACCTGGCGGAAGTTGTGCGCGCCACCCAGGTCCTCCATGCGCTCGAGCTGGAACAGCATGCAGGAGAAGGGATCCGGGAAGACCATCTTTTTGGCAAAGGACAGGTCCAGTTTGCCGTTATGGACATAGCCATCCGGGATGTGGAGCAGCATATCCGGGTTGACATACATATCATCGCAGAAGAGACCATCGGCCTGATCGCAACCGTATTCAAAATAACGTTCTTCCTCGGTGTAACGGGTGGGATCCACACAGTCGCCGCCGCGGATGAGGACGATGGCAAAGCGCTGCTCGTCCGGGACCCAGACGATGCCTTCATGACCGTTGATGAGGCGCTTTTGTCCTTCGGGGAACTTGGGACCCAGCTCTCCGCGCTGGCCCATATGCATGAGCTCGTTATCCGTGCCGCAGAAGCCGATCATGACGGGCTTGACCAGTTTGCCGGGGACGCAGGGCTCCCCGTGAAGACGCTGGCGGGGCGGATTGATCAGCTCGACTTCGCCGTAGACGAGCGGCTTTTCCGGATCATTCTGGAAATAAGTACCAAATGTTTTCATATCGTGATCCTCCGGATACACTATTTTTTTGTTTCTTTGCCGGTGAAGGGCCGTTTGGGGATGTGCCCTTTCACTTAAGAATCATTCTGGGAACATGATAACATAAAATACCTGTGAACAAAATAGACAATCCTCACCTGTTTCATGAAGAAAATTGACTATTTTGGCCTTTTGGGACTGGTGGAAAGGCAAGATGGGGTAGCCTTCTGCCGGGAGACATGCGTATATACAGGTGAAACGACGCGGGTAGATGGAATCAAGGAGGTACAGAACATGAAGCGCGAGAGAATCGGAAATATCAAAAATATGGTGTACAGCCTGCTGGCGGTGAGTATGCTGGTGGGGACACTGATCTATATGCTTCGGGTATGATTTTAGGAAGAATGTGAAAAACGCGGGGGATGGATCCCTCGCGTTATTGTTTTTGGCTTTATTCAGCTGTTCTTGAAAAGCTCCATCATTTCGTTGGTCAGGGAGATGTGACCGGGCTGGAGGACGATATCCTGCCTTTGGACCCACTCGGCGTATTTCAGCTCGTTTTCATCCATGCGGATGGTGCCGTCGCCGTCGAGATCGCAGAAGTAGCCGAGCAGAAGATCGTTGGCGATGCCCCAGGGCTGGGATTTGTAGTAACGGATGTTTTTGACGCAAAGACCGGTTTCCTCCATTACCTCGCGGGCAACGGTTTCCTCGGCGGTCTCGCCGATCTCGACAAAGCCGGCGACCAACGCGTTGTGGCCATAGCCGGTGCGGTACCGTGTCAGCAAAAGTCGGTCTCCGTTTGTGACCCCGACGATGACCGCGGGCATGATGCGGGGATAGACGGTATTGCCACAATCACAGGTCATAGCCCGCTCCTTTGCGGAGGGACGCATGGGCTTGCCGCAACGGCCGCAGAAGGCGGTATCGCGGTACCAGTCGGAGAGATGTTTGCCGGTATAGGCGGCAAAGAGCAGGTCCATGGAGGGTTCCCACGTATCGCGCAGGACACGGAGCTCTTTTAAAACAAAACCGGGAGGACAGGGGACGGATGTGTCCCGGCAGAGATAAAAGGCTTGCTTGTCCACGGAAAACAGATAAGTGAGCGGAATCTGACCGAAATCACGCCTGCGGGGGAAAGCCGGCTCTCCTTCGGAAACCAGGACAGAACCGCCCTGATAGCACAGGACAAAGTCCTCGTTCGCTGGGGCGGGTTGCGGGAGAAACTGATTGTACATCCGATGGGGAAGGATATCCTGGATCATGGACAAGGCCTCGTTTCATAGCAATGGATTGAGGGTATTATACTCCCATGAACCGGGGATGTCTATCAATCACCTGTTTGCCACACAAAAATGTGTCAATCAGAACCGTCCCCGTGACACACTCAGCGACCGCGCTTTTCATAGTCCGCCTGAATGGCGGCGCTCCAATCGGCTTTCAGCTTGGCTCCTGTGCGGACATGGCTGACGGCTTGACTGAGTACCTGGAAGTTCAGGTTGGTCCCGACCTCATCGCTGCAGTAGCGGACGGCTCTGTCCTGCGCGATGCCGATGGAACCGGCGGCCTGCACCGCGTCGATATTGGCGCCGAGGAAGATGAATTCCCAACCGTATTTTTCCTGCTGGCGGCGGATCTTTTCACGGACCTGGTCCCCGGTGTAGGTGTGGGAGGCGTTCTCCATGCCATCGGTCGTGATGACGAACAGCGTATGCGCGGGGACATCCTCCTTGCGGGCGTACTTGTGGACATTGCCGATATGGTGGATCGCGCCGCCGACCGCGTCCAGCAGGGCGGTGCAACCGCCGACAACATAGTCCTTTCCGGTCATGGGAGCAACCTGATCCAGCGGAACACGGTCGTGGACTACGGTGGAGGTGCTGTCAAAGAGCACGGTGGAGACCAGGACCTGACCTTCCTCCTGCTTCTGCTTTTCGATCATGCCGTTGAAACCGCCGATCGTATCCTTCTCCAGCCCCTGCATGGAGCCGCTCTTGTCCAAGATAAAAACCAGTTCGGTCGTGTTGTTCTTCATTTCGCTCATTTTGAAAAACCTCCTGTACTGTTTGTTCGTGGCGGGTCTGTTTCCCTGCCCGACGATGACAGTATAGGAGGTTTTCGTGCGAAAATGGTCGTTTGAAAAACGACAAATTCGGAATTATGAAAGCAATTCCTGATCGTAATCGAAAAGGATCGCGTTGACGGTGTGGATGTTGTAGTGCTTGTTACGGATACACCAGAGAACGATCTTGTCCGTCATTGCGGGGGAAAAGGCGTAGCCGGCCTTGCGTAGCATTTCTTCGGCTTCGGCCTCGTCCAGCTCCAGCGCGAGGATGAAGGAGAAGACAGTTTTCTTTTTCGGGTGATGGGTCGGATCGTTGATGATATGGTTGAAAAGACGCCGGTCGATGTTGGCCCTGCGGTAGCAATCGGAATCTTTCCAGCCCCGATCGCCGATCTTGCGGATCAGCATGCCGCGGAAACCCTCATCTTCGCGCTTCAGAAATTCATCCAACGTGGCAGACGCCTCGAAGCTTGCCATGGGCGCGCACAGGAGATCTTCCTGCGCATCCATGGATGTCTTTGGGGCCTGCATGACACTTCCCATCATTTGATCCTTTTCGGCGCGGAACACGTGGGCGGCAAGTCGACGGGAGGCACGTATGGTGTTTGATTCCAGATGATCCGCGACATAGGTGTCATCGATCATGCTGCGGATCTCGCCGTAAACCTTGCCGGTCAGCTCCAGCGTTTCCCGGCCGAAGAGGACCAGCCAGACGGTGAGGTCATGCGCCATCAGAAAGGCGGAGATCTCCGAAACGGCAATCTGCAGGGCTTTGTCTTTCGGATAACCGTAAGCGCCGGTCGAAATCATGGGGAAGGCAACGGACTCACAGCCGTGCGTCGCGGCCAGCGTCAGAGAGTTGCGGTAGCAGGCGCGGAGCAGGTCCGCTTCACCGTGGGTACCGCCCTCCCAGATCGGGCCGGGGGTGTGGATCACATAGCGACAGGGAAGATCAAACCCTTCCGTGATCCGGGCCTCGCCGGTCGGACAACCGCCGAAAGCACGGCAGGCTTCCAGCAGGCGTGGGCCCGCGGCGCGATGAATGGCGCCGTCCACGCCCCCGCCGCCAAGCAGGGTCGTGTTGGCGGCGTTGACGATGGCATCGACCTTCATGTGGGTGATGTCATCACGGACAAAAAGTAACGGCATGCTTCAGTTCTCCTTACAGGGTCACGGTCAGGGCAGGGGACGCCTTCGAAAGGGTCAGCGTGGCGGAACGGCCCAGAGCGGAAAGCTCATACTCGCCGCGGAAACCGGTCAATTCACAGTTTCCGTTTTCGTCCGTCATCACTTCGACCTCGGTATGCCAATCGTGATTGATACGCTGGTCGAGCGCTTCAAAGGCGGGCTTTTTGCTGCCATCCTTGCGGATGAGGCCGGAGGGCGCGCCGAGCCACTGGGCATCCTCGAAGTCCCAGGTGGTGAAGGCCTGCACCAGCGGACGGGAGAAGAGGTAATCCAGCATGGTCAGCACATTGTCCGCCTGACGGTCTTCCCCTTCGGGCGTGGAGGGCCACTCGGGAATCTGATAGTCATTCAGGTCCACGATCTCGGGCGGCATCAGGTGGCCGGAGACGAAGGTATTCTCGGTGAAATGGATCGGGAGGCCGAACTGTTCGTAGCGGTCCACGACTTCCACCAGCTTGTCCATGCCCCAGAAGCCCTGGTGCTGATGGGACTGGATCCCGATGGTATCGATGCACACGCCGGCATCCAGACAGTCACGGATCAGCTGGCGATAGCGGTCGCTGGTGTTGAAATCGTTGATCAGGAGAGTCGCGTTCGGGTCTGCTTCGCGCGCGGCGTCGAACATTGCCTTGACGATGCCGACACGGCCCAGTTCGTTGCAGAGGCGGGTGATCGCGTTGTCATACTTGTCAAACTCGGGCATGATGACCACTTCGTTGATGACATCCCAGAAATGGATCTCTTCATGGAAGGCGCCCAGTTCACGGTGAATGCGGTATTTCTGGTATTCCAGAACGCCGGCGTTGTCCATATCCATGAGCCAGGGGGCGGTGGCCGTGTGCCAGCAGAGCGGGTGGCCTTTGACGCTGCGGCCGATGGCGGTGAGCTCCTTGGAGGCAGTCAGCAGCTGAGCCTGGTTGGGCTGGCCTTTGACAGGCTCATACTGGCCAAGATAGAAGGGCAGGGTGGCGTAGTTGAACAGTTCCTGCCAGAGATGCCATACTTTTTCGTAATACGCGGCTTTTTCGGGAGTGATCCCCGGCGCCTGACGGCGGACCAGGAAGAAAGTGCCGGTACCGAAAAGAAACTCATGCTTTTTGAGGGAAAGACGGACTTTCTGGCCGGCAACGGGAAGACCGGCAGCGTCACGCAGGGTGATTTTGACGGAGGATTTTCTGTGCTCAAAACGGTCCATAGACGATCATCCTTTCGCTGGTTGATTTGGTTTATGCATACTTTGAAAAAACGCTGATGAGATCATAAGCAAATTGTACCATAAACCAAAAGATTTACAAGATGTACAGACAATTTTGGCCAGCGTTGACGGAGCGGCGGCAGAAGGAGTATGATGGGCGGGAAAAGGAAAACACGGAGGGACGGACGATGAAGGAATACGCGTTTTACGGCTGGCAGGATGCCGGGGTACAGCCCGCAGCGGAGGAATGGAAAAAGGTCGGGGATCCCCGGAAAATGTATGACCTGCTTGAAAAATGCTGGGACGCGGATACTTGCGCGCCGCGCATGCGACCGGACTGGACGCGGGGAAATCAGACGCTGGGCCAGTGCTCCATCACCGCGTTCCTGGCGCAGGATGTATATGGCGGAAAAGTGTACGGTGTGCCGCTTGGAGACGGGAATTTTCATTGCTTCAATGACGTGGACGGAACGGTGTTTGACCTGACCAGCGAACAGTTCGGTGACCGGAAACTGGACTATGAACATGTGACGGAGCAATTCCGGGAGGTCCACTTTGCGAAGACGGAGAAAAACGCGCGGTATGAATGTCTGAAGGAACGGTTGAAAGCAGCAATTGCAGAATAAAAAAATGTGGGGATCCGGCAATCATGTCCGGATCCCCATATCCATTTTTTCCTATCAATCAAACGTGAAGCA
>JAZUFB010000067.1:0-6001 GCA_045640475.1 Clostridia bacterium
CAGCACCACCGCCTCCGGCCATCGCCAGCGCAGTCGCCTCGATCCTGGAGGCGTTCGAGATATTGATATTGATCCCGTTGGCTTTCCAGTCAGCATTGCTCAGGTCATAGATGGCTTCAGAAGTCCCTTCTGCCGTTGCGACAGCCACCGATCCGCCAATGCCAACAATGCCCGCGCTCAGCGCGACAGTTGCCGCCATCGCGAGCGGGTAGTCGGTGACCCACTCGACATTGACCGTCTTTGCGCTTTCCGCCTTAGCCAGCATCTTCGCGGTGGTCGCGTTGTTCATTCTGAGCACCGCAACGGGGACCGCCACCCCCGTGAATCCTGCCGACGCCGCGGCGGAAATCACGCGTACGGACCGTCCGGACCGGTTCAGTTCACTATTGTACAGGAGCGAGTTCAATTGTCCGGTGATGCTGCCCGTATCCGAGCTGTCCCGGATCTCCTCGGAGCCGGAATAAGCGTAGAGATTGATATCTCCGCCGGCTTTCAGCACGGCGTTCTTCTCCGCGATGGCCTGAACACCGCTGTTCAGCACCGCCACGTTCACACCAAACCCGACGCCGGCAACACCGCCCGCGCTCAGGGCCGCGGTCACGGAATCCGCCTGCGTGGTGCTTTCCGCTTTCACGTTGATATCCTTACCGGCAATCACACCGGCGTTCAGGATTGCGGCGACGGAATCCTCCCGGGCGGTTTCGGAAACGGAACCCAGTTTGGAGGCGTTTTCAAGATCCGTGCTGCGGGAATTGAAGTTTCTGGATTCGACCGAACCCTTCTCATAATTGGCGTCCGTATCCCGGTAACCGTTGGTCGCGTCAAAGGAACCCCTCCCGCTGACCTGCGTACCGAGCTTCATGTCGGCAGCCTTCGCGCCATCCCCTGCCAGGGCTTCCCCGGTCACGGTCTGCGCGTTTGCTTCGTACCCGGCGGTGTATTTGTTTCCGCCACGGGCGAAGGCATCCTTCATAAACGCGTTGCTGTCGAAGGTGGTCGCAGACCCGCTTCCGCCGTTGGCGAGGGCATCCGCGGCATCCTGGGTGATCTTTCCGCCGGAGGTAAGGACCATCACAGCCACGCTGACGCCTGCCGTACCGGCAACGCCGAGCGTGCTGCCGATATTGGTCACATCACGGACCGATTTGGCCGTCAGATTGATATTGCCATTCGTAGACTGAATACTGTCATTTCTCCCGGCGGGAGCAGCGATCTCACTCCTGACGGTATTTTTGAGCACAGTCACAAGCGCGTTGACCGCCACGGCTGCCGTTCCACTGCCAGCAAGCACGCCGCTTATGCCCTCGCTTGTAAATCTGTCCGAGGCGTCCACGGTGATCTCCGCGGCCCGGATCACATCCGACTGGCCCGTAAGGACCGTCGCGGAAGTTTCTTCCCGGCTGACGAGAACAGACACCGCGCCGGAAACACTGACCGCGCCGGCCAGACCGGCACCCGCCACCGTCGGATCGGCGACGGCAACTGTCTTTGCACGGGCCGTCATGGCACCGTTGTTCACAGAAATATTGTTCTGATCCAGCGCGACATTCGTTTTGCCGCCGAGGACCGTGACCGCGGCCACAGGGCTAACCGCCGCGGTACCGCTGCCTGCGACTGCCACCGCCGTGGTATCCGCGTTGACCGCTTTGTCCGCCGTGACAGACAGGCTGTTTTCGGCCAGAAGTTCAGAGCCGGAAACCGCGGTGTTCACGTCGTTTTCATAGATATTGACAACCGCGCCGGTCTCGACCGCGGCCGTGCCGGCGATGCCCGCGCTCACCGCGATCAGTTCCAGATCGTCTTCCGCGCGTGTCTGCAGGGCCATGTCGCCCTTGGAGGACAGTTTGCTGTTGCTTACGATCGTTTCAACCGTCTTGTCCAGAACCTGGGTCACAACGGAAGCCCCGACAGCTGCCGTGCCGGCGATGCCAAGCCCGCCGGACACATTCACCGCGTGGGTGTTGCCGGCGGCTTCCACCGTCAGCTGATCCGCCGCCGTCTGGCGGATCACACTGCTTTCCACGTTTGTTCTGACCGTATCCGTGATGACCAGCGTATTCACCGCGCCGGAGACCGCCGCCGTACCCGCACCGGCACCGCCAATGGCCACAAAGACCGCGGTCTCATCCGCGTCGGCACCGATATACAGACCCTTCCGATCCTGCGAGCTGACTCCGCTGCCGGCTGTGAGCCGTGAATCTTTCCGGAGCAGGGTTTCGATCGTGTTCTTCAGAACCACGGTCTGTACCGTCGCACCTACAGCCGCCGTTCCAGTGGACGCGGCAAGAGAGCCGGCCACACCGTAGATCCGCGCGCTGTAATGGGCATTGATATCCATCGCCTTGCCGGACACAAGTTCCGCGCCCTGGCCGATATCGATTCTGCCCGTATTTCCGGAAATAATGACCGGGATCGTTCCGCTGACGCCGGCAGTTCCGGTGGACAGGCTACCGGAGAGCTGGGCCATGATATTGAAGTCTTTGATGGCACTGCGGACTTCCAGGTTTTCACCGGCCTGGAGATGCGCGTTGGAAGCAACGTTCACAAGCGCTTTCCGGCTCAGCACTTCCGCCGCGACTGTGCCGCCCACGGCAACACCGGTGGAACCGGCCGCCGCAAGGCCGGCGTTCAGGAGCCATGTGTCGGAATCCGCGGCAATGATCAGGTTGCCCTTTTCACTTTCGGCGGACACATTTTCTCCGATATTGACAGCGTTTTCAGAAGAGCTGACAAGCACATTGACAGCACCGGCCGCGCCGACAGTGCCCTTCGCGGCGGAAACAGAAGCGATGGCGGAGATCAGCTGCGCCTTTTCCGCGGCAATCAGTTCCAGATCCGCGACAGAATTCAGTTTCGCGCCCGTACGGATGTCGCCGGTCGTTTTACTGTTGTTGACAACAACCGCGACAGTTCCTCCGGCAGCCACCTTCCCGCCGGTTACCTGCGCGTCGGCAGACACCAGCAGCAGGTCCAGATCCGAGACTGTTTCCTGCTTCAAAGCGCCAAGAGCGTTCACTTTGGCGTCCGAATCAACCGTGTTCTTCGCGGAGCCCTCCAGCAGGATCACATTGATCGCGCCACCCACATTGGCCACGGCTTTGCCCGTGCCAACAGAAGCCGCGGCGGTAAACACGCCCGCGTCGACCTTGCGGCTGACGCTCTGGAGATAATCTTCCCCGGCATTCACTTCCGCGGTCTGCCCCAGAATCGCCTCCACAGTATCGTCGTTCTGCAGATAGCCAAGCGTCAGACCCACGCCGGCCTTGGAAGCGCCCGCGCTGACAGCACCCGCGATGGTCCTGTAGCTATTGTCATTGATCGCCTCAACAGCCGCGTTGGCAGCGGTGTTGATCCTGACGCCCTTGCCGATCAATGTCCGGACCGTATTGTCCGTATAGGTCACCGCAAAGGAGCCGGCCACATTGGCGGAGCTTTGCCCTGTGACGATACTTCCGGCAATTGCTTCATTATAATAGTTCACTCCGCTGAGGAAGTTCGCCAGATCCATAACGGAGAGCAGTTTGTCCGTAGAAAGGTTGATATCCAGACTGTAGTTCTTATCACCGGTTGCCTTATGCAGGTCAATGATACCGGTCTCCGCATTCTTGCGTTGTTCCGGAGTCAGTTTGCTGGAATCGGTGACGACCGTTCTCATATCCAGTCCGCTGTGATAATCCGCGCGCGTCACTTCGATTTTCCGGGCCGCGATCTCGGCGCTCTTCGCGTTGATCTCGGTCCCATCGGCGATCTCCGTTTTCACGGTGTCATTGCTGAACACGGAAGAGAACGCGGCACCGACGCCCACGGTGGCGCCCTTGGAAAGGCTCAGGCCGCCGGCTCTGGAAGCAAGGCGGGACTTGTCATTGGCAACGATGCTCACATGATCGCCGTTGACCGTTTCCGCATTGATCCGGGTCTGCGCTTTTGCTTCGGATACAAGCACTGTCACGGCGCCCGCGATGGAAGCGCTGCTGTCCTTGCCGCTGACCGCGCCGGAAAGCGCCTGGACCGCCAGCCGGCCCGCATAAGATTTTGTCAGGTTCTGGCTGATCTCGGAGGAGACCGTCACATTGCCTGTTTCGCCGGTCACATTGCCGTTGAGCTCAGTGTCCGCGCCGGAGTTGTTGACGCTGATGGCCACGCCCGCGGAAATGGAATTGGCTCCGACCGCTCCGGAAATGGCAGCAGCCGTACCGAGCGTACGGGTATTGGTAATGGCGGAAGAGGCGATCAGCACATCGTTTTCGTGGATCAGGCGGATATCTGTCCGCGTCTTCGCGTTATGTTCCGCCACATTCACCGCGGCCGCCGCGGCAACCTGGAACTTGCTTTCCTTCACGTTTCCGCCGGTCACGGACGCGCCTTCCGGCAGACCGGCAGCGCCATTCGTCTGGCTAGCAGCAGAAGCCGCCGCCTTGTCCGCGTCAGTGCTGCCGGACGTGGACGCGTTCTGGGTGATCAGAATATTCGTGGATACAGAATTGTTGTTGTTCGCGGAAGCCTGTCCGTCTTTCGCTTTGGCGTTCAGTTTTCCGTTGATGATGCCGGCGGTCGCGTTGTTCCCGTTCTGCTTGGCTTTGTTCTTATCCGCGCCAGTCTTGAAGATCGAGCCGTCCAGAAGGCCGTTGATATTCTTCTGCGTTGCTTCAAGTTTATCGGAATACTTGTTCAGCATGCGCTGGATATCCGCGCCCAACGCGGTAGCGGTTGCACGGATGGTATCTTCGCTGTGCTCACCGCTCTTGATCGATGTCTCTTTGCCAACCTTCAGCAAACCGCCGCTGACAGTGGTTTCGGCATCGTTTTCACCCACATTGATCGCCGCGGCAGCACCCACCGCCGTGGCTTTACCGACGGCAAAGCCGCTGGCCTGCGTCACATTGATGGTGGTTTCTTCCGCGTCCGCCGTCATGTTGCCGGTCACCGAGGCAGTATCCCCCACCACAAAGACGGTCTTCGCGCTGCTGTCCAGCAGGTTGAGCGCCACGGACGCGTCGACGGAGATCCCGGTCACTTTTTCCTGTTTCTTCAGCGCCATGGGATCGGTACCGGCCACAGAAGCGGTCTTCAGTTTGCTGTTCAGGTTTGCCGTCACGGAGAGATCTCCGCCAACGGTGATGTTCTCATTCTCCAGGAGGGCTTCGGTGGTTGTATTGCCATAGACCATGGCAAAGGAAGCGCCAACACCGACACTTTCACCCTTGCTATTGGTGGTGCCGGTCGTATCGACTCCGTCTTCATAGTATACATTGATCGCCGTGATATTCCCGTCGGGCATCCGGAAGGAATATACGATCTCTTCATCATTGGTATAGGCGGTGGCTTCCACGGTTTCCGTCTTGGTTTCCGTCACACCGGATCCATTGACGAACTCATAGGTATAGCTCACCTTGCCGACATGCTTGCCGGCGACTTTCGCCGTACTGATCTCGACGGTCTCGCCCGGTCTGGCCTTGGAAACATCGTCCCCGTCACGGTCCGGCAGGCGCACAGCGGCCTCCGCGCCGGATGTGGGATCGCTTCCGGAGATCAACGGATCGGCCACTGTTTTCAGCACTTCCGTCATCACAGGCTTGATCGTGATCACACCGTCCTCCGGCATTTCGCTCTTCCGGGCCGGGAGGGTAAAGGTGTTACCTTCACCGATCATGATGGCGCTCTGCTTTTCGTTTCCATCCTTATCGGTATAGGTATAGGGCACGGTAAACGGCACGGTATAGCCGTCGTCCACGAGGATCTTCGCTTTGGAGGTTCCGGGTTCGACTTCAACAGTATATCCGGGACCGCCGGCGATCGTGATGTAATCATAATCGCCTTCCAATTTCAGTTCCCCGGTCTTGCCGCTGCCGGCATCGTTGGCACCGGCGGACGCTTCATCATTGGTATTGGCATCCCCGCTGCCGTCCGCGGAAGCGCACGCGACGGTCGTGATCCGGTGCGTGTTGGCGGCGTTGACCGTCATATCGCCCCCGACTTCAACAGCCATCGTGTCGGTATTGCC
>JAZUFB010000068.1:0-4299 GCA_045640475.1 Clostridia bacterium
CATGTCAGTACAGAAATGCGTTCTGATTCTGCAAATCGCATGACCTCGTTCATCAAGGATTTACAAGGCTCTCAGATACCCGTGGGGGTATGAATGGGGGTAGTAATGGGGGTAGTAAAAAAGTGGAACCCCCTGAAACGCATATATTTCAAGGGGTTCCACTCGTCGAAGTGGCGGGATTCGAACCCGCGGCCTTTTGGTCCCGAACCAAACGCGCTACCAAACTGCGCTACACCTCGATGCTGGAGCCGATGAGGGGACTCGAACCCCTGACCTGCTGATTACGAATCGGCTGCTCTACCAACTGAGCCACATCGGCACAACCAGCAACGAATATTATAACAAAGACAAAACCTTTTGTCCACACCAATTTTCGGTGTGATTTCCGACCTTTTTGTCGGTATTGTTCCGAAGGGGTACAAAAACGCCGGCAAGTACAGTCCTGCCGGCGCATAAATGATGGATGATAAACGGGATCAGGCTTCGGTCCCCTGCAGGCCGAGTTCTGCGGCGAAAGGCTTCATCCCTTCGATGCACAGGGCGGCTACATCACGGACTTCCATACCCAGCATGGCGCAACCGCCTTTGATCAGTTCACGGTTGCATTTGGCGGCAAAGCCCTTGTCCTTGAATTTCTTCATCAGGCTGGAGACTTCCAGATCGGTGATGCCATGGGGACGCATGCGGGCGCAGGCCTGCACGATGCCGGTCAGTTCATCCACCGTGTACAGGGATTTTTCCATGTTCGTGATGGGTTCCACATCGGAGCACAGACCCCAGCCATGTGCCAGGATGGCGCGGACTTCGTCTTCTTCCAGGCCCGCGGCCAGAAGAGGTTCCTTCGTGTGCTGCAGATGTTCCTCGGGGAACTTTTCATAGTCATAATCATGCAGATAGCCGATGGCCATCCAATGTTCCTTATCCTCGCCAAAGTGTTCCGCCATGGCACCCATCGCCGCGGAAACGCTCAGGGCATGGGTGATCAGGTGGGGTTCGCTTACCATCGTCGCGTTCAGTTCTTTCGCGCGTTCAAGCGTCAGCATGGTTTTCTCCTCCTTGTCAGTTGGCCAAACGGGCGCGGGCATCGTCAATGGCGGCCTGCACCATTTCCGGCGCGGGCGCGCCGGGGATCTTTCTCTTCTCGACACAGGCGATCATGCTCAGATCGTCAAAGACATCCTGTTCAAACGCGGGATGCAACTGCTTCAGTTCCTCTAAGGTCAGATCCAGCAGCGCTTTGTTCTCGTTCAGGCAGTGTGCCACCAGTTCGCCCACGACTTTGTGCGCATCCCGGAAGGCCACGCCTTTCTTCACCAGGTAGTCCGCGCAGTCCGTCGCGTTGGTGAAGCCGCCGGAGGCACCCTTTTCCATCACATCCTTGCGGAAGGTCACAGTGCGGAGCATGGCGGTGAACACGGTCAAGCCCTTCACCAGCGTATCACGGGTATCGAAGAAAGCTTCCTTATCTTCCTGCATGTCCTTGTTGTAGGCCAGCGGCAGACCTTTCATCACCGTCAGCAGACCCATCAGATGGCCATAGACACGGCCAGTCTTGCCGCGGATCAGTTCGGCAACATCGGGATTCTTTTTCTGAGGCATGATGCTGGAGCCGGTAGCAAAACCGTCATCCATTTCCACAAAGCGGAATTCGTTGGTGTTCCAAAGGATCAGTTCCTCGCAGAAGCGGCTGAGATGCATCATACAAATGGAAGCGGCGGACAGATAGTCCAGCATATAATCCCGATCGCTGACGCCATCCAGACTGTTCTGGGAGATCGCACTGAAGTCCAGCAGTTCCGCGACACGTTCACGGTTCAGGGGATAGGTCGTTCCGGCCAGAGCGCCGGAGCCCAACACCATCACATCCGCCGCCTTATAGGCATTGCGGAAACGGTCACGGTCCCGCAGGAACATCTGGGCATAAGCCAGCATATGATGAGCCAGCGTAATGGGCTGCGCTTTCTGCATGTGGGTATAGCCGGGCATAATGGTATGCAGATTATCCTGCGCGATCGTCAGGATCGCATCCAGCAGATCGTTCAGCATAGTTTCGGTCTCGCGGCAGGCTACCTTGGCATACATGTGGGTATCCAGCGCCACTTGGTCGTTCCGGCTTCTGCCGGTATGCAGGCGTTTTCCGGCCTCGCCGATACGCTGCGTCAGGATGGTCTCCACATTCATGTGGATATCTTCCGCGTCGGTCATCCATTCGATCTTGCCGGCCTTCGCGTCTTCCAGGATTCCCTTCAGCCCTTCCACGATCTTGTCCGCGTCTTCCTGCGGGATGATCCCCTGCTCACCCAGCATCGTCGCATGGGCAATGGAGCCGGTGATATCCTGCTCATAAAGCCGCTGGTCAAAAGAAATGCTGGAGTGGAAGTCATCCACCAGTCCGTCCGTTGCCTTTCCAAAGCGTCCGCCCCAAAGTTTCATCCGATAATCCTCCTCCGGCGGGATCCGTTCTCTTTTGCGAGATCCCGCCCAGTACCCGTTCCGGTCAGATCTTTTGCAGCGCTTTTCTCACGCCGCCCGAAACAAGCATATCTTTCAGAATATTCTCTATCTTTTCGCCAAGTCCTGCCTGATACAGGTCCACGGCAAAAATCACCGGATTGCTCAGGATGGGCTTCAGCTGGTCCTTCACCGTTTCCGGCTGGCCAAAGGTGATGCCGGACATCGCCTCCTGCAGATCCTTCAGCATGGGATCGGGAGAAACCGCCATCGTCTGACCTTCGTCATCCACAGCCAACAGGTAGCGCAGCCAGGCAGCGATCGCGACCGGGATGCCTTCCAGCACATCCGTGTCTCCGCGGCTCATTCTGGCCTTGATCGTTTCGCCAAAGCGGATCGGGATCTTTTGGGAAGTATCGCAGGCGATACGCTGGGGCGTATCAGGCATAAAGGGATTGGGCAGACGCTTTTCGAGCACTTCCTTCAGGAAGGCTTCCGGGCTCAGGATCCCGGGATCCGTCACCACGGGCAGGCCCTCAGTATAGCCAATGCGTTCCACCAGACGTTTCAGATCTTCATCCCGCATTTCCGCAGCGATGGAGGTATATCCGAGCAGGCAGCCGCAGACCGCCAGCGCGGTATGCAGCGGATTCAGGCAGGTAGTCACCTTCATCCGTTCGGTCATGTTCACCGTCTCCCGGTCCGTCATATAGACGCCGGCTTTTTCCAGCGCGGGACGTCCGTTGGGGAAACGGTCCTCGACCACCAGATACTGCGGCACCTCAGCGTTGACAAAAGGCGCGATGAAGGTATGCTTCGCGGTCTCGACCGCGCTCATATCCTCGATCCCGTCCTCCGCCAGCATGGCGGTGATCTTCTCGGAGGGCCGGGGCGTGATCTTGTCGATCATGCTCCAGGGGAAGCTGACTTTTTCCTCATCCGTCAGCCAATCCAGGAAATCTTCACCGGCAAAGCCGTTCTGCACCCAGGCCTGTGCGATCTCCAGCACGGAGGCGCGTAGTTTTTCGCCGTTGTGGCTACAGTTGTCCATGCTCACCAGCGCCAGCGGCGCGCCACTGTACTCATGCCGGTGCAGAAGCAGCGCGGTCACGATACTCATGGCATGGGTCGCCTTTTCGGGGCCCGCTTCCATGTCCGCGGTCACAACCGGGAAATATTCTCCCTGCATATTCCGCAACGCATATCCTTTTTCAGTGATGGTAAAGCTGACCATCTGCAGGGTCGGGGAAACAAAGATCTCGTTCAGTTTCCGCCAATCGTCTTCTTCCGCCGGGGTGGCCTTCAGTCCGCCCGCGAGAGAGGCGATCACTTCACGGTCGGTCGTTCCGTCCGGTTTCAGGCTGACCATCAGGGTCAGGGAATCGAGGGGCTTGTAGATCCGGTCGATGATCTCGCCGTCAAAAGTCTCCGCGGCCACGATGCCCGCTTCCGCAAGGCCGGCATTGAGCAGTTTCTGCTGCAGGCCCGCAATGAATCCGCGGAAAATATTACCCGCGCCAAAGTGGACCCACACGGGATCCGCCTCGGTCTTCTGCTTCATGGCTTCCCGGTCATAGGCAGGCAGGACGACGCCCGCCTTTTCCCATGCAGCTTTGTCTTTCAGTCCGATATCGGTCAGTTTCATGCTCATTTTCCTCCGTTTTCACGCACAATGGCTTCAGAGAGTGCGTGCAGGTAGGGCGCACCGAGCGCACGGTCGTACAGACCATAGCCGGGGCGGCCCTTTTCGTCCCAGATCATACGGCCATGGTCAGGACGGATGTAGGTATCCGGGCAGGTGTCATAAATCGCCTTCATGATGGCATACATATCCAGGCTTCCGTCCGC
>JAZUFB010000069.1:0-10503 GCA_045640475.1 Clostridia bacterium
AACGTCGCCACCAAGCACCAGAAGCCCCGTTCCCAGCAGGATGAGGGCGGCATCATCAAGATGGAGACCCCCATCTACGCCTGCAAGGTGCAGGTGATCTGCCCCAAGTGCGGCAAGGCTACCCGCGTTGCCCACAAGGTCGTGGAAGCTAATGGCAAAAAGAAAAATGTTCGCGTCTGCAAAAAATGCGGCGCCGAGCTGTGAGGGAGGATGAGAGAATGACCAGACTGAAAGAAATGTACGTCAATGAGGTCGCTCCCGCCCTCATGCAGAAATTCCAGTACAAGTCCAGCATGCAGATCCCCCGCCTCGACAAGATCGTCGTGTCCGTGGGCTGCGGCGACTGCAAGGACAATGCCAAGGCGCTCGATAACGTCATCAAAGAGATCAGCGCTCTGACCGGCCAGAAGGCCGTCGCCACCACGGCGAAGAAGTCCGTCGCCAACTTCAAGCTCCGCGAGGGCATGAAGGTCGGCGTGAAGGTCACCCTGCGTCAGGACCGTATGTGGGAGTTCCTGGATCGTCTGTTCAACGTGGCGCTGCCCCGTGTCCGCGACTTCCGCGGCATCAGCCCCGACGCGTTTGACGGCCGCGGCAACTATTCCCTCGGCCTCAAAGAGCAGATCATCTTCCCGGAAATCGACTACGATAAGATCGAAAAGCTGCGCGGCATGAACATTGCGATCTGCACCACGGCCGCCACCGACGAAGAAGCGCGTGAGTTCCTGAAGCTCATGGGCGCTCCCTTCGCGAATTAAGGAGGAGGAAAATCATGGCGAAACTTTCTATGAAACTGAAGCAGCAGCGTCCTGCCAAGTACTCCACCCGTTCCTACAACCGCTGCAAGATCTGCGGCCGTCCCCACGCCTATCTGCGTGACTACGGCATCTGCCGTATCTGCTTCCGCGAACTGGCTTATAAGGGCCAGATCCCCGGAGTCAGAAAGGCTTCCTGGTAAGTCTTACAAATGTCCACGGGGCGGAGCGATCCGACCCGGGACAAAACAAAAAGTGAAAACCCCATGAAAGGCCGAGCGCAATCGAGCATTGACCCGGAACCTCATGGGCAAAACCGCGAAAGCGGTAACTCTGAATGAAGGAGGAGCAATCCAAAATGCAAATCACTGACCCCATTGCTGATATGCTGACCCGCATCCGCAACGCCGGATCCGCGAAGCATGAAACCGTGGATATCCCCGCCTCCAAGATGAAGAAGAGCATTGCTGAGATCCTGTTCAACGAGGGTTACATCAAGTCCTTCCAGATCATCGACGACGGCACCCAGGGTGTTATCCGCATCACACTGAAGTATCTCCCCGGCAAGGAAAAGGCCATCACCGGTCTGCGCCGCGTGTCCAAGCCCGGCCTGCGTGTCTACGCGGGTGCTGACGAGCTTCCCCGCGTGCTGCGTGGTCTCGGCATCGCCATCATCTCTACGTCCAAGGGCGTTCTCACCGACAAGCAGGCTCGCGAGCAGCACGTCGGCGGCGAAGTCCTTGCGTTCGTGTGGTAAGGGAGGAGCTTGAACAATGTCTAGAATCGGAAGAGCTCCCATCACCGTCCCCGCGGGCGTGGAAGTGAAGATCGACGGAAACGTCGTGAATGTGAAGGGTCCCAAGGGCGAGCTTTCCTACGCCGCCGACCCCCGCATGACCGTCAAGTGCGACGCCGGTGTTCTCACCGTTGAGCGTCCCAACGACGACAAAGAAATGCGTTCCATCCACGGTCTGACGCGCACCCTGATCGCCAACATGGTCAAGGGCGTCACCGAGGAATTCTCCAAGACTCTGGAGATCAACGGCGTTGGCTACAGTGCCGCAAAAGAAGGCAACAATCTGGTCATGAAGCTCGGCTACTCCCACAACGTGGTCGTCCCCGACACGGCGGATGTCCGCACGGAAGTGCCCAACCCCAACCAGATCATTGTCAAGGGTGTAGATAAACAAAAGGTCGGCCAGTTTGCGGCCGATGTGCGCGCCAAGCGTCCTCCCGAACCCTACAAGGGCAAGGGCATCAAGTACGTCGACGAGTACATCATCCGCAAGGAAGGCAAGACCGGCGCGAAATAAGGAGGTGTAACCAATGGTTTCTAGACCCAATACGAAGGCGAAGCGTGACAGACGTCACAGCCGGATCCGTGGGAAGATCTCCGGTACACCCCAGCGTCCGCGTCTGTGCGTTTTCCGCAGCGAAAAGCACATTTATGCTCAGGTCATCGACGATGTCGCCGGCAAGACTCTGGCGGCTGCCGCGTCCAATGAAAAGGGCTTTGAAGGCCTGGGTTCCAATAAGGAAGCTGCCGCGAAGGTCGGCAAGATGGTGGCAGAGCGCGCTCTGGCCGCAGGCATTGACAACGTGGTCTTTGACCGCGGCGGTTATGTCTATCACGGCCGTGTGCAGGCTCTGGCTGACGGCGCCCGCGAGGGCGGCCTGAAATTCTGACGGGAGGAGGAAACGAAATAATGGCATATCAGAATGATCGCAACGACCGCCGTGGTCGCGGCCGCAGAGAAGAAGAACCCTCTGAATTCACCGAGAAAGTAGTTTCCATCAACCGTGTTGCCAAGACGGTCAAGGGCGGCCGCATCATGCGTTTCGCCGTGCTGAGCGTCGTGGGCGACGGAAAAGGTCGCGTGGGCTACGGTCTGGGCAAGGCGAACGAGGTCTCCGAGGCCATTCGCAAGAGCCTGGAAGATGCAAAGAAAAACATCACCACCGTTACGCTTCAGGGCACTACCATTCCCCATGAAGTCATCGGTGAGTTCGGCGCCGGCCGTGTGCTGCTCAAGCCCGCTGCCCCCGGTACCGGCGTTATCGCCGGCTCCGCCGTGCGTGCCGTGGTGGAAGCTGCCGGTATCTCGGACATCCGTGCCAAGTGCCTGCGCTCCAACAACCCCCAGAACGTCGTCGCTGCTACCATGCAGGGTCTGAAGAGCCTGCGTAACGCGCAGCAGGTCGCTGCCATGCGCGGCAAAGACGTCTCTGAGCTGTAAGGAGGCCGAACGATGGAAAAGAAACTGAAAATCGAGCTCGTCAAGAGCCTGAACGGCCGTAACGACAAGCATATCGCTACCGCCGCTTCCCTCGGTCTGCATAAGATCGGTCAGTCCACCGTGCAGCCCGATAACCCCCAGACCCGCGGCAAGATCGCCCAGATCGGCTACCTTGTCAAGGTCACCGAAGAATAAGGAGGGGAAACCATGGAACTTTACAATCTTTCTCCCGCTCCCGGCAGCACCCATGTGAATAAGCGCAAGGGTCGCGGCCACGCCACCGGCAACGGCAAGACGGCCGGCCGTGGCCACAAGGGTCAGAATGCCCGCTCCGGCGGCGGTGTCCGTGTTGGCTTTGAAGGCGGCCAGATGCCTCTGGCGCGCCGTATCCCCAAGCGCGGCTTCCACAACATTTTTGCCAAGCGTCTTGAGTCCGTCAATGTCGAGGTTCTGAACCGCTTTGAAGACGGCGCGGAAGTGGATGCGCAGGCTCTCCTGGATGCCGGCGTCCTGTCCAAGTGCGTCTATGGCGTCAAGATTCTGGGCGAGGGCGAGATCACCAAGAAGCTCACCGTCCGTGCCAAGGCCTTTTCCGCAACTGCCAAAGAAAAGATAGAGGCCGCCGGCGGAAAGGCTGAGGTGGTGTAAGGTGCTTAAGACGTTTGCAAACGCCTGGAAGATCGAGGATATCCGCAAGAAGATCCTCTTTACGCTGTTCGTTGTCCTGCTGTACCGTCTCGGCAATGCCGTGCCCGTACCCTATGTCAACGTCGCGTACCTCCAGCAGTATTTTGCCAGCCTGGAGAGCACCGTTCTCGGTCTGTACAACGTCATGTCCGGCGGCGCGTTCTCCTCGGCGACGATTTTTGCGCTGTCCATCCAGCCCTACATTAACTCCTCCATCATCATCCAGCTCCTCTGCGTGGCGATCCCCGCGCTGGAGCGCATGAGCAAGGACGAGGGCGAGGAAGGCCGCAAGAAGATCGCCTCCATCACCCGCTACGCTACCGTGGCGATCGGCCTGCTTCAGGGCTTCGCCTACTACGTTCTCATCAAAAACAACGGCCTGCTCACCACCGACGGCACCGGCGTCTGGGCGGCGATCGTCATCATCATGACCTTCACCTCCGGCTCCGCGCTCATCATGTGGCTGGGCGAGCAGATCACCGAATTCGGCATCGGCAACGGCATTTCGATCATCCTCTTCGCGAGCATCATCAGCCGTTTCCCCAGCTCCATCATCCAGACCGTCTCCAATGTGGCGGCGGGCACGCTGGCCTGGTGGGTCGCGGTGCTGATGTTCCTCGGCGCGCTGGTCATGATCATCCTGATCGTGTTCGTGTCGAACGCCGAGCGCCGCATCCCGGTGCAGTATTCCAAGCGCGTCGTGGGACGCAAGATGTACGGCGGCCAGTCCACGCACCTTCCCATGAAGGTCAATATGTCCGGCGTCATGCCCATCATCTTCGCGCAGTCCATCGCGTCTCTGCCCGCGACGATCATCCAGCTGACGAACCACAATCTTCAGCAGGGCACCTTTAAGTACTACCTGACGCAGACCAACACCTGGACCTACGTCATCTTCTACGCGCTGCTGATCGTGTTCTTCGGCTACTTCTACTCCACGATCCAGTTCAACCCCATCGAGATCTCCAACAACCTTCGTAAGAACGGCGGCTTCGTCCCCGGCATCCGCCCGGGCAAGCCCACCAGCGAGTATATCCAGAAGGTTCTGAACAAGATCACCCTTTTCGGCAGCCTGTATCTGTGCATCATCGCGGCGGTGCCCTACATCATCAGCATCTACTCCACCGCGGCCCGTCAGACCGGTCTGTCCCTCGGCGGCACTTCGATCATCATCGTGGTCGGCGTTGCGCTGGAGACCTTCCAGGCTCTCGAAAGCCAGATGCTCATGCGCCACTACAAGGGCTTCCTTGAATAAGGAGGACTCGATCCATGAAGCTTATCATGCTCGGCGCCCCCGGCGCCGGAAAAGGGACGCAAGCCGAGATCCTGTCTCAGAAGCTTGGGATCCCCACCATCTCCACCGGCAACATTCTCCGCGCGGCGGTCAAAGCCGGCACGCCCATCGGCCTGAAGGCCAAGTCCTTTATGGACGCGGGCGCGCTGGTGCCCGATGAAGTCATCATCGGCATCATCGCCGAGGCGCTGAAAGCCCCCGAATGTGCCAATGGCTACATCCTGGACGGCGTGCCCCGCACGATCCCCCAGGCCGAGGCCATGGAGCAGCAGGGTGTGGAGATCGACTGGGCCGTTGACCTCGAGGTCGACGATCAGGTCATCATTGAGCGTATGTCCGGCCGCCGCGCCTGCCTTGCCTGCGGCGCGACCTACCACATCGTCAATGCCCCCTCCAAGGTCGAGGGCGTGTGCGATGCGTGCGGCGGCGAGCTCACCGTCCGCAAGGACGACGCCCCCGAGACCGTGAAAGCGCGTCTCACCACCTACCACGAGCAGACGGAGCCCCTCATCGAGTTCTACAAGTCTCGCGGAAAGCTCAAAACCGTGATGAATCAGCCCACCATCGAGGCCACCACGGCGGAGATAAACAAGGCACTGGGGATATGAGTTCCATCGTGATCAAATCCCCGCGGGAAATTGAGTGTATGCGCCAGGCAGGGAGAATTACCGCGGCTGCCCGTGCTCTTGCGCGGGATATGGTATCCCCCGGCGTCACGACCGCTCAGATCGACAGGGAAATGGAACGCTTTATCCGGAAAAGCGGCGCTGTCCCCACCTTCAAGGGCTACGGGGGCTTTCCCGCAAGCGCCTGCATTTCGGTAAACGATGAAGTGATCCACGGCATTCCCGGCTCCCGTGTCATTCAGGAGGGCGACCTCGTGAGTGTGGATGTGGGAGCGACCTATAAAGGCTTTGTGGGCGACTGCGCGGCGAGCTTTATCGCCGGCGAAGGCAGCGAGGAGGCCAAGCGCCTCATCGCTGTCACTCGCCAGAGCTTTTATGAGGGAATGAAATTCGCCCGTGCAGGGTATCGGATCGGCGACATATCCCACGCCATCCAGGAATATGTTGAAGCGAATGGCTTCTCCGTAGTTCGGGAATATGTGGGGCACGGCGTCGGAGCCGAGATGCACGAAGCGCCGGAGGTGCCGAATTTCGGTGCAGCCGGAAGAGGCCCCAGACTTTTGCCCGGCATGACGATCGCGGTGGAGCCAATGGTGAACGCGGGCACATGGGAGGTCAAAGTCCTGAAGGACGGCTGGACCGTCAAAACGAAGGACGGCCGACTTTCCGCCCACTACGAAAACTCCGTTGTCATCACAAACGGCGAGCCCGAGATCCTGACCTTTACGGAGGAACGGATATGAGGGACATTGCCGTGTGCGACGTGGTCGAGTCCCGTGCGGGGCACGACAAAGGCAGGCTGTATCTGGTCATCGCCGCGGAGGGGCAGCGCTTGCTGCTCGCCGACGGAAGGCTCCGAACGCTTGCCCGACCCAAGGTAAAAAGTCAGAAGCATGTGCGTCCGACAGCCCATATAGAGGCGCTGCCGGCCACGGACAAGGAAATCCGAACGACATTGGCACAGGCGGCACAGACCGCCCCAGAGAAGGGAGACCAACTTGGCGAAAGATGACGTTATCGAGCTGGAGGGCACGGTAGTCGAATCCCTGCCCAACACGATGTTCCAGGTGGACATCGGCGGCGGACATACGATCCTGGCTCATATCTCCGGCAAACTGCGGATGAATTTCATCCGGATCCTTCCCGGTGATAAGGTCACGGTGCAGATGTCGCCCTACGACTTGACCCGCGGCCGCATAACCTGGCGGACGAAGTAAACAAACCGTTAAAACAAGCAAGCATCATATAAGGAGGCTTACAAAATGAAAGTCAGACCCAGCGTAAAGCCCATGTGCGAAAAGTGCAAGGTCATCAAGCGCCATGGCCGGGTCATGGTCATTTGCCCCAACCCGAAGCATAAGCAGAGACAAGGTTGAGTTTGTCTATCTTGAAACGAAAGGATTGATAGCGAAAGATGGCACGTATTTCCGGCGTTGACCTGCCCAAAGACAAGCGTATCGAAATCGGCCTTACCTACGTGTACGGCATCGGCAGGACATCCGCAAAGAAGATCCTCGAGGAAACCGGCATCAACCCCGACACCCGTGTGAAAGACCTCACGGATGCGGAAGAGGCCAAGATCCGCGAATGCATTGACAAGAATTACATGGTGGAAGGCGACCTGCGCCGCGCCAACGCGCTTGACATCAAGCGCCTGACCGAGATCGGCTCCTACCGTGGCCAGCGCC
Source organism: Clostridia bacterium (assembly GCA_045640475.1). Lineage (GTDB taxonomy): Bacteria > Bacillota > Clostridia > Christensenellales > Aristaeellaceae > Aristaeella. The sequence goes on from JAZUFB010000069.1 coordinate 7,288, forward strand.
ACCGCCGCGGCCTGCCCGTGCGCGGCCAGCGCACCAAGACGAACGCCCGTACCCGCAAGGGCCCGAAGCGTACGATCGCCAATAAGAAGAAGTAAGGAGGGAAGAGAAAAATGGCAGCACCTAAGAAAAAGGTCAGAACCCGTCGCCGCGAGAAAAAGAACATTGAGAAGGGTCAGGTTCACATCAGCTCTTCCTTCAACAACACCATGGTCACCATCACCGACACCAACGGCAACGCCCTGAGCTGGGCTTCCGCCGGCGGCATGGGTTTCCGTGGCAGCCGTAAGTCCACTCCCTTTGCGGCCCAGACCGCGGCGGAGACTGCTGCGAAGGCTGCGATGGAGCATGGTCTGAAGACCGTCGAAGTGTTTGTCAAGGGTCCCGGCAGCGGCCGTGAAGCTGCGATCCGTGCCCTGCAGACCGCGGGTCTTGAAGTCACGATGATCAAGGACGTGACGCCCATCCCCCACAACGGATGCCGTCCGCCCAAGCGTCGCCGTGTCTGATGAAGGAGGAAAGAAACAATGGCTAGATATACTGAAGCAGTTTGCCGCCTTTGCCGTCGGGAGAACCAGAAGCTCTTCCTGAAGGGTGACAGATGCTATACCGAAAAATGCGCCATGGTCGGCCGGGCCTATCCTCCCGGAATGCACGGCCAGGGCCGCAGCAAGACCTCTGAATACGGTCTGCAGCTGCGCGAGAAGCAGAAAGCCAAGCGCTACTATGGCGTTCTGGAAAGCCAGTTCCGCAGCTACTTCGAGATGGCCGAGCGCCGTCCCGGCCAGGCCGGCGAGAACCTGCTGTCCATTCTGGAGTCCCGTCTGGACAACGCCGTGTATCGCCTCGGCTTCGCCATGAGCCGCGCGGAAGCCCGCCAGCTCATCAACCACGGCCACTTCACCGTTAACGGCCGCAAGGTCAACATCCCCAGCTTCCTCGTCAAGCCCGGCATGGTCATCAGCGTCAAGCCCTCCAGCCGCGACCTCGAGAAGCTGAAGGCCAACGTGGAAGCCAACGCCTCCCGCCAGCCGCCCAAGTGGCTGGAGTATGACGCGGCGAATATGCTTGCCAAGGTCACGGCTGTCCCCGCGAAGGAAGACATTGATCTGCCCATCGAGGAGCACCTGATCGTCGAGTTGTATTCCAAGTAATATAGCCCTCAAATTGGTAATCTGAACACCGCATGGCGCCGCATGGCGCACATTAAAAAGGAGGGTATGAATTCATGATAGAGATCGAGAAGCCGCGCATTGAATGCATCGAGAACCCCGCCGACGAGAGCTACGGAAAGTTCATCGTGGAGCCCCTGGAACGAGGCTACGGCACCACTCTCGGCAACGCACTGCGCCGTGTGCTCCTCAGCTCGCTTCCCGGCACAGCCGTCACGACCATCAAGATCGACGGAATCCAGCATGAGTTCTCCACGATTCCCGGCGTCAAGGAAGACGTCACGGAGATCGTTCTCAACGTCAAGAGCATCATCGCGCGGCTTCACAGCGAAGCTCCCAAGACTGTCTACATCGAGGCGACCGGCGAATGTGAAGTGACGGCGGGTGATATCAAGGCGGATTCCGAGGTGGAGATCCTCAACCCCGAACTGCACATCGCGACGCTCGGCCCCGATGCCTCGCTCTCCATGGAGCTGACGGTGTCGCATGGCCGCGGCTATGTGGTGGCGGAGAAGAACAAGCCGGCCCAGGTGATCACGGGCGTTATCCCCGTGGACTCCATCTACACACCGGTTCTGAAGGTCAACTACACCGTCGAAAACACCCGCGTGGGCAACCGCACGGACTACGACAAGCTGACCATCGAGGTTTGGACGGATCGTACCATCAGTCCGCGTGATGCCGTCTCCCTGGGAGCCAAGATCCTCTGCGACCACTTCACCCTGTTCACCGACCTGTCTCAGACGATCGGCAGCGATTCCACCGTTGTGGAAAAGAAGGTCACGCAGCGGGATAAGATCCTTGAAATGACCATCGAAGAACTGGATCTGTCCGTGCGCAGCTTCAACTGCCTGAAACGGGCGAACATCAACACGGTGGAAGACCTCGTTTCCAAGACGCAGGACGAAATGATCAAGGTTCGCAACCTCGGACGGAAATCCCTCGAGGAAGTCATGCAGAAGCTGGCGATGATGGGCCTGAGCCTGGCCAGCGAAGAAGAATCCAAGTAATCGACACACACTATTGGAGGTAAACGAAAATGCCCGGAACACGCAAGCTCGGCAAGCCGACGGCTGCAAGAATGGCCATGCTGCGCCAGCAGGTCACTGACTTTCTGGACACCGGTCGCATGGAGACCACCGTTACCCGCGCCAAGGAGATCCGCCCCATCGCGGAGCGTATGATCACCCTGGGAAAGAAGAAGGGCCTTGCCAACTACCGTCTGGCTCTGCGCTTCCTCACCCGCGAGGACGTGGCGAAGAAGGTCTTTGATGAGATCGCGCCGAAGTATGCCGACCGTCAGGGCGGCTACACCCGCATCACCCGCACCACGGTTCGCCGCGGTGACGCTGCGGAACTGGCCGTCATCGAGCTGGTATAAATGACAAAAAAGGACTCACTTCTTCGGAAAGTGAGTCCCTTTTTTACAGCATGGGAAAAAATTACGCCGGACGAAAACCGTCCGGCGTGTTTGTTTTTGCAAAATCAAAGGCTGTTTCGCAGGGAAGAAGCGCATTTGGCGCAGACATTTTTGCCCTTGAAGCTGATGATGTCCTTGGTGCTGTCGCAGAAGATGCAGGAAGTCTCAAACTTTTTGAGCATGATAGTGTCTTCCGAGACAAAAATCTCAAGCGGATCGCGTTCGGCGATGTCCAGGGTGCGCCGAAGCTCAATGGGGATGACGATGCGGCCAAGCTCGTCAACTTTGCGCACAATACCGGTTGATTTCATTTTATATCCCTCTCTATGTATAAGTATCATCTCAACATTAACATATGATAAACTAAAAATTAGAAAATGTCAATGTAAGCATTTGTAAGAAATCTACAAAAAAAGATTAATTTTCGTACAAAAATACAGGGTAAAAACTGGAATACTTCACAAAGCCATAATAAACATGACAAATACATAAGAAAACAACATAAAACAAAACAAAAACAAATAAAATCCCACACCGCGAATAGTGGAAGTTTCGCCGTGTGGGATTTGAATGTTTATTCTTTTCGGAGAGCGCTTTCCGGCGGGATCACAAAATGACGGGCTTGCC
>JAZUFB010000070.1:0-9861 GCA_045640475.1 Clostridia bacterium
AAAGTACGATGTTACCCACTTTGGTGAAAGCCTCTCTCATTGCACTGGTATCATCCAAATCACTGATTTCAACAACTTCTCCGATTGTACCATTGCCCATCAGATTGATCCATATTGCAGGGCGCACAGCACCATACTTGCGGTTAACATAGTAATGGTTACGGCTGCCATCCGTTTCGATAACATCACGGTCTTCCAAACTGTCACCGGGAGTACGCAGCCACCACCAGCAATTGCCACCGGCTTTACCGTTATCCGTGTTGGAATAGGCTGCCTTGGCATTGGCTGCCGCATAAGGCGTGATCGTGCATATCCTGTCCTTGTTTGTTTTGAAATATCTTTGAACTTCACTATAACTCAGCAGGAACACCCGATCCATCGTAGTCGCTCCACCGTTCTTAGAACGGCTTCCCTGGGTGGCGTCGTTGTTAACGCTCTTAGAGGAAATCATTGCCTGCTCTTCTGTTGTGAAGGCATTCTTTACAAAATCGCCATTCATCCACTTGCGCATGCTCGATTTTTCCCATGTGATCTCCATGGTTTCGGTGTTGAACGCCATGGCCTAGATGGCATATTTGCTGATCAACAGCGCTTCATCACCCTGCACATCCGCTACGATCCATTCGATGGCTTCTTTACCGTTCTTTGTGTTGTTGTCCTGCTCATAGGTGCCCATTGTGTAGGTGTCGCCGACGGCCAAGTTGAGGCGTACAACCTACTCCTCTTTCTTGGCTTCTTCTGTCTGCGTCACTTCCGTCTATTCTATTCCTGCCAATGAAAGATCAACCACAATCACAGGGCGAACAGCATTAATTTTTCTGTCGATATTGACAGGAAATAGGGAGCCGTCGTGGTACACGCCGTATGCATAGGTCTGATTGCTGTCACTTGATGTGCGAAGCCACCAAAGCAACACCACCTATTTTCCATTGTTTTCGCCTAAATAAGTACCATGATAAACTGCATATTCCGTCGGAAGGCATACACGAGCATCAATATTTTTATAATATTTCTTTATTTCCGCAAGACTTAGCAGGAATACCTTATCCTGCGTATCGTTATCGCTGTTCTCGTTATATCCCTGGCTCTTGCTATTGTCCACATTTGTTGTCAAAATAATATTTCGTTCAAGGCTGTTGAACGCCTTGATCAGGAATGTTTTGTTCAGCCAGGTGCGCAGCGTACTCGTCTCCCACGTAGTATTCACTTTGTCCTAGTTAAATGGTTGACAATCCAGTGCGTACCGGCTGATCAGCAAGGCTTTCTGTCCAGTCCGTTCAAGAACAACCCACTCGATGGGCGTGTCGTCTTTGCCACTTGCTGTCTGCGGATAGCGACCGAATTTCACAATGCCGCCTTCGGCCACATTAGATAATCTAACAGCGAGTACACCTTCCTAGCATTTATCCTGCCAAATCAACGCCTAAGATTTTCTATAGTTTACTCGCACCAAATTACCGAATTCCGTTTTCGCGTTTTCATATTCTCTATTGTCGAACAGCGTCACGGCATAATTGAAGGCATTTTCCCAAATTTTTTCCTGGACGTTCGCTGCTCTATTCGCACTATCAAGGTAACCCCTGTTGGCAAGTTCCTTAAATTCTTTGAGTGCTTTCTACAACTCGTTGTTTTCCTACAGCGTTACGGCCTGATTATAGGCATTCTCCCAAATCTTCGTCTGTACTTGCGTGGCTCTATCCGTGCTGTCAAGGTATCCTTCCTTAGAAAGCGCTTTAAACTTGTTGAGCGCTTCCTCCAGTTTTCCTTCGTTTACCAAGGACTATGCCGTTTCATAATCAGATGCTTGTCTTGCCAACTTGGCTGCTTTTTCAGCCTCAATCCTTGCTGCTTCAGCCTCTCTTTCAGCTGCCAGTCTCGCTGCCTCTTCCTCTTTTAGCCCCTGACGACAAACTGCTGCCTGCTCCTTACTATCAAGGTACTCTACCCTGGCCAATGCTTCAAAAATGTCCAAAGCTTTTTGATATTGCTTTTGCTCCAGATAGTTACATGCCTTTTGATAATCAGCGCTGTTAACCTGCTCTGCCTCAGCATAGCTCATTCTGATCGTGCCACTCAGAACTTCAATGTCTACAAGCTATGCAGCATAAAGGGCGCTTATTTCAGACATTGAAACTTGTGTAGCAAAAGCAAGTTGATCTTGTGTTGTACTACCCTTTCTGGTATAACTTTCCGAATACTTGAAAGTCGACTGCCCAGATGCCGACAAAGTTTCCGTTCCACCATAGCCAACAAACCTGATTCTTACATTTGCATGATCATAGTATGTAGTGGGTACAACGTTGAAAGTTGTATATATCCAGTACGGAGAAACATTAGTATTGTTTGTGCTGTTAACGTTAGACGAAACCGAGAAATAATCATAGAAATTGAAACTGGTCAACGGAACATAACCATACTGCGGAGCCTGTGTTGCCACCGGCGTAGGCTCCGGCGTAATCTGCGCCGCTGGGGCGTTTTCCAGCGCATAGGACTTGCCCGTCACCGTGATGGCAATGGACAAACTTTCGGCAAACGCTTTCACAGGCACATAAACCACACCATCCAACACGAGGGACGGAAGATATGCACCATTCTCATCAAACAGGGCCACGGGGATGCCGTTTACCTTAACGACGCCGTTAGCGGCAGCCTCCACATCCAGGCCCAAATAAGTACCTAACTGTTCCGCAGGCGCGTAAACCAGGCCATCCGATTCCTGCATGGGCAGATAAGTACCGTCTTCCGCAAAGAACGCTGTGCGAATGCCGTTGATGCTGATGGCAGCATTTGACGGCACCACTTCTGCGCTTGCGATTGCCAGAAGCATGATCATTGCGATGATCAAAGCAACGATGTTTTTCATGATTGGCCATCTCCTTTATTTGTTGATTAAATCATACACCTTTTTTCAATTGTAGTAAAGGACGGTCAACCCAAATATGTCAAAAAACAGCCTCCCCGAAGGGAGGCTTTATCAATGCTCGTCCATATAAGTTTCCTGCGCGGAGGATTTTCTCGGCGGCAGGACAGGGCTGTATCTGGCTACATGGTCATACTTGGTTTTTAAGCGGGAAATGATTTTATCGACCGTGGACAAGGACATGTTCAACCGCTGCGCCTGCTGAGTCCTGGTCCAGCCAGCGACGCGGGTGCGCATGATCATTTCCTCCTCTTTGTTCAGGTTTGCCTCGTCAATAAACGTTTCCAGGATCAGTTTTGACCAAATGACCTGATGACTCATTTCTCCCCTCCTGATAGTTTCTCATCGTGAGTGTACCGGTCCCATAGTTGCTCATGACAGCGCCGTACCACGAATACAGATAGCTGCCGTCGTTGGAGGAAGAATACCGCACGATCATGCTGATGCTCGGAGCCTCGCCCAGCCATACCGACGATTGTGTGCTCTGCGAATACCAGAATGCCGCACGCCCTGCTGCCTTTGTCATGGCAGGGAAAGTGACAGAACGCGTCACACCGTTTATGGTCGCCTGCAGCGTTACCGTCAGGCTGGTAATGCTGTAACTGCCCGCCTGCCAGTAGAAAGGCACTTGAATAGTATAGTAGAACGTACCGCCTTCCGCGCCGGCAGCATCGCCACTGAACGTAGCAACAGTGATATTGTTGTTGCGCGTGATGACCTTGTTCGGATCGGTGCCGTAGGTGTATGTCGTCTTATTGGCCGCGTAGGTGCGGATCAGTTCCACCGTTGTCTCTGCCTCGGGCTCGCTCCATTCGCCCTGACCGATCGTATAGATATACGTGCCGCTGATGCTCGTATCGATAAACCACAGGGTATCGCTGCCTGTAGGCTGCGTCTGCGACCAACCTTCCAGGCCATCCACCCAGCGGCTTTCCTCCAGGTTGTATCTTGCTTCGGCAGGAGCAGAAGGCTGCTCAGCACTGCGAATATACAGCCGAAGATCGGCATAGATGACCGTTGCCCGCTGATGCCAGTAATACACCGTGCAATCTTTCCAGCCGGTGCTGTCGCCTGCTCCGGACGCTGTGCACGTCAGTTTAAAGGTGTTACCGCTGTTAACGCGGGTCATTTCGCGGTCATCGGTATGGATGACAAGCACAAGATCAGACCGATCGCCAAGCCACAGACTGCTGTTTACGGTGGCGGTATACCATTTCGATCCCTCGCCGCTGATCGTCTTTCTGCCGAATGCGACTCCCTCTGCGGGATCTATGCTTTCATTTGGAACCAGCCACACCCGCACATTGCCATGGTCATAAGCATCATAATTGTAGATGGGGACGGCCACTGTGTATGAATAAGTCGCACCCGATGTCGGGGCCTATGTGATTGGAGTACCCTTCACAGGGATGGTCACATTATAGGCGTTCGGTCTTTCACTGAGGGCTTTGCCGGTCCAGTCTGAAGTCAGCACGCCGGTCATATCGGGCCTCACCCACAGCATACCGGGCCGTTTGTTATCGGGCTCTTCGGTGCTCACAACGAGGTTCTTTGCATGCCAGATCGCACCACCGTTGACCGTAGCCATCTGGTCGTTATCGCACTCCAGGGACAGAGCACCGGCGCCGTAGATATTGACCTCTCCGCCAAAGATCTCTACCTTTTCTTTGGTCACGTTCAGATAGGACTCACGCCCATCCAGCTTCTTTGCGACCGTATTTTCGGAGAGATCGACCTCCTGGCCAAAATCATCGCTGACGTCATCCGCGGTGATCGCGCCTTCCGTAAAGGCTCCGACGGGGATGGTTCCACTCTAAATTTGAGTACCACTGAAGGTAGGCACCTGCCAGGAGGCGATCTTCCGTGCCACCGTGCTCTTTTCGATGCTGTCAATAGTGCAGGATTCCAGCCGTCCCGTCAGCACATTGTGGCGGATCGAAACGACTTCCGCGTTATAGGAATGGTTCCGGAACGTATCCCGCACCGTGATGCGGTCGTACAGGAAGACCTTGTCCAGATCCCTGTACTGCGCGTATTCCTCCGTGTCGCCCAGGGATAAAAAGTCCACCGTCATCGATAGAGAGGGCTTATCGCAGCCATCATCAAAGGCATCCTGCACCGCCTGCCGCATCCTGGCCTCGAAGTTCCTCGAATCGCAGCCATTCTTGCCAATCGTGCAGGTCTCGGAGCAGTCCAGCAGATAGGTACGTGGATTGGCGTAATCGTCAATGTGCTCGGAATCAATATAGATCGTGCCGCTCAGGTATTTCGGCTTGCCCTTCAAATCTTTGCCGACAGGAATGATGCGCGTATAGCATTCCTCAATGTTTAGGGTGTGCTCCATATCGAGCATGTTTTTGCCATACTCGACCGCAAAACCTCGGTCAGTACCGGCCTGCTTGATAGCATACAGGGCAAAGTTGTCGCGGATCAGCACCAGGCCGTACCGGGCGCAGACGCCGTTATCCGGATCCAACAGCGCCTTGATGACATTCTTACCGGCATAGTCCAGGCCGCCCTCAATGGGATCGGAACAGTCCGAAACGATGGTAAAACGTTCATCCTTGACCATTTCATTATTCACGATGCCGGCACACGCAGCAGCGCCTGTTACACTGTGCTCGGTAACATAATTGGTGTAGCAATTGAGCAGGTCGTAGGAGATATGCGTCGCCGTTACGTGGATCCATTCCAGATCCTCCACGACTTCAGTGATATGAAAAATCTGATATGCCAGTCGAGTCGCGCCGGCCACACTCTCCACGCCGTTCAGCGCCTTTGGGATCGAGACCGTGTCGATATACGTTTTATTCGCCACATAGCCGGTGCCTTTTGACGTCTGCACCTTGCCATCATCGGCGATCTCATTGACGATATCTCCGTCATCCAGATACGCAATGGCCACCTTGCCTGCGAGATCTCCGTGCAAGGGAACGGTTTTCTTGACGACTTCAGCAGCAGGATCAGGATCATCTGCGGCATCGGAATAGGTCGTGCGGCTCACCGTCGCTCTGTAGCTCTTCAGTGTTGCCGCGTACTCATCGCCGCTGATGGCGGGAGGCGTGCGGACAGGCACCTTGCATTTCAGATACCCGCCCACTTCAATGGAGCGCCACTTGTCAAGATCATCGTACGCCAGCTGCATCGTGATCTGGCTAAGGCTGTTCTTTTCCTATTCAAAGATGCATTCGACCGGCTTCAGATCGCCGCACAAGCCGTTGGTGGAGAAGTCGGTGCAGGTGGGGCCATACACAAAGACTTCGTGCATCAGATCCACCCCCAATTGAATTGGATCTGCACGGAAGCGGTGCCACCGCCCATGCTGATCGTGTTCGTTTTATCATGATACAAGATGGGAAACTCACCCGTCATCGTGGTGCCGCTCTGCTCGGCATGGATATAGCCGGCCTCGCAGTCGATGATCACGGGAAACCCGGATACCATCATGCTCAAATAAATGGTCGTGCCATTGATCGTGACCGTGCAGTCATCCACACCGCGGATGATCAATTTCGGCAGCGCATCCACCGTGCCCATGCCGGAGAAGGTCCCCGCAGAAGTAAAGGTCTGATACGTCGGTGTCGTCTCGTGCATGACCGGCTGACAGCGGAAGCGCACCGTGATGGTGTCGTAGTATCTGCCAAAATACTCCTGCCGGTCATAAACGACCGCTTGCAGCACAGCAGCATCCCATGCGTGGTCGGGATCATCCGAGGAAAAGAGCTTGCCGTTTCCGGAAAGCCAAGCATCGATCTCGGCACGCTTCTGCTGGATATCGCCCTGATTAAACAAGCCAAAGATGACCGTCATGTCAAAGGCGGCATAGCCCTCGTTGACGTGCAATGAACCGTTACGCCCCGGGATCTCGTATTCGGTGTGCCGCATCTGCGCCCGCTGATGGTTCGGCATATCGACCACCAGCAGCCCCATATCAGCGCTGGTAATGCCTCTGAAGCTTACATACTGCATCTTATCCTCCCATCGCAAGGAGCTGAGAAAGCTGCCTGTTGCCGATGCTCTTGCCCATGCGATTGCTCATAGCAGCTGCAAATGCCTTGCCATCAATGGACAGCACCATATTTCTGCTGCCGTCATAGCCTTCCCTGTACGCATCGGCCTGCGCTTTGTTCAGGATCATCTCGCCCTTGTGAAGCTGTGCCACATAGCCATTGAATGGCACATCCATCAGGCCGGCAGCATGAGAACCATCCGAAGTCAGACCACCTGCATAAACGACCGTAATATCCAGATCATGGAGAGCGGCAACAATGCCATCCAGGCTTTCTGCAGCACTGACGCCGATCTGTTCACAGGCTTTTATGACCTCCGACTGATTGATAACAGCGCCATCTTCAAGATCATCCACACCGAGATTCTCAACGATCTGTGCATAGACTGCCCTGATCTCTTCCTCTGTTGCCTCTCTCTTATCAAATTCCTCATCCTTGCCGCCACCACCGAACCAGTTGCTGAAGAACTCAATGATGGGGTTCAGGATATCTGTAAATACCTTGATAGCACCCTCTACGAGTGCTTTCAGCAGCTCCCACACGGCGTTTGCAAGGCTCGATACGATCTGCGGAGCACTATCGATAAGCCCCGTGATCAGCGTCCCTGCCGCGTTGAACAGCGCAGGAATGAGCGTTGATATGATGGTCGGAAGCTGCTCCACTAGCCTCGGCAGCGCCGTTACGACGGCTTCTGCGAGGTCCTCGATGATCTCCGGCACCCGCTCCAGCAGCATCGGGATGACGTTGTCGATCAGTACATCCAGAAGGCCGCTGATGTCGCCTGTCGTAAGAAAGTTATCCCACGCGGCAGCCAGTGCCTGCTGACCGTTGTTGATGGTATCAAGGCTCCCCTCAAAGGCACCGTCGATCTCCTGGTTCAGGTCGAGCCACATCTGGGTGGCGACCACAGCACGGTTGGTATCATCGATGACGATCCCGAGCTGCTTGGCATAGGCCTAGACAGCATCATCTGAGAAGTCATAACCGGAGCGCTTCAGCACGCCGGTCGTGCCGTTTGCAGCGGCTTTGACAAAAGCATAGGCCTCTTCCATCGAGACATTGTAGGTGGCGGCATAGTCGGCTGCGCTCTCGACCAGTGCCATGGCGTTCTCGGCTGCACTTGCCTGTTCCATGCCCTGATTCGTCAGGATTCGGCCGATCTCATTCACATATTCGAGGTAATCATTGGCGGAAAGGCCCGCGACCGTAGCAGCCTTTTGTGCTGCTTCCGTCACTTCATCGGCGGCATCCCCGAAGATGGCTCCTGCCGCACCTGTCCACTGTTCAAAGTCACCTCTTGCGCTCAGGCTCTTCTTGATGTCATCCATGATGAGCTTGCCAACGCCGATGGCAGCAAAGGCAGCCACCATCTTTTTGGCAATGCCGGAACCAAGATTGCCCAGTGTTTCGCCAAGAGAGCCTTCGCCATCGCCTTCACCTTTGGCATCGTTTTTGGCGCTCTCCAACCCGGATTTGAACCCGCTGGTATCCAGTCCGAGGTATGCCGAAAGCGTAAATGCTACACTGCTCATTTATAGTCCTTTCAACACGGAATCGATCAATTCGTCCGAGCTCCTGTGATCACTTTTTTCATTCTGCCTCTTGATGATATCTGCGATGGGCCACTTATACGGCTCGATGGGATACTTGCCCGCTTTATGCGTCATGCCGTACAGCATCTCTCCAACGCTCCACGCGACGGAGCACAGATATGTCTGCGCATGGCGCCTTTCCATCTCGTCATAACACAGTTGAACCAATGCTGATGTGGACATTGGGTTGTACTGGTAAACGATGCGGATCAGCGCGGGTCGTCCGACCGCCTTTTCTGCATAAAAAAATTGAGGATATCCTCACTGAATACTCTGGTATAGACCGTCTGCAGCTCATCCTCATCGAGCGCATACAGCTCGTCGATACTCTTGCCGGTATCGAGCGATGCCAGCAGATCAAGCTCATCCGGCGCCTCCTTGATGATGCGTGCGATCAAGCGCTGCGCCACGCCGGCGAGCTGCACGGTCAGCTCTCTTTTCTTCGATTCCCTTTCCTCATCGCTTGGGATCGCGTTCGCCTGCTCCGCCTTTTTCGCAGAAGCTCTTGCTTCCTCCGCATACTCATTGAGCATGCTCCTGATCCCGGGTGCCGAAAAGATCACGCCGGTGATCTCGGCTTTGGCTGCGATCTTCTGTCTTACCGCGTTTCTTTCTTCTATCGTCATACGCCCCTCCGCAGCAGGAAAAGTCCCTCCCGGTGAAGGGAGGGATATCCTCACTTGACGACCTTGTAGATCTTAAAAGGCGGCTCGGTGTATTCTCCCACATCATCCTGCGCAGCATGGAATTCCACTTCGAGCTCGCCTTCCCCTTTATCGGTATAGGTCATATTGTAGTCCGCCTGGTTGATGGCATTCTTGAGCCAGATGCACATGAATCCGTCAGCGGTATCGCCGACCCAGCACATGGACGGGATATAATCCTCTGGCTTGTACTCCGTCCTGGGCGTGATGGTCGTAAGCTTGGACGAAGACACCACGTCAGCCGCACCGAGGGCACGCTTGATGTTGCCAGAGGTATGCTCAATGAGCGTGGTGCTGATATAAGCATCCACATTGTCGACAAGCGTCGATCCGACGAAGGAATACCGCTTGCCGTCCGCCTCGATCTCACGGGTCTCGCGGGTCACCCGGAAATTACCGCCACCACGCGTCGCACCAAGGCATTTGGAATCATCGCCGATGCACGCAGCCACAGCAGATCTCAGTGCTTCGACCGTGTTATATTGGGACGGATCAAAGCCCACCAGGATCACGCCGGCATTGAGCTGCACATGTTCAAGCGCAGCCGCATTTAATGCAGTCAGCATCTGTTATCATCTCCTTATGCAATAAAATGAGCCTGGCAGGCAATGCGCAGGCCCTTCACTCCATCCTCG
>JAZUFB010000071.1:0-4171 GCA_045640475.1 Clostridia bacterium
TCCATGGTGTTCCTGCACCCAGTTCTGAATTTCTTTATACGTAGCCTTTGTTTCAGCACTTGTTGCATCGATCTCATCCAGATCAATCTCTATCTCGATATAATCATCAGGCTTTTGTTGGGACAGACAAACAACCGTTTCAACATGCGGGGTGAAAGGGAAAAGGTCGACGGGTTGAACAGGGGAGGGGGTGTAGCCGGCGGGAGTTAAGAGGGAAAGGTCACGGGCGAGGGTCTCGGGGTTGCAGGAGACGTAGACGATCTTGGAAGGCGCGTGGGCGATGAGGGCACGGGTAAAGGCATCACTCAGACCGGCACGGGGCGGGTCGACGAGGATCGTGTCATAACGGGCGGAGGAATCGTGAAGGGCTTTGACGGCGTCGCCGCAGAGAAAATGGATGTTATCGAGACTGTTCAGACGGGCGGCTTTGGTGGCGCACTCGATGGCTGGACGGACCAGCTCGATGCCGGTGACATGACCGCCGGAACGGGCGGCGAGCATGCCGATGAGACCGATGCCGCAATAGGCGTCGAGCAGCGTCTCGCCCGGACGGGGATCGGCATAGGAAACGGCCAGCTTGTAAAGTTTTTCCGCCTGCGGCGTGTTGACCTGATAGAATGAACGTGAGGTGGGCACCGCGTGGAGGTCACACATGACATCCCGGATCTCATCCTTGCCGGCGAGAAGCTTGTCCCGGAAACCGAGCACGGCGCTGGAATCCCGATCATTGACATTTTGAATGACGCCTTTGATCTCCGGAAAACGCTTCATGATCGCGGAGGCAAATTCTTTCCCGCCGGGGAAAATATCGCAGCCCGTGATGACGGTCAGCAAGACCTCACCGGTGGCGGGAGCACGGCGGAGCTGCATGTGGCGGAGAACGCCGCGATGTGTATCCTCGTTATAGGCGGAAAGACCCATATCCCGCAGAAGATCGGTGGCAGCGGCCAGGATCTGGCAGGAACGGCGGCTTTCGAGCGCACATTCGCGAAGCTCGACTACCTGATGGGTACCGGCCCGGTAGATGCCGGAGATCAGACGGCCTTTGCCGCCGGAGAAGGTACGCAGGGATTTGTTGCGGTAGTGCAACGGTTTATCGGCGGGCAGGATCGGGAGCACATCCGGAAACAGTTTCCGGAGAGCTTCCTGTTTTTTTTCAAGCGTTTCCTCATAGGAAATACACAGGCCGTCGCAACCACCGCAGCCTTTGGTCGAATAAGGACATTGCATACGGATTCACTCCTCCGTGCGTTATGTTGAAAAAAACGGGTTGCCGCGTTTGGCGGCAACCCGGGAAAGGGACCGGATCAATACTGGAAGGCTGTGACGATGCCGCCCATGTTGTCCAGACTGCTGACATAATTGGAGGTCTTGGAGGTAATCAGCACATCGAAAGAGGTGGCATCGAGTCCAACCTGCTGACGCACGATCTCGTAACGCAGCTGACCGTTCTCAAACACGGCGATATGCGGATGATCCCGCAGATACTGGACATATTCCTCCAGACAGAGGTCGAGCGCATGCATGACCGCCGCGTGAGCCTTGCCGACATAACGGTACAGGTTCAACTGGCTGCTGATGCCGGTGATGAACTGCTTGTTGGTGGAGGTTTCGAGCGGCCATCCATCCAGCGGGAAACGGAAGACGATGCCGTACTTCCAGCAGTTCTCGTTCATCCAGTGAGCCTGATCGGTCACGGAATATTTGCCGGCGCCGACATTCTTGTCGTTCTTGTCATACAGGCGGAGGGTGAAGGAAAGACCGGAGTTGAACTCGCTGGTGCCGGGATAGTTGACTTCCTTCATGGCCGCTTCGATCAGGGCATCGCCGGAATACTTGGAGGACAGCTTGCTGACCTTGTTCTGGAACATGGTGTTCTGGGTCTCAAAGCTGCGATAGCCTTCGGAGACCAGATAATGAGTCAGATCCTGGGCTTTGGCGTCGGTCAGGGCAGCCAACAGCGCGTCAACTGCCTTCGGGAACAGCAGGACGTTATAGTCATTGACCTGAATGGCTTTGTTGGAATACTTGCCAACGCTGACCAGCTCCGTCTCGGAAAAATCATCCGGACGCTTGTGCCACTGGTTGATGAGCAGAAGCCCGTTGTTCATGACCTCGGGACGGGCCATGGTGACATAAGCGGGATTCTCGAGCGGGTAGTTGGTGAGATCCAGCACATCCCAACCTTCGCTCTTGGCCGCGGGCCAGGCCTGATTGGGGGTATCCGCAGTCTGACGCTGATACTCGGCGATGGCGACGGCGTAAGCATCCTGCTGCTGACGGTTGAACTCGTCCACTTCACGCTGTTGCTCGGCGAGAACGGCGTCTTTCTGCTGGGTGATCATGTCATCCGCGTAGAAGCAGGCAACGCACAGGGCGGCCAACAGGATCGCGATGATCAATACCACCGGTACAGCTTTGCTTTTTTTCTGAGGTTTACTCATGAGGACACCTGCCTTTCTGACAAGTCGACTTCATAAATCTGACCTGTTGAAATTTGATTCACTGAAATCTGATTCATTGAACGGTTTCACAGATCAGACGATCTACGGGCGGGAAATGTTCCACGGAAAGGAAATTCATTTTGAATCCATATCCAAATTATTTCTCCGTTCACCCGTGAAAATCCTTTTTTCTCGGTTCCGGGACGGACTTACATCCGCTCGGGCGCTTCGATGCCGATCAGATAGAGACCGGTCCTGATGACATCACGCGCGGCCTTGGTGAGCGCCACACGGGCAGCGATCTCCGCGGGAGCGCCTTCCAGAATGCGGTGTTCGTAATAGAAACGGTTGAAGGCCTGCGCAATATCGGTCACGGCGCGGGTGACCATGCTGGGCTCATATTTGTCGGCGGCTTCCTGGATGACATCCGGGAAACGGCTCATGAGCCGGAGCAGAGACTGGGCTTCATCGTCACAGAGCACGGACCAGTCGGGTTCCGCGTCGGTGAGGCCTTCCGCCTTGCGGAGCAGGCTGCAGCAACGGGCGTGGGTGTACTGGACATAGGGGCCGCTTTCTCCGTCGAAGTTCAGGGCACGATCCCAACTGAAATCGATATCCTTGATCCGGTTGTTGCAGAGGTCGGTGTAGATCACGGCGCCGATACCCACCTGACGGGCTACCTCTTCTTTGTTTTCCAGATTGGGGGATTTTTCCTGAATGATCTCGAGCGCTTTGTTCTGGGCCTGATCGAGCAGATCGTCCAGATAGACGACATGGCCCTTGCGGGTGGCCAGCGCCTGACCCTCATAGCTGATCATACCGAAAGCAACGTGGACACAGCCCTTGGCCCATTCTTTGCCCATCTTTTCGAGCACGCGGAAGATCTGGCGGAAATGGAGATCCTGCTGATAGGCCACGACATAGAGGCACTTGTCAAAGTGATAGGTGTTCTGACGGTAGAACGCGGCGGCCAGATCGCGGGTGGCGTACAGGGTGGCGCCATCGCTGCGCAGGATGATGCAGGGAGGCATCTTGTCCTCGGAAAGATCCACGATGGTGGCGCCTTCGGAAACAGTGAGCAATCCCTGTTCGCGAAGCTCGTCGATCACGGGCTGCATCTTGTCGTTGTAGAAGCTTTCGCCGGCATAGCTGTCGAAGGTGACGCCCAGTTTTTCGTATACTTTGGCGGTATCCTTCAGCGTCAGCTCTTTGAACCAGGTGAAGATGCGGAGCGCTTCCTCATCGCCGTCTTCAATCTTCTTGAACCAGGCACGGCCCTGATCTTCCAGCGCAGGATCCTTTTCGGCTTCCTCGTGGAACTTGACATACAGGCGGACCAGCTCGTTCACGCCGCCTTTTTCCACTTCTTCAGCGTTGCCCCACAGCTTGTAGGCACAGACCATCTTACCGAACTGGGTGCCCCAGTCGCCCAGATGATTGATGCCGACGGTGGTGTAGCCGAGGAAATCGTAGATGCGCTTGAGGCTGTGGCCCAGCATGGTGGTGGACAGGTGACCGATGTGGAAACGCTTGGCGATGTTGATGGAGGAATAGTCCAGACAGACCGTCTTCCCGGCGCCGATCGTAGAGGAACCGTAGCGCTCTCCGGCGGAAAGCACGCTGGTCATGATCTCGCGCGCGAAGTTGGCACGGTTGAGGAAAAAGTTCATATATCCGTTGACAGGCTGCACAGAGGCTACATCACTGGCGGACCAGGCGGCACAGAG
>JAZUFB010000072.1:0-14787 GCA_045640475.1 Clostridia bacterium
CCCAGCGCGCAGGGGCAGCTGATCACCAGCACGGAGATCGCCCGTGCCAGTGCGAAATCAAACGGTTTTCCGATCAATAACCACACGCAAAGCGTCACCAGTGCAATTCCGGTCACGGCCGGGACAAATACCCCGGACACCCGATCTGCGAGCCGCGCGATCGGTGCCTTGGTTGCCGCCGCGTCGCTCACCAGCGCGATGATCCGCGAAAGCGCCGTATCTTCCCCAACCGCCGTAGCCCGGCAAAGGATCACGCCCGCGCCGTTCACCGTCGCCGCGGAGACGCGGTCGCCGATCATCTTGTCCACTGGCATGCTTTCGCCGGTCAGTGCCGATTCATTGACGCTGGTCTGTCCTTCCGTCACCACACCGTCCACGGGAATGTTTTCCCCGGGACGGACGCGGAACAGGTCGTCCACCTTCACTTCCCCGGCAGGGATTACTTCTTCGCGGCCATTCCTTACCACCGTCGCGGTCTGAGGTGTCAGCCGGATCAGGGATTTCAGCGCGTCTGTCGTTTTGCCCTTACTCCGGGCTTCCAGCATTTTTCCCACCGTGATCAGTACCAGGATCATGGCTGCGGATTCAAAGTAGAACTGACCGGACCAGACCCGCGCCGCTTCCGCGCCTTCCCGTGCCATCGTGTCCGATGCCCGGAACAGGGCGTATACGCTCCATACAAAGGATGCAGAGGATCCCAGCGCCACCAGTGTGTCCATATTCGGCGCGCCATGGATCACACTCCGGAAGCCGGAGATAAAGAACTTTCTGTTGATCAGCATGACCACGGTACAAAGCAACAATTGCATGAGCCCCAGCGCGACCGGATTCCCGGCCAATCCTTCCGGAAGCGGCCATCCCCACATGGAATGTCCCATGGAGATATACATCAGCATCAGCAAAAAGCCGGCACTCACCAACAGTCGCTTTTTCAGCACCGGGGTTTCCCGATCTTCCAGCACATCTTCCTCCCGGGCCATGGGAACGGTCCCATCCTTCGGGGATGCGCCATATCCTGCTTTGGTCACCGCGCTGATGATCTCCGCGGCTGAGGCGGTCCCCTCCACGCCCATGCTGTTCGTCAGCAGGCTCACGGAACAGGCTGTGACTCCCGGCACCCCGGAGACAGCCTTTTCGACCCGTGCCTGGCACGCCGCGCAGGACATACCCGTGATCCGATACTGTTTCATCCCGTTATTTTCTCACTTCCAGGAGACAGGAGACAGGGGACGGTTCTCTGTCTCCTTTTTCAAGTTTCGTCGGGGACAGGGGACGCCGTCACGATCGTATCGTGACTCTCTGTCTTCTTTTTTAGGTTTCGTTTGCGGTCCATTTTTCAGTCCACAGACTGGTCATTTCCGCCTCAGCATTTCCGCGTTTCAGATACACATAGCTGAGCGATCCAAGCACCAGCGCCAAGCCGGTCAAAATCAGTTTGGTGCTCAAAGTCCCGTCCGGTACCGTATCTTCCCGTGGGAATGCCGTTGCCAGGATCCCAGGAATGTTATACAGCGTATGGACGATCATACAGGGGACAATGGTCCCGCACCGCAGGAACACCGCGGCAGCAAGCAGTCCATATCCAAAGGAGCTGCCCATTCCCAACAATGTATCCACAACAGGTGCCCGCGCCAGCAGATCGGTCAGCCGGAGCAGTGCGAAGATCAACGCAACGAGGAGTGCGTGCTTCAAAAAATCTTTCCCGTTCCGTTTTTCTTTTGTCAGCCAGGCGCACGGCATCGCGCGGAACGCGGCTTCCTCGCCCACGCCACCGATCAACGCCGCCAGCACCGCGAACGCAGCGCCTTCCGGCGTCACCTTGTCAAACCCGATCCGGCCGATTTCCGGCACGGTCAGCACCAATACCGGCAGCATCATCAAAATGCCTTTGCCAGTGTTTTTGCTCTTCAGGCTTCCGGCATATTCGCCCTTCAGCCACACGCGATATACATACAGCCCCGCCAGCGTCATTACGCTCATGCCCAGCCCGCCGCGGTATCCGTTCCAGAACCGCATCAGTGCCTGATCCGTATACTGTCCCAGCAGATAGACCGAAAATCCAAAGACATAGACCAGAAACAGCATTGCCGATGAACTGATTTCCCGTTTCCTTCTCATGCATCCAGTCCCTTTCGCGCGGCGTACACGCCGCTTGTCTTCATTATACCTTTCGTATTTGCCCTTTGCAAGGACGGACCTGTTTCCATTCTGCGATACCCTCTCGCGTGATCGTCCCTTCCATGGTATAATCCCATCAGTCAAGTAAAGATCTGAAAAAGTAAGGAGGAAAGCGACCATGACGACTCTGCTCAAAAACGCGCTCATTTACGACGGCACAGGGTCCGAGCCTTTCCGGGGCGAAATCCTGCTGGACGGCGAAAGGATTTCTGCCGTGGCGGAAACGATCCCCGCGTCAACCGACCGTACCATAGACTTCAAAGGCCTGTCCGTAGCGCCCGGCTTCATCGATTCCCATTCCCACAACGACTGGTTCGCCATCCGCAAGGATCCCCTGCCCTATTTTGACCCCTTCATCCGTCAGGGAATCACCACCTTCATCGCCGGCAACTGTGGTCTTTCTGCCATTGGCTTTGAAGAAGGTACAAAAAATATCGGTCTGGTCGGCGGCGGTCTTTTCTCCTTTAGCGATACCGTTGGCCAGTTTCCGTCCCTGAAGGGCTTTAGCGATGCCACCGACCGTCATATGCCCTGCAACATGGCCACGCTGGTGGGTCATTGTTCCGCCCGTGCTTCTGTCTCCGGCAGTGAAAACCGGAAACTGACTTCCGAAGAGGAAGCCCGCATGCTGGCCATTCTGGAACAGTCCCTGCAGGAGGGTGCTGCCGGCGTTTCCCTTGGCCTCATGTACGAGCCCGGTCTGTTTGCCGATACGGCCGAGTTGCGCAAGGTTGCAGAGCTGTGTTGCAAATACAACAAACCCCTGACCGTACATCCCCGCGCGGAAAGCCGTGTCTCCCTCTCTTATCCCGGACTGCTTGGCCGTTCCCATCTGCTCCGTGCCGAAGATGAATTGGCGGAGATCGCGAAGGGGACTGATCTCAAGCTCCAGCATTCCCATGCCATCTTTGTCGGCCGCCAATCCTTCCGGGACAAGGACGAATTCCTGAAGATCCAGAAAGACCTGCGGGCTTCCGGCGTGGATGCCATGTACGACATTTACGACGAAACGCTGGGTGTTTCCGTCATCACGGTAGTCCTGCCGGTCTGGTATCAGGGCATGAGCCGCGAAGAGCGAAAAAAGCCCATCAACCGGCTGAAGCTGAAGGTGCTTATCACCGCCACCAGCCTGCTGCTCGGCTTTGGCTTCAAGGATATCCAGATCGCCTACATCGGCCCCGGTTATGAAAAGTACGAGGGCAAGACCGTCCACGAGATCGCCAGGGAAAGCCATAAGTCCGACCTCGCCATGTATCTCCAGCTCTGTGAGGAGAGTGACTTCAAGGGCCGCGTCAACATGGGCCCCTACACCACGCGGGAGATCATCAGCGAGTTCGAGCATGATCCGAATTGCCTGTACATGACAGATGCCTGGGTGGAAGACCACGGTGTGCAGAACCCTGCCATCTACGACTGCTTCCCGAAATTCCTGCAAGATGCCCTGCTGGGTACCGGTGACACGCTGCCCGCCACCGTGCGCCGTATGACCGGTGCTGCCGCGGACCGCTTCATGCTAAGGGACCGTGGATATATCCGTCCCGGTTGTTTTGCCGATCTCACCGTCTTTGACGAAAACGAGCTAAGGACTGCTGAACCGGACAAGACCTGTTCCTTCGGTATCCGCCGTGTGTTCATCAACGGCACACAGGTGCTGGACGGTCAGACTTTGGACACCGAAGCACTGAAGACCAGCGGCCACGCGCTTACCGTCTGAAAGCCATGATTCAATAACAAAAGGACGCGGAGAATGATCGATTTCTCCGCGTCCTTCGTCTTTTTCCGGTGCTTTCACGCATCGGTTTCATTGTTTGCTCAGAATTCGAACATGACCTTCAGCATGCTGCCGGCGTTCTGGCTGAAGTCTTCAAACGCCTTCGCGGCCTCGTCAAAGGGATAGACATTGGTGATCACGCCGCTGAGATCCAGTCCCTGCGTCCGCACCACGTCGATCAGTTCCTCAAAGTCCCGCGTCAGTGCGTTGCGGGAGCCAAAGATGTTCAGTTCCTTTTTCTGGATGATCGTAAAGTCCAGATCAATATTGTGCTTGCCCACGCCAATGACCGCCACACGCGCACCAAAGCAGGCGGCATCCAGACAGTTCTGCAGGGTCGAAGGAAGGCCTACCGCTTCCACCGTCACATCAAAGCCGTTTCCGTCGGTAATGCTGTCCACCGCCGCACGGAAGGCTTCCGGGCTCTCGTTCAGCACAGTGCCGTCCAGGCCAAACTTCATGGCATATTCCAGTTTCTTCGGGGCCACATCGCAGATCCACACCTGCGCGCCGCGGGACTTGGCCGCAATAGCGGCCAGCACGCCGATCGTTCCGGCACCCACGACCAGCACCTTATCTCCGGCCTTCACGCCAGCGCGCTGAATGCCATGGTAGCCAATGCAGAAGGGTTCGATCAGTGCCAGGGTCTTCGCGTCCAGTCCCTTACCGCTGATCAGGCGCTCCACCGGCATCACCATATATTCAGAGAATCCGCCTTCCCGCTGGACACCCATGGTCTGGTTGCTCATGCAGGCATTCACCAGCCCGCGTTTACAGGAGTAGCATTTGCCGCAGTTGAAGTAGGGGTTCGCGGTCACGATATCCCCGACCTTGAAGCCGCGGTCATTTTCACCGATCTCCACGATCTCGCAGGAAAACTCATGTCCAGGGATACGGGGATAGGCCATATAGGCGTTTGTTCCACGATAGGAGCTCAGGTCACTTCCGCAAATCCCGCCATACAGGGGACGGAGCAGTGCTTCATTCTTTCCGGGTACGGGTTTTTCGATCTCCCGGATCTCCACCTGTCCGGGTTTGACAATGGTCATTGCTTTCATGGATATACACATCCTTTCTGATTTATCTTACTCTTCCGTTTCCTCTGTACGGGCTTGCAGGAAGATATTTTTCGCGTCCAAGTTTTGCTCCTGAACATAACGGATAATGGCGATCTTACTGTTTCCCAAGTGGAAGCGCATGGCCTCCGCCGCGTCCGCCCAGTTTCCCATCAGGCAGTGGCGTACAATGTTCAGATGTTCTTCACGCCCGGCGGAAAGCCGTTCTCCAAGACCGGTCAATACACGAAACCGCATGTTCTGTTCGCTCACTGTCCGGTAAAACCGGTTGATATAGCGGTTGCCGGCAGCGTCGATAAACATCTGGTGGAACGCGTCGTCCTTCAGATAGATATCGGGATCGTTTCCATTCTGGTTCTCAAAGTATGTCAGCCAGTCCGCATATTCAACATCGCGGATACGGTTCCCATAATGCTCCACCGCGTACGGTTCCAGATTCAGCCGGGCCTCGAACAGCTCGCTTACGTTGTTCAGCGAGATCCGATTGACATAGATTCCTTTCTTGGGGTAGATCGTCACCAGTTGCTCCTGCTCCAGGCGGCTGACCGCGTCACGGACCGGAGTCCGGCTGGCGTTCAGCATGTCGCAGAGGATCTCCTCTGTCAGTTGGGCGCCCGGAAGGATCTCGCATGTCACGATTTTCCGTTTCAGATCCTCGTAGATCTGCTGTTTCAGACTATTCTGCGTTTTTTCCACGTGCGTCCTCCTTTTTTGGGGGATGATTACACTGTTATTATATTGATGTATACAACAGATGTCAACACCCGTGTTTTTCTCACATCACCGCTAAGCCCCTTTATTTCCAAGTGTTTCGCCTCATAGTAAGTCGTATTTCGCTATTTTAATCCTCTTTTTGACCGATTTATTGACATTGTTGTTCCCTTGTTGTATACTTTAGCGGCAGCATGGGTTGAAGCAAAAAAAGACCCACAGAGAAGAACGAGGAGGATACAGTCATGGATCAACTCAACTATCAGGTGTTGAAACAGTCCGGATATAATGGATTTGTGCTGGCGGAAGGGACCGAAAAGGTCATGCAGTTCGGTGAGGGCAATTTCCTTCGCGCCTTCGTGGATTATTTCTTTGACGTTGCCAATGAAAAAGTTGGATACAACGGAAAAGTCGTCATTGTGCAGCCCATCGCCCAGGGCCTCACGGAGCTCATCAACCGTCAGGAAGGCCTCTATACCCTGTATCTCCGCGGCAGCCAGAACGGTCAGAAGGTGGATGACAAGCGTGTCATTTCTTCTGTCAGCCGTTGCGTCAACGCCTATACCGAGTGGGAAAAGGTCCTGGCCTTTGCCGCCTCCGATACGCTTGAGATCGTTGTATCCAATACGACCGAAGCCGGTATCGTCTATGATCCCGCCTGTGCTTTTAACGACACGCCGCCCGCCAGTTTCCCGGCCAAGCTCACGCGTGTTCTCTTCGAGCGCTTTACCGCCGGCAAGCCCGGTCTGGTCATCCTCTCCTGTGAGCTGATCGATAACAACGGCAAAGAGCTGCAAAAGTGCGTGAACCAGTATATCGACCAGTGGGGCCTGTCTGACACTTTCCGCGCCTGGGTCAACAGCGAAAACACCTTCTGTTCCACGCTGGTGGACCGTATCGTTCCCGGCCGCATCCGCGACCCGCAGGAAGCCGCCGCGCTCAACGAGAAAAACGGTTATGAAGACCAGTTGACCGATGTCGGCGAATGTTTCGGCGTTTGGGTCATCGAAGGCCCGCAGGAGCTGGAAAACAAGCTGCCCTTCAAGGCCGCCGGTCTCAATGTCATGGTCGTTCCGGATGTCACCCCCTACAAAAAGCGTAAAGTCCGCATCCTCAACGGTGCACACACCGGTTTCGTTCTCGGCGCCTATCTGGCCGGCTACGATATCGTGCGCGACTGCATGCATGATGACACCATCCTCGGCTATATGAACAAGATGCTCTATGAAGAAGTCATCCCCACGCTGCCCCTGGACAAGGAAGATTGCAAGCAGTTTGCCGCCGCCGTGCAGGATCGTTTCAACAATCCCTTCGTCAATCACGAGCTGATGAGCATCTCCCTCAACTCCACCTCCAAGTGGCGTGCCCGCAACATGCCTACCTTCCTGGATTATGTGGCTGTCAACGGCACACTGCCCGCCTGTCTGACCACCTCCTTCGCCGCCTATGTCGCCTTCTATTCCAATGACATTCAGGCGCTGACCGACAAGGGCCTGGTCTGCAAGCGTGCCAAGGGCAACGAATACACCGTGTCTGACGATCGTTGGGTGCTCGAGTTCTACTACGCCCACAAGGACGATGCTCCCGAAGCCCTGATCCATGCCGTCATGACCAACACCGACATGTGGGGGCAGGACCTGACCGAAGTCCCCGGTTTCGAAGCCGAAGCCACCCGCATCCTCCGCGTCATTCGTGAAAAAGGCACGCTCGAAGCCTACAAAGCCTGTCTGTAATCTTTTCAAAAATAAGTCGAAGCGGCGGGAGTATTCCTGCCGCTTCGGCTTATTCAAACAGAATAGAAAAACGTGTTCCAAAGAACACGTTCACGTAAGATCAACGACCCCTTCCCTCACCAACCGGACATTACCGGTAATGGTGATCGTCAGGGGGCCTTTTTCATTTTTGCAAACCGTCACGCGGATCGTTCCGCCCCCCTGGCTGACATCGGTCACCGTCACAGTTTTTTCGCTTTCCAGCGCTTTCATCACACCCACCGCGGCGCTTCCGCTACCGCAACCGGTCTCCCATACCGCGGTTCCGGTCGGCTTCACCAGCACCAGCGGACGCATCCGTCCCTCCGCGTCATCCCACTGCAAAAGGCCAACCGCTTCATCCGTACACTGTTCCGCCCATTCCCGCAGCATCTTTTCCGTCTCGGCGTCGTCTGCGACCCTTTCCTTCAGAATCAAGTGGGTGATGCCGTCCAATTCTACCTTTGTCACAGGCACCTTCCGCCCGTTCCATGGCAATTGGACCAGTTTGCAGGCTTTCGCTTCCGGCATCCGCACAGTGCCTTCAAAGACATCGCCTTCCCGCCGGATCCGGCAATCCAGCACGCCTTCCGCGCCTGAGACCTCCAACGGCACGGTCGTTTCATCCCCGTCTGCCAGTTCATTCCGCACCAGGTACGCGGCCAGCGACATCGTCGCGTTGCCGCAGAACTCGCCGCCCATCATCTGCAGGTGGCAACGGCAAGCCGGGTTCTCCGGCTTTTCCAGAAAGCCCACCTGCTCCCCGCCCACTTG
This sequence comes from Clostridia bacterium, assembly GCA_045640475.1. GTDB lineage: Bacteria > Bacillota > Clostridia > Christensenellales > Aristaeellaceae > Aristaeella. Next base: position 8,262 of record JAZUFB010000072.1, read on the forward strand.
AGGGGCTGCCATCAGGTCGCGGGCCAGTGCGGGCTGCTTTTCCCGCGCCACAGGATCCGTCACCAGCACGGTGATATTGCCGGTCGGGTCCATGATCGCATAGTGCAATTCACTCATCTTTCCTGCAGCCTCTTCAGGAACTGGATCGTCCGCTCCTGCGTGGGATGATCGATCACATCCCGCGGGTCGCCCTGTTCGACGATGTATCCTTCGTTCATAAACACCACATAGTCAGATACATCGCGCGCAAAACTCATTTCATGGGTCACGATGACCATGGTCATCTTCTTTTCCGCCAGCGACCGGATGACCTTCAGGATCTCGCCCGTCAGTTCCGGATCCAGCGCCGAAGTCGGCTCATCAAAGAACAGGATCCGCGGATTCATCGCCAACGCGCGGGCAATGGACACGCGTTGCTGCTGTCCGCCGGAAAGCTGGCAAGGATAAGCGTCCGCCTTGTCCGCGAGACCCATCATGTCCAGCAGGCCGCGGGCTTCCTCTTCCACTTCGGTCCTGGCGCGCTTCTGCACCAGCATCGGCGCTTCCATCACGTTCTTCAATACCGAATAATGCGGAAACAGGTTGAAGTTCTGGAACACCAATCCAAACTTATTGCGTACCTGTTGCAGTGTCGCGGCAGGCGCGTATACGGCCTTCCCGTTTTCGTCCCGCACCGCGGTCAGGTCGTCATAGATCAGGTTGCCGCCATCCATGGTCTCCAGCAGGGTCGCGCACCGAAGCAGGGTGGATTTCCCGCTTCCGCTGGGGCCGATGATGGAGAGCACCTGTCCCTCATTCACAGTGATCGAGATATCTTTCAAAACTTCCGTCTTACCGAAGCTCTTCCGGCAATGACTGATTTCAAGCAACTGTGCCATCTTTCCATCCTCCTTCCGTTATTTGTAATAGTTCATGCTCTTTTCGAAGCGGCCCATCACAAAGTCCACCACTGCGTTGAACACAAAGTAGAATACGCCTGCCACAATAAAGGGCACAAAACTCGTCTGGGAGTTGGCGATCTGCTTGCCAATGGTAAACATTTCCTGATAGGAAACGGTAAACGCCATGGAGGTATCCTTGACCAGTGTCACCACTTCGTTGGTGATACTCGGCAGAATCCGTTTCACGACCTGCGGCAGAATGATGCGGGTAAAGGTCTGAGCCTTACTGTAGCCCAACACCTGCGCCGCCTCATACTGTCCCACCGGCATAGACTCGATACCGCCGCGGTAGATCTCCGCGAAATACGCGGCATAGTTGATCGCGAAAGCGATCACCACAGGGATCAGCTTATTTCTGGACACGCCAAAGCCAAACAGATAGTAGGGTCCATAGGTCACAGCCAGCAATTGCAGCATCAGCGGTGTACCGCGCAGCACGGAGATCACACCGCGGGTGATGGCCGAAACCACCTTTACCTTGCTCATACGCAAAAGCGCCACCAACAGACCCAACGGGAGCGAAAAGAGGAGCGTCAGGAAGAAGATCGCGCAGGTCTTCCCCAGGCCCTCACTCATCTTGGCGATCATTGTCCAAAGTGTCATAAACGTATCCCCTTTATCATGCGTTCATAAACGGAAAGTCCCGGAAGCGCATGCGCTTCCGGGGCAAAGGTCTACCGACCGGAATTACTTGGCAAGGAAGATCAGGTTTTCAACGATATCCTCGTAACCTTCTTTGGCGGCGATGGCGGCATAGGTGCCGTTCTCGACCAGCTGCGCCACGGCGCCTTCGATCGCGGCGCACAGTTCGGCGTCAGTGGAGCGGAAAGCGATACCGTACTGTTCTTCGCCCAGCACTTCGTCCAGGATCACGAAACCTTCGTTCTGAGCAACCCAGGCCTTGGCCACAGGCAGGTCAACGAACACGGCATCCACCGCGCCACCGCCCAGTTCGGCGAAGCAGCTGAGGAAGCTTTCACAGGTGATCAGATCAGCGAAGGTGTTCTTCAGATCGACCAGGTCGTTGTTCAGCATATTCTCACCGGAGGTGCCCAGCTGCACAGCCACCAGCTTGCCAGCCAGATCAGCGGTAGAAGCGATGCCGTTGTCAGCCTTGACAACGACCACCTGGCCGTTTTCAAAATACGGGGCGGACAGAACATATCCGGCTTCCTTCATGGTGTCCAGGATGGTCATGCCGGACCACACGCAATCGCACTCACCGGCATCCAGCTGGATCAGTTTTTCGTCCCAGTTGACACCGAAGATTTCAAAGTCATAGCCGAGCAGGTCGCAGGCAGCCTTGCAGACTTCAACGTCAAAGCCGGTGTATTCGCCGTCATCGCCCATATAGGAGAAGGGCGGATATTCAGGGTCGATACCCATGATAAATTTGGTTCCTTCAGCAAAAACAGACGCGGTCATCGCCAGCAGGGCAACAGCCAGGACCAGAGCAACGATCTTCTTCATAATTCAGATCCTCCTAAAACTTTCATAGTCGTATTCAAAGCACTTGTCTTTGTTACGTTAGCACTTTATCACTTTACCGTACTAAAGTCAAGACTTTTTTTCGGGTTCTCTTCGGATGTTTTTTTACAAAATTTGTCCGGTCTGTACCGATCTGATTCTTGCAAAAGAAAGCCCCCAAACGTATAATAGTATATTGGAGAATAATGAAGTGGAAAGGATGCCATTCATGCCGGAATCACAGGATATGATGTCCCGTCTGAATCAGAGCGGGAATAAGCTGAGCAAGAGCCACCGGCGGATTGCCGACTACATCGCCGCGCATTGCGACGAAGCGGTATTTATGACTGCCGCGCGTCTGGCGGATCAGGTCGGTGTCAGCGAGTCCACCGTGGTCCGCTTTGCCTCCGCCATGGGCTATGAAGGCTATCCCCAGCTGCAGCGCAGTCTGCAGGAACTGGTTTCCCACCGGCTGACAGCCAACGAGCGTTTCCGCCGTACTTCCGATATCGACCCTCATTCCGTGCTTTCCACGGTCCTCAAGGCCGACATGCAAAATCTCCATGCCACGCTGGAAGGGTTGGACCCCGATGTATTCGACGCGGTCGTCGAGCGTCTTTTGTCCGCAAAAGCCATCTACATCATGGGGCTCCGTTCCGCGGCCCCGCTGGCACAGTTTCTGGGCTATTATCTCCATTTCATTTTTGAAGATGTCCGTCTTGTTTCCAATGGAGACACCGATGTTTTCGAATCCATTTCCAACGTGAAGAGCGACGATGTCCTCATTGGCATCTCCTTCCCGCGCTATTCGACCCGCACGCTGGACGCCATGCGTTTCGCGCGCGACAGCGGCGCGCAGGTGGTCGCCATCACGGACGGACCCATGAGCCCCCTGTGCGAAGTCGCCGATGCGTGTCTTACCGCACGTACCGACATGTCCTCGTTTGTGGATTCCATGGCGGCTCCTTTCAGCGTGATCAACGCCCTTCTGGTGGCGCTCGGTCTTCGCAGGAAGGACGCGCTTGGCGAGCATCTCCGCCAGTTGGAAAATATTTGGGCTACCTACCGTGTCTATCTGGAGGAGGAACGTCATGGCTGAAGTGCTGATCATCGGGGCCGGTGCCGCCGGATTGATGGCCGCCGTCCATGCTTCCGGCGCGGGTGCCCGTGTCACGGTGCTGGAGCATAACGAAAAGGCAGGCAAAAAGATCTATATCACCGGCAAAGGCCGTTGCAACGTCACCAACGATTGCACCTCCGACGAGTTCATGCGGGAGGTCGCGCGCAACCCGCGCTTTCTGTTCAGCGCGCTGGATTTCTTTTCCCCGCAGGACATGATGGCGCTTCTTGCCGAAAACGGTTGTCCCGTCACGGTCCAACGCGGCCGCCGCGTCTTCCCGGAAACCGAAAAAGCCAGCGATGTCACCCGCACCCTGCTCGACATTCTCCGCCGCCGCGGCGTCACGCTGCGCACCGGCGTTGAGGTTTCATCCCTCCGTCTGGAGGAAGGTCGTGTTACCGGCGTTCTGCTGAAGGACGGTACTTTTCTGCCGGCAGACCGTGTCATCGTCGCCACCGGCGGCAAGAGTTATCCCTCCACCGGTTCCACCGGCGACGGCTACCGTTTTGCCATTTCCGCGGGCCATACAGTCCTCCCTGCCCGTCCCTGCCTCACCGCGCTCGAGACGGTCGATCTCTGGCCCAAGGAGCTGCAGGGTCTTTCCCTCAAGAATGTCACGCTGACGCTCAAAAACGGAAAAAAGACGTTGTATACCGAGCTGGGCGAGATGCTTTTCACCCACTTTGGCATTTCCGGTCCGCTCGTGCTGGAGGCCTCCTGCCATCTGCCGGAGGACCTGTCCGGTGTCACGCTGACGCTGGACCTGAAACCCGGGCTCGATGCTGCCCAGTTGGACGCGAGATTGCGCCGGGAGTTCGAAGCAGCAGGCAAAAAACAGTTGCGTAATGTACTGCCTGCCCTGTTGCCTTCCCGTTTTGCGGACCTTTTCCCCGGTCTCGCCGGTATTCCTGCCGATCTGAACTGCAACCAGATCACCGCGCCCCAGCGCGAAGCCCTTGTGTCTGCCTTCAAATCCCTTCCCCTGCAGATCCGCGGTCCGCGCCCTATTGAGGAGGCGATCGTCACCCGCGGCGGTGTGCAGGTGAAGGAGATCGATCCCAAAACCATGCAAAGCAAGCTGATCTCCGGTCTTTATTTCGCCGGCGAAGTCCTGGATGTGGACGCGCACACCGGTGGCTATAACCTGCAGATCGCTTTTTCAACCGGCGCTTTGGCCGGTCATCACGCGGCGGTCGATTCCGCCGCTCTGTAAGGAGCACCTGATATCCGATGCATTATGTCGTTGTGGATTTTGAATGGAACCAGCCCATGTCCTGGCAGAGCTCGATCTACAAGGAAGTGGGCGATAAACTGATTTTTGAAATGATCCAGGTCGGCGCCGTCAAGCTGGACGAGGAAATGAACATCGTCGATTCCGTTTCCATCCCGATCGCCCCCACCCATTATGTCCGTATCCATCCGCGGATCCGCCGGATGACCGGTCTCGGCCCGGAGGAGCTGGCCGGTGCTCCCGCGTTCAACGAGGCTATGGCCCGCTTTGCTGAGTGGTGCGGTGACGATTATGTCCTGCTGACCTGGGGATGCGACGATGTCAGCGTTCTGCGCCAGAATATGGATTTCTTCGCCTGCGAAACGCCTCTGGCCGAAATGTACGATATCCAGCGCCTGTTCAGCGATGTACATGAGTGCAAGGACCGCAAAGGCCTCAAGGCCGCCATGGAGATGCTCGAGATCGATCCGGAGGAGGACCGGCCTTTCCATAACGCGCTCCATGATGCATGGTATACGGCCCGTGTCTTCCAGGCTCTGCCGGATCCAAAGGCCGTTCTGGAATACCATCAGACCCCGAAGAAGCTGATCCACAACGTCCCTGCCACCCGTGAAAAGACTCCCGGTGAACCGTTTGCCACCGTAGCGGAAGCGCTCGCTTCCCCTTCCGCGGTCAATCCCGCCTGTCCCCGTTGCAGCCGCAGTGCCCAGCTGGAGAGCGACTATGTCCGCCAATGTGCCGGCAAGTATATCGCCATCGCCAAATGCAGCCGCCACGGAAAACTACTCGTCCGTCTCCATTTCAAGCCCATGGACGATGGCATGAAGCTGATGATCCGCTCCGTTTCCTCCGCCTCCGCCGCCAATGTGGCCTATGTCCATACCAAGGCGATCCAGATGGCTGAAAAGAATGCCCGCTGGTTGGAGGAGCACGGTTCTCTGCCGGATCCCGATGAAGAAATCATGAACGGTGAGCGTTCCAGCATGCCGTTTGAAGATTAAGGTTTTCTCTTTTCTGTTTCGTTACCCAAAGCACTTCACAGTTCTGAAAAGCGTGTTCGTTTAAAAAAACTGATCTCCCAGCTTCAAAGGAGATCTATCAAAACAGACAGGAGGTTGTTCCATGATCATCCGTACCAAGGACAAATCCGTCACCCTGCCCGAAGGCACTACCGCCCGTGTGTGCCTGCAGAAATTGGACGCTTTCCCCAAGGGAACCCTGGCCGCGCTCAGCGGCGGGATCGTGGTGGAGCTGAACGATCCGATCCGTTCCGACTGTGACCTGTCCCCGCTGACGCTGGCGGATGAAGAAGGACGCCGCATCTACGAGCGTTCTCTTCGTTTTGTGATGCTGCTCGCATTGCGCCATCTTTATCCCAACGCACAGGTCCGGATCGAGTATTCCGTCGGCTACGGCGTATTCGTGCGTCTGCCCGGTATCGATCTTCACCGTCAGGATATCGTGCGCATCGAAAATGAGATGAAGCGCATCACCGAAAGTGACCAGCCCTTCAAACGCAAACTTTGGTCCCGTGAGGACGCGATCCGCTATTTTGAAGCCGACGGTCAGGCGGACAAGGTCGAGCTTCTCCGGCACCGTCCTTTCGCCAACATCACGATGTACTCCATCGGCGATATGTGGGAATATTTCTACGGCGCCATGACCGTTTCCACCGGTTATGTCCGCGTTTTCACCCTGTTCGAGCTGCGCGGCGGCTTCGTGCTCCAACTGCCCAACGGTACCGATTTTAACAAGGCTGCCCCCTAT
>JAZUFB010000073.1:0-4018 GCA_045640475.1 Clostridia bacterium
CAAAGAGTGTAGTTGGTGGTATGGACATCCATTCCAACGTAGAGTATACTTTCCATTGTAGTGCTCCTCCTTTTGCATGCGGTAATCCCTGTGTCTTGTGAGTGTCATCTCAATTCTACAGGTAAATCCACGATGCTGCAAATTGGTAGGGGCACTACATATTATCCCTCTGTCTGACATTTCCATCCAACAAACAGGAGGGGCAATCCTTGTGTCCCAGGACTGCCCCTCTGTCTGCATATATGTTTTTTTTACAGTTCTTCAATGATCTTCGGGCCGCGGTTGGAGATCCAGAGGGCCATGGCGGCAACGGAGAGTGCCATCACAGCCTCGACAATGCCCAGATACAGGTCAGGGCTCATCACCTTGGAGACAAGGTAGCCCACGGCACCGGCGATCATCACCAGGACCCAGCCGCCGAAGATCGCCAGCGCGACGGAGGCACCGGTCTTGACGGCGGCGGTCTCATTGACCCAATTCAGATTCGGGAACTTCAGATTCAGTACGAGGCCAAACTCGGCGTTGAAGAAAGCAACCAGGATGCCAAAGATCACCAGAAGCACAGCGTTGACCGTATTCATCCCGAACACAAGCACACACACAATGGCAGTGAAAAGGGTGAAGGGCAGGGTCAGGATCACGCTCATCCACACTTTGGCAAACAGGAATTTATCGGTGTCCACCGGCATGCTCCGGACGATCCACAGGTTCTTCGCCTCAAGAGAGATCGAAGGCGCGGACATATCGTTCATCGTGGTGACGAGCCCCAGCACGGCAGCCAGGATCAGGGGCAGCCACTGGGGGAACACGGGCCACATCGCGGTTACTGCCTGGATCAGGCCGGCAACATCATTCTGTTTGACCAGCAGGACGACGCCCAGCGCGGGGATCAGCAGGATGCCGAGGCCGCAGTTGAGCATATAGGCGGGCATGGTGGTAAAGCGCTTGAATTCCTTGCGCAGCAGCGCGCTCATGGTGGAGCGCACAGTCGCTTTTTCTTCCTTGTATTCGACGCGCTTCGTGCCCTTCTTCATGGTCACGATCTTGTCGAAGGTCTTCGTCAGAATGAACCAGGTGATGCCGGCCAGCAGCAGGGCAAAGCCCAGCCACAGCAGGAAGGCACCCAGATTCCCCATCGCGGCCTGACTCAGTTCATACAGAGGCCAGGCATGCTCGCGGATGTTTTCCGCCAGAATATTGCCCTGCTGAAGCAGACCTTCCACCAACGCCTGCAGGTTGAAGGACAGGTAGTAGTAGAAGCCGACGCCCAGGATGGACAAAAGCGTGATGGCCAGGTTCTTGCTGCGCAAGCGGCTGGCGATCATGGCCACGACCCAGCCCAGGAAACAGCTGAGCGCCAGGATGATCAGGGAGAACACGACCAGCATCAGCAGGGACAGGATGATCATGCCCGCGCTGGGCTTCAGGACCACGGCATACACACCGACAGCAGGCAGCCACACCAGCGCCGCGAACAGCATGCCGGTGAAGAACACACCCACCATGCGGCTGATGAGAATGGCAGACGCGGGAATCGGCATCGCCAGCAGCTGCTCGTTGTCCTTCGCCTGATACAGCATGGAATAGGTGGCGAAGATGCTGCCAAAGATGCCCAGCACCAGGGTCATGATACCGGCCAGCGTGAAGTAAAGCCAGTTGATGGGACCGTTTTCAGAAAGCAGATATTCCGCCATCAGGGCAGAGAGGCCCACGAATGCAAAAGCCAGGCACAGGAAGCAGAAAACGAACAGCAACGCGAACGCGATAACCTTGCCTTTGGAGCGGCGTTGGCCCTTTTTCCGGTCGATCATAATGGGAGACAGCAGTTCCTGAAACTGCTTCCGGATCAATGTTTTCAGCATTTCTCTTCCCTCTCCCGTCAGTTATTCTCGCTCTGGGTGTCTTCCAGCTCCAGGAACACAGATTCCAGAGAATCGTCACCCTTCACTTCTTCCATGGTGCCGGAGCGGATCAGCTTGCCGCCGCGGATGATGGCTACCTTGTCACACAGCTTTTCAGCCACATCCAGCACGTGGGTGGAGAAGAAGATAGCGCCGCCCTTGTCACAGATGGCGCGCATATGTTCCTTCAGAATATGGGCCGCGATGGGGTCCAGACCGACAAAGGGCTCGTCCATGATGACCAGCTTCGGATCGTGGATCAGGGCGGAAATGATGGCCAGCTTCTGCTTCATACCGTGGGAATAAGAGGAGATGGCGCCAGCCAGATCCTTGGTCAGTTCAAAGCTGTCGGCATACTCGCGGATGCGGTTCTCGCGATCCTCGGCGCTCACGCCGTAGATATCCGCTACGAAGTTCAGATACTGGATACCGGTCATGAAATCGTACAGATCGGGGTTATCCGGGATATAAGCGATCATGCGCTTGCAAGCCATGGGATCGGCCTTCTTGGAGATACCGCCCACGGTGATGTCGCCGCTGTCCGCCTTGAGCAAGCCGGTGACGCACTTCAGCGTGGTGGTCTTGCCGGCGCCGTTGTGGCCGATGAAGCCATAGATCTCGCCGGGCTGGATGTGCAGGGACAGGTCGTCCACAGCCTTTTTATCTCCAAAAGTCTTGGTCAGATGATCGATCTTTAACATGGTCAAATCTCCTTTATGTTAATTGTCATACGACAGCCCTCTCAGGCAGTTTCGCAGACAGCCCACTGGGCTGACGTTCGCCTCGGCATTCCGCTCGCTCAATCGTCGTACAGAACCCTGCCGGGTCCTGTACTCGTTTCGCTCTTGAGCCTCGGTTCACTTCCGCTTCGCGGACAGCCCACTGGGCTGACGTTCGCCTCGGCTCCCCCCTTGGGGGAGCTGTCGCCTCCGGCGACTGAGAGGGCGCGTTCGGTCACTTGATATCGAATTCCGGCGGAACATCGAGTTCGTCGGAGACGTATTTCCCGTTCTTTTTCCGTTGGCGCACGCACTCCGTCAGCAGATACTCGATCTGGCCGTTGACGGACCGGAAGTCGTCCTCCGCCCACGCTGCGATGGCATCGTACAGTTTGGGGGACAGACGCAGGGGCACCTGTTTCTTGGCGCTCTCGTTCATCCCGGATCAATACAGGCTGCCCGTATTGACAATGGGCTGGGCGTCATGGTTGCCACAAAGGACCACCAGCAGGTTAGATACCATCGCCGCTTTGCGTTCCTCGTCCAGGGTAACCAGCTGATTTTCATTCAGGCGTTCCAGGGCCATTTCCACCATACCCACGGCGCCATCCACGATCATCTTGCGGGCGTCGATAATGGCGGAAGCCTGCTGGCGCTGCAGCATGACGGCCGCGATCTCGGTCGCGTAAGCCAGATAAGTGATGCGGGCATCCACGATCTCGATACCGGCTTCGTTCACGCGATCCTGGATCTCATCGCGGATGCGGGAGGCCACAATATCGCTGGAGCCGCGCAGGCTGCCGTCGTCCGCGACACCGTCGCCGGTCGTGTCCACATTGGGGGCCACATCATAGGGATACAGGCGCACAATGTTGCGCAGAGCCGTGTCGCACATCAGGGAAAGATATTCCTTGTAGTTGTCGACATTGAAGACGGCCTTCGCGGTATCCTGGACACGCCAGGTCACGGCGATACCGATCTCGACAGGGTTGCCCAGGCAGTCGTTGATCTTCTGACGGTTGTTGTTCAGCGTCATGACCTTCAGGGAGATCTTTTTGTTGACCCCCAGCTGGGGCAGCTGGACATTGGTGCCATTCACGGAAGTCACCGGAGCCACAGCAGACACGTTGGACACATCGCCGCTCTGGTTCAGGCGGGTCTGCGCGGCGGGGTTCACCGCGGAGCAGAAGGGATTGACCCAGTAGAAACCTTCGCCCTTCAGGGAAGTCGGAGGCCAAGCGGTCTTAGGAAGACAATTAGGAAAACCAACTCCTTGGCTCACAGAACGACATGGCTACGATCCGACTTCATCACCGCTCTGGTTCAGCTTGGTCTTGGCGGCGGGGTTCACCGCGGAGCAGAAGGGATTGACCCAGTAGAAACCTTCGCCCTTCAGGG
>JAZUFB010000074.1:0-14005 GCA_045640475.1 Clostridia bacterium
AGCCCTATGCCAAGGACTACTACAAGAAGCTGAATGATGAGTATCAGAAGGGCATCATCTCCAAGGATACCTTCGTTATGAACTATGACCAGTACATCGCTGCCCTGTCTTCCGGCACCATCCTGGGCATGTTCGATCAAGGCTGGGATTTCGGTCCTGCCACCGACGCGCTCAAGGCTGCCAAGATGTATGAAAACACCTTCCTGGGCATCCCGCTGGTCTATGACGAGAGCTACGGCTACGGCAAGATCGACGAACACTATGTCAACGGTGCCGTCATGAACAAGGACCGCGGCTTCGGTATCTCCGTGAACTGCGAATATCCCGAGCGCATGGTCAACCTCTTCGAAAATCTGCTGTCTGACAAGTGGCAGACCATCCTCCAGTGGGGTATCGAAAACGAAGATTACTATGTTGAAAACGGCCGTCTGCTGATGACCGAAGAACAGTATGCCAACACCAACAGCGCCGATTGGAAGATCCACAACAAGGCCGATGCCATCTGGCAGTCCGCTCCCAAGAAGCAGGGCTACATGGATGACGGCAATGCTTGGGCTCCCGGCGACCAGGCTGAAATCTACTTCGGTCTGATGAACCAGTACGACATCGACTTCCTGGCTGCTTGCGGCAAGAGGGTTCCCGGCGACTTCTTCGACCTGACCCTGGAACTGGCTCCCTACGGAGAAGCCTGGCAGATCGACAAGACCCCCATCAACATCGACTACGAAGACTTCAACCACATTCAGGACAAGAGACTGCCTGAACTGATCATGGCTGATCCCGCTGAATTCGATGCTATGTGGGATGCTTTCGTTGAAGAAATCAATCCTTCTTGCGAAGTTTATTCCAACTTCATGCAGGAAGAAGTGCTGAAGCTTGTTGAACAGGCCATCGGCGAGTAATTCCTAATACAACAGGGGGAGAGGTTTCCTCTCCCCCTGATTTTTTCGGAGAGGAGAATCAGTCATGACCGGTCAGGTAATCAACACGCAGGGATCAAACCTGATTCCGAGAAAAAAGAAAGGTTTCTTCAAAACATTGGGAGGCCAATGGCAGCTGATGCTTATGTCCGTCCCTATGTTCTTGTATGTTCTGCTGTTCAATTACGCTCCCATGTGGGGCTGGCTGACCGCGTTCCAGGACTATACTCCGAAAAAAGGACTGAGCGGAAGCCCCTGGGTCGCACTGGGTAACTTCCAGTGGCTGTTCAGCCGCGCAGACTTTGTTCGCAGCATCCGGAACACGCTTGCCATGAGCATCATCAATCTGGTGTTCAGCACTGTGTCCGCCATTCTGCTGGCCGTGTTGCTGAACGAAGTTCGCAACAAGGCTTTCAAACGGACGGTTCAGACCGTCACTTATTTGCCTCACTTCCTGAGCATGGTCATCGTTGTCGGTATGGCGCAGAATATCTTTGCCAGCAACGGTACCGTGAACGATGTACTGATGTCCCTGGGACTCATCAAAGAACCCGTCTTCTGGCTGGGCGAAGAAAAACGCTTCTGGTGGCTGGCCGGCGTGATCAACGTCTGGAAGGAAGTCGGCTGGGGCACCATCATCTACATTTCCGCTATGACTTCCATTGACCCCTGTCTGTATGAGGCCGCGGCCATCGACGGCGCGGGACGCTTCCAGCGTATTCTGCACGTGACGCTGCCCGGCATCAAATCCAGCTTTATGATCCTGCTGATCATGAACATCGGCCACCTGATGGAAGCCGGTTTCGAGATGCAGTATCTGATGGGCAACAGCCTGGTGGAAAACTATTCGGAAACGATCGACGTTTTCGTTATGAGATACGGAATTTCCAAGCAGAAATACAGCTACGCCACCGCTGCCGGTATGTTCAAGAGCGTGGTCGCTATCATTCTGCTGTTCGGTGCCAACGCGATTGCTAAAGCGTTGGACGAAGATACTTTGATTTAAGGGAGGGATATCCTGTGACGACTGCTGTCAAAACAAAACGATCCGGACACAGACGGGATATCGTATTCCCGATCTGTAACACGATCTTTCTCATTCTGTTGATGGTCATTACCCTGTATCCGGTTATCAACACCGTCGCGATCTCTTTCAACGACGGAACCGATGCCCTGCGCGGCGGCATCACTGTTTGGCCCCGCGTATTCAGCACCAAAGCTTATGATTCTTTGCTGAGCGATCCGCTGACCTATTCCGCCTTCTGGATCTCCGTTTCCAAGACGGTTATCATCACTGTTTTGAATCTGTTCCTGACCAGCATGCTTTCCTTTGCCCTGAGCCGCAAGGAATACAAGCTGCGCGGGTTTATCACCACTTTCATGGTATTGACCATGTATGTGAATGCCGGTCTGATCCCGAACTACTTGCTGGTGACCCAGACGCTGCATCTGCAGAAGACCTATTGGGTGTACATCATTCCGTCTCTGTTCAGCTGCTTCAACATGATCGTCATCCGCACCTATATCTGCGGTCTGCCGGAAGCCCTGGTCGAGTCCGCTCATATCGACGGTGCTGGCGATATCCGTGCTTTCTTCCAGATTATCCTGCCCCTTTGTACGCCGGTGCTGGCGACCGTGGCCTTGTTTGTGGCTGTCGGCAGTTGGAACAGCTGGTTCGATACTTACCTGTACAACGGAAGCAAAAAGAACCTGTACACCCTGCAGTATCTGCTGAAGATGAAGCTGGCCACAACCCAGGCGAGTGCAAATCAGGCACAGGCCACGACCGACGCGTTGAAGACGACGACCCAGACGACGCCCATCACCATCCGCTGCGCGATCACTGTGGTTTCCGCGGCGCCGATCCTGGTCGTATATCCCTTCCTGCAGCGTTACTTCGTTACCGGCATGGCGCTGGGCAGTGTTAAGGGTTAATTGATCCTACTATATTGAATGGAAAGGAATGATGAACGGTGAACCCGGTATACGAGGACAAAAGGGAAGACTTCCGGATTTATCCGCTCTGTGATCATCCCTATCCGCCGCACGTCCATTATGTGGTCGAAATGATGTATGTCACCGCCGGTTCACTGACGGTGACCATCGCGGACCAGCAGGTGACCCTGAACGAAGGGGATATCGCCATTGCTTTTCCGTTGATCTTCCATAGCTATGACAGTGTCTCGGACGATGTAAAGGGCCACGCCTTCTTCTTCTCCCCGGAACTGGTCTCCAGATACGCTTCCGTGTTCAACGGAAACCGTCCTGCCATGCCTGTTGTGCGCGCGAAGGACATGGACGAGAAGACGAAGACATTCCTGAAGGAACTGATCCAGCTGGACCAGGAGGACTATGACGAGGCCATGGCGGAAGGGTATATGTGCCTGCTGCTGACCAAACTGTTCCCGGCAATCAAACTGGAAACGCTGACCTATAAGCCTGAAAGTGAAACGATCCACAAGGTGACCATGTACTTGTCAGCACACTACTGTGAGGATCTGACACTGGACTCCGTCAGCCGGGCACTGGGCATGAGCCGGTCTCATCTATCCCATATCTTCAGCCAGCAGCTGAAGATCAACTTCAGACAGTATATCAACATGTTCCGCATCGGTCTCGCGACAAGGCTGATCCGGGAAGATCCGACGAGATCCCTGATGGACATCAGCTATGCCTGCGGATTTGAGGATGTGCGTACGTTCCGCAGAGCCTTCCAGCTGTTGGAGGGTATGTCTCCCAATGCCTACAGGAAAAACCTCATGAGTCCCGGAAGCGTATTCCCGGATGACGATGAGGACGATGATGAAGAATAAAATGATCTCAAGTACCGCGACAAGGTTCGCGGTACTTTTTTAGTCCGGAAGTATGCAGATAAAGACAGAATAGGTAAAAACAGAGAAAAACCACGAAAACCATAAAAGCCCTTAACTGTTAGGAAAATCAATGGTTACAAGCAAATTCATGTTTTCGTACCGGATAAAAATTGTGCGATTTGGTACAGTTTATACGCAACATTTGCATGCTTTTGGGCAAAAAATGCATAGACACCGTTTGCGGCGTTGGATAGAATTTAAATAGATGTTCGACTGAATGTTTTGGTCGGATTTTTGGATAGATAAATGACATATCCGGAAGGAGATGGCAATCCTTGAGTCAGGTTAAGCAGGCACCGTTGAGCAGAACGATCGGCTCACGGTCCAAGATGCCCTGGAATGTATATATGCGCAGGTACGGTACGTTGTACCTCCTTCTGATCCTTCCTATTGTTTTCTTCGTCCTCTTCCGCTACACGCCAATGGCCTATATCCTGCTTGCTTTCAAAAAGAACAACATTCTGAAAGCACCGTGGTTGGTAGATTGGGCCAAGAACAGCGGATTTGAATGGTTCCTTAAAGCCTTTAAGGACAAAACCTTTATCGCCGCACTCAAGAATACCATTTTCCTGAATTTGCTGGATCTGGTCATTGGCATGCCGATGCCGATCATTATGGCGCTGCTCCTGAACGAACTGGCTTTCCCGAAATTCAAGCGTGTTGCCCAGACGATCCTTTATTTGCCCCATTTCCTGAGTTGGGTCATCATCTCGAGCATTACACTGAGACTCTTTGCCACCAATGACGGAATGATCAACAAGCTATTGGGGACAGCGATACCGTTTGTTGGCACAGAAGGCAACTGGCGCGCGACCTACATCGTTCTGGGTATATGGAAGGAATGCGGTTGGAACACGATCATCTATCTGGCCGCGCTGACCGGTATCAACCCGGAACTGTATGAAGCCGCTGAGGTTGACGGAGCCACCCGTTGGCAGAAGATCTGGCATGTTACCCTGCCCGGGATCCGCAGCACGATCATTATCCTGCTCATCATGAATCTGGGGCATATCCTCGGTTCTGAATTCGACCGTCCGTTTACATTGAGCAATCCGCTGGTCGTTGGGGCCAGCAAGACGATCTCCATCTTCGTCTACGAACGCGGTATCAAAGGCACACAGTTCTCTCTGAGTACTGCTGTCGGTTTGTTCCAGAGTGTTGTCTGTGTCATCTTCCTGCTTGCAAGCAATGCCCTCGCTAAGCGCTTCGGCGAGCGGGGCGTATGGTAAGGAGGCGGCGAAATGAGTACGATCACTCCGGTTGAAACATTGAACAAGAAAAAACTACGCGATGGCATGATCAAGTCGAACAAAACGCGGATCGGTGACGGCATCATTGCCCTGTTTATCTTCCTGGCTATGTTATTGTGCCTGCTTCCCATGGTGCATGTGCTGGCCTGTAGCCTTTCTTCCGCTGACGCGCTGGTCAAAAACGATGTTTTCCTCTGGCCGAAGGGATGGAATATCGAGGCTTACAAAACGGTTCTCACAACGCAGAAGTATGTCTGGAGTCTTGAGTGGACCGCGATCCTGACGGTTATCTGTACGCTGCTGAGCATCACGATGACGATCTGTTGCGCGTATCCGCTGATCTATGATAATCTGCGTGGCGGCAAATTCATCAACTTTATCATCCTGTTCACCATGTACTTCAGCGCGGGAACGATCCCGAATTATATCCTGCTGAACAATCTCGGTTTCCTGAATACCCCCTGGTGTATGATCCTGCCGAACTGCATCAGCGTCTTCAATGTCATCATCATGCGCAGCTTCTTCTACGGCGTGCCAGACAGCCTGCGCGAAGCCGCTGAGATCGACGGCGCTGGTCCGATCCGGGTGCTGGTCAAGGTTTATTTGCCCCTGAGTCTGCCGGTTATCGCGACGCTCAGCCTCTTCTACGCGGTGGGCCGCTGGAACGGTTTCAGTGACGCGCTGATGTACCTGAAGAGCAGCAAGGCCGAAAAGTATTATCCCATCCAGCTGATGCTGTACAACGTGATCAAGAACTCCACGCAGACGACCGAGCAGGTCGCGCAGGAAGGATTCTTTGATAACGGTGTCAGCAAGACCATCCAGATGGCGACCGTTATGTTTGCCACTGTACCGATCCTGCTCGTGTATCCCTGGCTGCAGAGATACTTTGTGACCGGCGTGACCATCGGCGCCGTGAAGGGCTAACAGCCCGGTTTGCCGTATCGCATCCTTCATGACGGCAAACGAATTCCATTCGGTTATCCGCGGTTATTACCGCAGAAACAATATTAAAAGGAGGAACTACCATGAAACGCATTCTTTCCCTGGTTCTGGTTCTGGCTCTGATCGCCACCCTGGGCATCACCACTGCTTTCGCGGCTGATGATGGCTTTGTGGACGGCAAATTCACCGAAACCCGTCACATCACGGTTGAAATCTTCAACCGCAACAACGACGGCGGCACTGATCCCACCAACAATGTTTGGACTGACTGGATCAAGGCTCAGATGCTCGAAAAGTACAACGTCGAAGTCGAATTCGTCTCCGTCGGCCGTTGGACCGAAGCTGATGACATCCCGAACCTGCTGGCCACCGGCGAAGCTCCTGATGTCAGCTACACCTACAATATCGGCGCGATCAACACCTACGCTGCCATGGACGGCGTGCTGGATCTCAAAGATATGCTGGCTGAATACAAAGATTACCTGGGCGACCTGATCGCTCTGGTGCTTGGCGAAGAGAACCTGTACTACGATCAGGATCCCACCACCGGCGCTGTGTACTGCATCGAAGGCTCCAAGCCCAACGTTGCCCGTATCACCACCTTCGTCCGTAAGGACTGGTGCGACAAGCTGAACATCGCTCTGCCCACCACCGAAGAAGAATTCTACAACATGCTGGTTGCTTTCCGCGACAACGCCGAAACCCTGCTGGGCGCCGACGCTGACAAGATGATCCCCTACACCACCTCCACCGATATCGGCTGGCGCAACGACCTGCTGAGCATCAGCTACGTTGCCGATGATATCGACGACGAAACCCTCTTCGTTTATGGTTACGACGATCGTCACACCACCTATCCCGGATACAAGGAAGGCATCCGTGTTCTGAACAAGTGGTACAACGAAGGTCTGGTTTGGAAAGACTTCGCCCTGTACACCGATTCCACCGTTGAAGATGACAACATGAAGGCCGGTTATGTGGGCGCCTTCCAGCACAACTGGGACTACCCCTACCGCAATGGCGAAGACTGCATCAACGCCAACCTGGCCCGTAACGTTGGCCCCGACGCGAAGTTTGTTGCTGTTGACTGCTTCCCGAACGCTGCTGGCATCACCCGTAAGTTCCTGGGCAGCCCCGTTGGTTCTGACCGCAAGATCTTCCTGCCCGCCACCAACGACGAACCTCTGGCCTCCCTGCTTTACATCAACTTCATCTCCTCTGAAGAAGCCTACACCTATCTGCAGACCGGTCTGGAAGGCACCAGCTACAACATGACTGCTGATGGCGCTTACGAGATCCTGCCCGCTACCGGTGATTGGGTCAAGAACTCCGGCAACAACATCGACTACACCATGACCCTGAACGGCATCATGCTGGGCGATGCTACCGAAATGCTGAGCTACCCCGGAATCCCCGCTGATGAAGTTGCCCTGGCTAAGGAATACGGCATGAACAATGGCCGCTTCGCCAAGCACTACAGCGTTGGCACCATCGAAGCTGAAACCGAAGTTGGCTCCAGCCTGACCACCAAGCGTGACGAACTGCTGACCAAGGCCGTTACCGCCTCCGTCGAAGAATTCGACGCTGTTTGGGACGAGCACTATGCTGACTATATGGCTATCGGCGGCGAAGCGATCGTTGACGAGCGCATCGAAAAGCTGCAGGAATTCTACGGCGTTGCTTACGAAAAGTAATATCTGAAAAAGATCATTACTGACCCCGGTTAATCAAGTTGCCTGTCCGTTTTACGACGGACAGGCTTTTTTTGTAATCGAAACGGGACAGACAGAGGGACCTAACAAAAAACACGAAATGCAGGGCTGGCTGACCCTGCATTTCGTGTTTGCCGGGGATGGGGAGACAGAGGGATGGTTTCGAGACAGAGGGACGGTTCTCCTGTCTTGCGCAAGACAGGAGAACCGTCCCACTGTCTCCTTCTATCTCTTAAAATCAGAGCCAAAGCATCGGATCGGTGCCGCAAAGCTTGGAAAGCGCTTCGACGAGGAAGTAATCACCGTAAACGATGTTGGTGTGGCGGCCCGCACCGTCGTCGTGGTAGCTGGCGGTGCATTTGGTGAGGATGCCGGTGGAGGTGTCGGACCAGTCGCTGCAGAGGTCCAGAAGGCCGTCTGTGAGGCTTTCCGCGGCGGTATGCCACTGGGCGTCACCGGTGATCTTCTCGAGCTCCAGAAACGCGCACGCGGCAATGGCGCCGGCGATGTTATCGATGCGCTCTTCGTCCTTGGGCTGGGCAAAGTCGCAATCGGTGAGGCCGTCCTCACGGATGTTGGAAGCGAACCAGCGGGCGATCTTCAGAGCGGCTTCGAGATACTTTTCCTGCTTGGTATTCAGGTAGGCGAGGGTGAATCCATAGAGGCCCCAGGCCTGACCGCGGCTCCAGCTGGAACCGAGGGTATAGCCCTGACCGGGATGCTCGCGGACACGGTCGCCGGTTTCGGGATCAAACTCTACGATGTGGCTGACGGAACCGTTTTCCCGCAGGAACTGTTTGAGCGTCGTATCGGCGTGGATGTTCGCGGTATGCGCGAAGCGGGGATCGCCGGTCATGCGGGAAGCCCAATAGAGCAGGGAAAGATTCATCATGCAGTCGATGATGACAAAGCCCTTTTGCTCGGGGCCGTTCCAGGCGCGGATGAAGCCCTTGGGGTTGAAGCGGTTCATCAGGAGCGCCGCGGCATGGAGGGTATCGATGCGGGCCTGTTCATCGCCTGTCAGTTTATGGTCCGCGCCGCAGGAGAGCAGATACATAAAGCCGACATCATGGTTCAGGTAAGTGAAGGTGCGGAACTCATCGGTGAGGAGCTTTTCCACACGGCGGGCTTCAGTCTTGAAGGCTTCATCTCCGGAACGGGCAAAGAGCTGCCACATCAGGCCGGACCAGAAACCGCCGGTCCACCAGCTGTTTCCGTCATAGGGCGAAACGACCCAGTGACCGTTTTCACTCTTGTAGGGGATGATGCCCCGTTCCGCGGCCTCGGAAAGGGAATGGCGATATTTCTGCTGGATCCGGGCCAGCGCTTCATCAGCATGATTGCGCAAGGGTGATCACCTCCGTGGGAATTTCTTGGGGCAATTCGCTTAACGGGGAAGCAAAGACGGCACAGACAAGCACGTTCTCCCCGGCGGGAAGAGTCTGACACAAGGTGGGAAGGACAGTACGCGGCTTGAGCAGATTGGTGTTGGCCTCCGGTGAGAGGACACGCCCGTTGGCATAGCCGGACAGGTTATAGAGGACACAGCTGCCGAAAGGCCCGTAGGCCGCGGCATGCTTTTCATCCGCCTCACAGGCGGTGCGGATACGGTCACAGGGACGCGCGCCGGGCTCGTCGCGACTGACGGCGAAACCGCCTTCAGCGACCTCAATGGCGCAGGCTGTGTGGATCACATGGCGGCGGATATGCCACCGGTCATTCACGGGAATAATCACCGTATCGATCATGACATCCTCCATGGGAGACCAGGTGAAGGATACGCGATCTTCCTTGAGAGACCACTTTTCACAACCGTAACGGGTGTGCCAGATATCGCGCTGGGCGCGGCGAACGGCAAGCATGGAATCGAAGGAACCCTTCTCAAGCAGGAAGGTCTCAGCGGCCACGGAGAAGGCAAAAGCCGTGGAATAGGCAAACTTCTCGTATTTGGCCATGACATGGGTATGCGGCTCGGAATGGTTGCCGGCGGTGAAGGAGATCACATGGCTGTTTTCCGCGTCGCGGAGCAGCAGCTGGTGGGATTCACCGTCGCAGAAACGGAGTGGCGGGCAGTATGCCTTCTCCTCGCAGGTCCAGAAGGGATGATCTTCCGGCAGGGCGAGCGGGAGGAAGGACTTCATGGCCCAGTAAGGGGAACCCGGGGCATTGTAGCCATCGGTAATGGTATAGTTCGGATAGCCGTAGCCGACGGTCAGGATGCCGTCCCGGTCAAAGATGGGCAGGGAGAACCAATAGCGCATATTCCGCAGGAGGAGGCCTTTGATCTCTCCATAGCCGATCTCCTCGGTGGTGATGCCGGCATAGGCACAGGCGGCCCAGAAAGCGCCCTGCGCGAAGCGATAGGTCAGACTGCGCCCGTAGGGGAGAGCCCGGCCGGAAGCGTCAAACCAGCAGGCAAAACGGGGCATCACGAGGCGGGCGCGCTCGATAAAGCGGGCGCTGCGCTCGGGATCTTCATCCTTCATGGCGACGGCGTATACCAGACCGTAGTAGTGGAATGCCCAAAGGGTATAGTAATCATTCTGTCCGGGACGGTCGGAATACCAACCGTGATCGGTGTAGTGGCCTTCCATCTCGACGAGATCGGCTTCCATGCGCTCGCGGTCATAGGGAAGACCGGCCTTCAGGAAACCGACATTGACGAGGATACGGAAGAACTTCCAGTTGCAGGTGGGCATATCGTGATGATTGATCTGATCAAGCCATGCCCACAGTTTTTGCGTATCCACGGGGGCTTTCAGAAAACGGTCGGGACAGAAGGCGAGCGCCATGCCCATGACGGCCATTTCGACCATGCGCTGGTCGCAATCGCCGATGTCGCCCCAATATTCCTGATCCGCGGGGTCGGAACCGTTTGCGATGCCCTGGGCCCAATCGGCCCAATAGGGAAGGACAGCCTTCTCACCGGCCATAAGCATGGGGACGATGGCCCAAAGGCAGCGGCTGAAGCCTTCCATGCCGGCAATCGCTTCGTCATAATGGGCACAGGTGGCGGAAAGCATGACGCGGGACTTTTTCGGCGTCAGGTATTTTTGCATCGGGGTCAGAAGATCTTCCGCGGCACGGAGAAAATCATCCCGCGTGCGAAGCGGATTTTCGGAAAAAACGGACACAGTGGATCACTTATCCTTTCAGACCGGAGGTCGCGATACCTTCGATAAAGTACTTCTGGAGCGCCAGGAAGACAACAGAAACAGGAATCAGGGAAACCATGGACGCGGCCATGATCAGATGATACTGGCTGGTGTTTTCCTGAATGAAACGGCGCAGACCGACCTGAACGGTCTTGACACTGTCGCGGGTGAGGTAGATCATGGGGCCCATATAGTCGTTCCAGGTGCCGACGAAGGTAAAGATGACCAGCGTGGCAATGGCGGCTTTGGAAAGGGGCAGCATGATGCGGGCCCAGATGCCGTATTCGGAAAGGCCGTCGATGCGGGCAGCTTCACAAAGCTCGGTGGGAACGTTCTGATAGAACTGACGCATCAGGAACACGCCGAAGGCGGAGAAAGCCTGCAGGACCATGATGGCATACAGGTTATCGTAGAGGCCCAGAGAACGCATGAAAATGAACTGGGGCAGCATATAGGCCTGCCACGGAACCGCAATGGTGCCAACGTAGCAAAGGAAGAGGATGTCACGGCCTTTGAAGTTGAGCTTCGCGAAGGCGTAGGAGGCGAAGGAAGAAGTCAGCGTCTGGATAAAGGTGACGCTGAGGGCAATGATGGCGGTGTTTTTGAAGTAGGTGAGCATGGGCGCTTTTTCCCAGATCAGGGAATAGTTTTCCCAATGGAAGGTTTCCGGGAGCCACTTCATCGGGTAGACGAAGACTTCGCGGTCCAGCTTCAGAGAAGAGGACAGCATCCATACAAAGGGAATGAGCGTAAACAGGGCCAAAGCAATCAGCACGACATAGAGGATCACTCTGCCGACTTTGTGCAGGACCACATTACTTTTCTTACCGGTAACGGTCAGTTCCATACGGACGCCTCCTTTCTTAATCGTTGGCGAATTTCTTTTCGCTGCTGAACTGGATAATGGTGACCAGCAGGACGATGACCAAAAGGATCATCGCGATGGCGCTGGCTGTGCCGAATTTATAATCCTGGAAGGCGGTGCTGTAGATGTAGGTGACCAGCATCTTGGTCGCCCGTCCGGGACCGCCGTCCGTCATGATCGCGACAGTATCGTAGATCTTGAAGCAGGATATCATGAGCATGATCATCGCAAAGAAGGTCGTTGGGCGGAGCTGAGGCAGGGTGATGTGCCAGAATTGCTGGCCCTTGCCGGCACCGTCGACGGTCGCGGCTTCGTAGAGCTCACGCGGGATGCCCTGAAGCGCGGCCAGATAGATGACCATGTAGTAGCCCATATTACGCCAGACGCTGACCAGGATCACGGCCCACATAGCCATGGTCGAGTCGGCTGTCCATGTTTTGTTGAAGTTGATGCCCAACGACATCAGAATCTGGTTGACAGGTCCATTCTTCATGAGGATGAAGTTCCAGCAGACGCAGATGGCCACCATGGAAGCGACATAGGGGAAGAAGAAAATGGCACGGAAAGCGACCGCGCCTTTGACGCCACGGTTGAGGATGATGGCCAGGGCGATGGAACAAACGAGAGTCAGCGGCACGGTGAGGATCGTGTAGGTCACCGTGTTTTTGAGGCAGATACCAAGATCCACCTTATTGAAGAAATAATCGAGGCCGGCAAAAAAACCGCCTTCGGCAATCTTATCCGCGACTTTGGCAGATTTGAAGATGGCCGCGTAATTGTCCAGACCGACCCACTTCATGGTATTCAGGGGGCCACCCTTCCACTCCGTGAAGGACATGACCACCGAGAGAATGACCGGGATCAGCGTGAATACGGCAAAACCGATAAAGTTAGGCGCAAGGAATGAATACGCGACGAGGCTGTTTTTACGCTCGAGGCGGCTCATCCGACGCTTCGCGGGGATCGCGGGATTCTGGGTCATGGTAAGGACTCCTTTCGTGGTTGGGAAGGGTTCGAGGGGGAAGGGGAGACGAGGGCCGAGGGCCAAGGGCTAAGGGGAGACGAGGGTACAGGGTGGAGGGCGTTTTCGCGCGAGGGGAAACGAGGGCCAAGGGCCAAGGGCTAAGGGGTTAAAGGGTGGAGGGCGCTTCGCACGAGGGGAAACGAGGTTCATAGAAAGAGGCGGGAAAAGCGAGTGGTCGCTCTTCCCGCCTTTCGTAAGGACGTATTCATTCCCTATAGGGGGAGTGGATTATTCGGCAAACAGTTCCTGAACGCGCTCGTTCATTTCCTCGATGCCTTCTTCGATGGTGCATTCACGGTTCATGATCATGCTATGCACTTCGCCCAGGATGGTGTTGATCTCGGAGGTGTACTTCATGCCGGGGATTTCAACGCCAACGAAGGTGGGCAGCAGGCAGGCCTTGGAGGTTTCGTCGGTCGGGAAGCCTTCAGCAGCAGCCATGACTTCGGCAACGCCTTCAGAAACCCAAGCGGGACGGTTGCCGGTGCCGGCAGTGACCTTGGAGCCTTCTTCGCCGCACAGCCAGGCAATGTAATCCCAAGCCAGATCCTTGTTGGTAGCCTTTTCGTTGATCATGCAGCCGGTCAGGTTGCCGAAGGTGGAACCATAGGCAACGCCTTCCTTGACGGGCAGAGCAGTGATGCCCCAGTTGCCAACTTTGTATTCGCCGGACTTGATGTTGGCAGCCAGAGTCGCAACGTACCAGTAACCCATGGGCATCATGGCGATGTTGCCATTGCCGAAGGCACCGGAGTAGTGCAGGCCGGAGGCTTTCAGTTCGGGGAAGGACATGCAGGCACCGGCATCTTCCAGATCCAGAACCATCTGATAGAAGTAGGCCAGATCGGAATATTCGCCATCGACCAGAGTGTTCACGCCATCAGCAA
The DNA here is from genome assembly GCA_045640475.1 of Clostridia bacterium. Taxonomy (GTDB): domain Bacteria; phylum Bacillota; class Clostridia; order Christensenellales; family Aristaeellaceae; genus Aristaeella. The sequence continues at coordinate 13,632 of JAZUFB010000074.1, forward strand.
CGGTGTAGTTGACAGCGGTGGACAGCCAGGTGTGATAGTGAGTGCCGTAGATGCCCTTTTCAGCGTCGGTCAGGGCCAGAGCCTTTTCCTTGTACTGTTCCCAGGTCATCTCGTTGGTGGGGTATTCAACACCGGCGGCGTCGAAGAGGTCCTTGTTATAGAACAGCACTTCGAAGTCGGAACGGAAGGGCAGGGCAGCCTGCACGCCGTCGAAGGCATAGTAGGCATCCATGCCGGCGAAACCGGACTTATCATAGGCCTTGTCAGCGATGTAGCTGTTCAGGTCCGCAGCGTAACCGGCGTTGAACCAGTTCAGCAGAGCGGGGATGTCCTTGACCATGAAAATGTCGTTGGTGTCGTTAGCGGCGAGCATA
>JAZUFB010000075.1:0-4963 GCA_045640475.1 Clostridia bacterium
GCATCTACACCATCGAAGGCAACGCCGGCGACTCCGTCCGCGAAAACCGTTTCACTATCGGCTACTACGCCATCCTCGGCTACGGCACACATTAGATGGGAGCATCAGATATACCATAGCGGTCTTCCGCATCATTGGAAATCTATTATGTTATATATATTATTATGCTTATCGGCTTAACTCAGCAAACCACAACATTTGGTGAGAGTCCAGGTTAATGGACAGATAGTTAGATACAATATTCCCAGAAACGACAGGGGGTATTGGTTATGGCAAAGGTCGCAGCAATCAGCTTCAAGGAATTCCGGCTTCAGTACAATACAGAAGATGCTTGCCGAGCGGAGTTGTTCCGTTTGAGGTTCCCTGAGGGCTTCGTGTGCCCGGTATGCGGATGCAGGGAGTACTATCCGATCCGTGGACGCAATACCTTTCAATGCCGCGCCTGCCGACATCAGACCTCTGTTACTGCCGGAACCATCATGCACCGTACCAGATTACCCTTGACCACTTGGTTCTGGGCAATTTATCTTTGTGCCACAGATAAGCGGGGCATCTCTGCAGTTCAGTTGAGCCGAACTTTGGGAATCTGTTATGAGTCCGCATGGAGCTTATTGGGCAGAATTCGTACCGCTATGGGACAAAGAGACGAACAGTATCTGATTTCCGGCATCGTGGAAATGGATGACTGCTATGTTGGCGGTGTTTCCCATAATGGAAAACGCGGTCGCGGGACAGACAAGCCGGAGGTTGTGGTTTCACTTTCAAAATCTGAGAATGGAGCCGCCTTATATGTTCGAATCAGAGCGGTCAACAACATTCAGAGAAAAACCTTGCAGCAGATCATTGATGAGAGTTTTGCCCCTGAAACCAGAGTAGAATGCGACGGTTACAGCAGCTATTTGAGTTTAGAGGGTGTTCAGGTTCATGCAAAGAAATATGAGCAAGGGGATCTGCATTGGGTGCATAAGACAATCAGCAATCTCAAATCATTTTTGCTTGGAACCTATCATGGTAGATGCACGAAACTGCAATCATATCTTGACGAGTACTGTTTCCGCTTTAACCGGCGCATGACCGGCAATCAGGTCTTTCTGCGTTTGGTTCGCGCTGTTGCTACATCTTGTGGTGTGCTGAGTTATGCCGATAAGCATATATATTATTTATCCAAAACAAATTAGGTTGCGGTTTTCGTCCGATTCAAACAGTTCTAGTGGTTGCAACAAATGCCATTCCAATTCATCTGCCATTATTAACCGACTGCTCAATCTGTTATTCGAATTCTTCAATATAGTCAGTGGCTTTGACGAACACATAGTCTTCCATTTCTCGATTCTTTAGAGCGAGAAGAGGCATCTGCGGCAAAATAGATAATATGTTTAATCGTTTCGTCCTGCGGTCTGTCCAGAAGAGCTTTTGCGAATAGCGGGAGAGGTCAATCAGCAAACTCAAAGTAGATTTCGTCCTGTCTATATGTTTAAAATTCCAATTTGATGGAACATCTTTCAAGGAAATCATGCACAGGCTGCGAACTGTCGGAATATCACAATAGTGCGTGGCTAAAAAATGAAATCAGATTAATTTGCAGAATCAAAAGTATGTAAGGCATAGAGTCCTGCTTATTGGACAGTAGCTATGATAAAACTTAGAAAACGGCGGCAGATGGCCCAAAATTGAGCTTTAAAAAACTAGCCTATAGCATTTACTTATCTTGAATAATGCTTGCATGAAAGCGCGTCTGGATAAGGATACACGTAAACAACACGGTTGAACCAATTTAGTGTTGCTTTGAGGGTACCCTTACCTCAGTGCGCTTTTTTATGTGTTCACCCGTGCTTCTCTGATTCGGTAGTCAAAGAAAGGAATCGGCATGGGTGTACTATATAATGAGGCACGCGAAATGGCATTGTCCGGCGGGTTTCACTGGAAACGTATATTGCGGGCTACCCATAGTTTCCTGTTTTTGAATCGACCTACATTCAAAAACAAAGGGGATTAGTATATGAGCAGGTCATTTTCGCATGAATACGACTTCTGGAAAACGAAAGACGGTACATATATGGTTCGGGTGAAGTTCACCGGTGAGGTGACAAAGGTTTCTGCCGAGGTGATGCGACTGCTGTGGCGAACCGAGAAGAAAGCGATGGAGCATGATGAGGTTATGGCGGACGGTCTGCCGGAGGCCGACACCGACGTCTTTGAAGATACGATTGCCCGGATGCTGCTTGCCGAATTGAAGGCGTCGCTGACAGAGCGGCAGCTGGACGTTTTTGAGAAGCACTTTGAGCAGGGACAGCCGGTGGCGGAGTACGCCAAAGAGAATCATATCGTTCGCCAAAGCGTATACGATACCATCGAGGCGATCCGTAAAAAACTCAAGAAGCTCCTGTAACTCTATTTGTCCATGCGCGGGCGGCTGGAGTGAAGGAGAACGCCTTCATTCCAGCCGCCTTTCTTTCGGGTTGCATAGAGTTATTTTCAACCGTGTATAATAGAAATAAGTTTTAACTTTTTATCTTGACGAATAAAGTTAAAAAAGTTAAAATGAAGTTAAGCATAATAGGAGGTGTCAAAATGGACGTTGTAAGGATTCGATACATCAAGGAACAGATTTCCCAGCTTCCTCCGGGGAACATCAGCTACAAGACGATCAACGGCAAACGCTATCCCTATTATCAATGGCGGGAAAACGGAAAGCAAAAAGGCAGAGTTGTCAAGCCGGAGGAGCTTCAGGAGCTGTCCGAAAAAATCGCGCAGAGAAAATCATTGGAGAAGCAGCTGAAGGAGTCCCCCGAAGCGACCCAAAAGCCCGCTGCGTTGGAAGATGAGTTTTTCTTTTCCCTTGTCAAGCGGGGCGATGCGCTGAAAGCCTTTGTCGATCCCGTGAAGGATTTTCGCAAGCGCGAGATTTACACCCAGCTGAGTGACTATGTTTACGGCAACAGCACCGACCGCGTATTCATCCTCTATGGTCTGCGCAGAACCGGCAAGACCACCATGATCCGCCAGCTCATTTCTGAAATGCCCGAAGAAGTGTTCCAAAAGGCAGCGTACATTCAGGTCGCTTCCGGCATTGATCTCGTAAAGATCAATCTGGATATGCGGACGTTGGAAAAGCAGGGATGCAAATATGTGTTCCTCGATGAGGTCACACTGATGGATGATTTCATCGAGGGTGCGGCGCTGTTCTCCGATGTTTTCGCATCCAGCGGTATGAAGGTCGTTTTGTCCGGCACGGATTCGCTTGGCTTTGTTTTCTCGGAGGATCGGGAACTCTACGACCGTTGCAGGATGCTCCACACCACATTCATTCCGTATCGTGAATTTGAAACCGTGCTCGGAATTAAGGGAATTGACGAATATATCCGCTACGGCGGCACCATGAGCCTCGGCGGCATCGACTACAATCGCTCCGGCATGACCTTTGCCACGAAGAAAAGCACGGACGAATATGTGGACAGCGCGATTGCCGGCAACATTCAGCACTCCCTGAAAAACTATCAGGACGGTACCCATTTCCGCCATCTGTCCGAGCTGTATGAAGCCAAAGAGCTGACCAGCGCCATCAACCGAATCGTTGAGGACATCAACCACAGATTTACGATTGAGATCCTGACTCGGGATTTTGTTTCCCACGATTACGGGCGTACCGCCAAAAACCTTCTTCGTGACCGCGAAGCGCCAAATACCATCATGCAGCAGCTGGACAAAGCGGCTATCACGGAGCGGCTTCGCCAAATGCTGGAGATTCGGAACCTGCCGGAGCAGACGGTAACGATCACCGATGCCCACAGGGCGGAAATCAAGGAATATCTGGATCTGCTTGACCTGACTGTAGACATTGATGAGGTCTATCTGCCTGACCTGTCGAAAAAGGAAACGCATACTGCGATTTCTCAGCCTGGAATGCGATATGCACAGGCGGAGGCGCTGATCCAATCACTGATGGATGATGAAGTGTTCTCCACGCTCTCGCTCCGTGACAGAAACACGGTGAGAGATCGTCTTCTGAGCGATGTGATGGGCTGCATGATGGAGGATATTGTTCTGCTTGAAACGAAAAAAGCCCGTCCCGATTGTCAGGTGTTCAAGCTGCAATTTGCCGCCGGCGAATTTGATATGGTCGTATTCGACCCGAAGGCGGCATCCTGCGCGATTTTCGAGGTGAAGCACAGCGATAAAGCTGCACCGGAGCAGTACAGACACCTGACCGATGATAAGAAGTGCACGGACACCGAATTCCGCTTCGGCCCCATCACGGGAAAGACCGTGATCTACCGCGGCGAAAGCCAAACGGTCGGGGAAATCCAATACCAGAACGTGGAGGAATACCTAAAAGGATTCGCTCAGGCAACTGAATAAAAAAGCGCGGAGCAGGTCATGTGATCTGCTCCGTTTATTATATTAGTAATCATTTATACTCAATAATTCATTGAAAAACGATCAAGAATATAGAATAGATAACATGGATCAAAAGAACAATAACACAAGACCGCAAAATGCTACAGGCGAATTGCGGCCTTGCAAATTTTGCTTTGCATTTTGCCAACAACGGTTCGTTAGATTTCCTTAGTCCACGCAGAAACCCAGGCAAACGTGCACATAAGCCGATGGCAAATTACTCGGGATACGCAACAAGGTTGCCTGATTTGCGGACGCACTCAGCATAGGCAGATGCGGTATTCTCCTCCATTTGGCCAAAGAAGATCATATCCTCTGCGGAAAGGCGTAGTGCTTCGGCGTCCGAATAGACTAGAGTGATTACACCTTCCTGCTGCGCTTCCTGACCAGAGTCATAGACATAGTTTACGTATCCAAGAGCATCTTCTTCTGAGGCCCAGACAAAATAGTCATAGCTACAGACGAGTTGATCGTTTTCGTCACCGTAGATAATGAATACTTCTTTGACCATATCCTGAAGGAAAGATTCTTCGTAGAACTTTTCGGTTTCACTGCCTTCCAGTAC
>JAZUFB010000076.1:0-3465 GCA_045640475.1 Clostridia bacterium
GATAACGGTCAGAGCATGGTACTGGGCGGCATGACGAAAGACGGCAGGGACGGCTACAGCATGCTCTCCGGCATGTGTCTGAAGGCGAGCGCCGAGCTGCGGCTCATTGATCCCAAAATCAATCTGCGCGTCAGCAGGAACACGCCTCTGTGGGTGTATGAACTGGGCACGCAGCTCACAAAACTGGGGCTCGGCTTCCCGCAGTATGAAAACGATGATGTGGCGATCCCCGCGCTCATGGAACTGGGCTATGCGGAAGAGGACGCCCGCAACTACGCGATGGCGGCATGCTGGGAATTCATCATTCCGGCAAGGGGCATGGAAATCCCGAATATCGGAGCACTGCCCTTTGCCAACACGGTGGATTCTGTCATCCGCAGCAAACTGCCTGCCGTGAAAACCATGGCAGAGCTGAAAGAGATCATCAAAGAAGACATTTTCAGGCGCGTCAGGGAAACGGTGGAGAACTGCAAAAATCTCTATGCCGTGCCTTCGCCGTATCTGTCCCTGTTCTTTGACGGATGTGTTGAGAAGGGCAAAGATATCGCGGACGGCTGCACCTATAACAACTGGGGTCTGCATGGAACCGGACTGGCTTGCGCAGCGGACATGCTTGCGGCAGTGGAACAGCAGGTATTCTCCGGCAAAGTAAAACCGGAGGAACTGCTTGCTGCCATGCAGGCGGATTTTGACGGATATGATGAGCTGCGCGATACGCTTAAGAATCATTGCCCGAAGATGGGCAACGATGATGATTATGTGGACAAGTACGCCTGTTGGCTACTCGAAACCTTCTCGGAAGCTGTAAAGGGTCTCAAGAATGACCGTGGCGGCATCATCCGCGCCGGAACCGGCAGTGCCATGTATTACATCTTCCATGCCAGTGAAATGGGTGCTACCGCGGATGGAAGAGAGGCAGGAGTGCCTTTACCCGCGAACTACGCTCCTTCGCTGAACATCAAATTGAATGGCCCCGTATCACTCATTAAGTCCTTCACAAAGCCGGACCTTTCAAAGACAATCAACGGCGGACCTCTGACGATAGAATTCTCCGAGAGCGTGTTTACGCAGGAGGAATCCATCACTAAGGTGGCACAGCTCGTGCAAATGTTCGTCCAGAGAGGCGGCCATCAGCTGCAGCTCAATACTGTAAACAGGGACCGGCTTCTGGATGCGCAGCAGCACCCGGAGAACTACAGGAACCTGATCGTAAGAGTTTGGGGTTGGAGCGGATATTTTGTGGAACTGGATAAGTGCTATCAGGACCACATCATCAGAAGAGCGGAATTGCTGATTTAACGAAAAGAGGGATCATTCGGAAGGATGATCCCTCGTATGCTTGCAAAAGAGGAAATTATGAGCGAAGGAATCGTCTTCGATATCAAGGAATTTGCGGTATTTGACGGCCCCGGGATCCGTACGACGGTGTTCATGAAGGGATGTCCGCTCCGCTGTCAATGGTGTCATAATCCTGAGGGGCTGTCGGCTAAACCGCAGCTCATGGTCAGCAAGGCGGCATGCGTCCACTGCGGCGCGTGTGAGAAGGTCTGTGAGTCTCCCGACCATTGCACGGCATGCGGGAGATGCGTTCCGGTATGCAGGGGAGGGTTCCGAAAAATCTGCGGAACGAAATGGGATTCCGATGCCCTTGCGGCGCGGCTTTCCAAAGACAGGGATGTCTACGCGCTTTCGGACGGCGGCGTCACCTTTTCGGGCGGGGAACCGCTCATGCAGTGGGATTTTGTGCGCGATGTATTTACGAAACTGAATGGCATCCACCGCGCGATCGAGACCAGCGGCTATGCCCCGGATGATGTGTTCCGTTCCGCAATGGAAACCTGTGACCTGATCATGATGGACTGGAAGGTGTCCGATCCGGAATTGCATAAAAAGTATACGGGAGTGGAACAAAGTATCATCAGAGAACATGCAAAAATGCTTGCGGAAGGGGAGACGCCATTCATAATCCGTATGCCCATTATTCCAACGGTAAATGATAACGAAGAACATTTCAAAACAGTAGCAGAAATGTTCAAAAAAGCGGAAAAATTAGTCAGAGTCGATATCCTTCCGTATCAACAAGCGGCTGGCGCGAAATATGAAATGGTAGGTAAAACCTATACCCCGGATTTTGATGAAATGAAAAAGCTTGAATATCATACGGAATTCTTTGAACAGGAAGGAATAGACTATCGTATTTTTAGATAGTACCAACCGCAGTTACAGAGAAGATTTATTGAAATGCTTCACGAAGGAATATTTGGTTCCATAGAAAAAAACGTGGTTTTCGGAAGATGACAGAATCCTGCGAGCAAAATATTAATCTATTTCTCTGATAGATTCTACCAGAACCTGTCAGACTTATGTGCCCAGCTGGAAGTGAAGGGGTATCAAATCATTTCATCATCAACCCTTTGGGGCCTCTGTTTTTTTCTCAAAGTGTGAGGATATGCAGGAACGGGTAGCCCGAGATTGGCACAACTCATCGATAAGTGCTCCTCGGTTGCTTCTTGCTCACATAATGTGAAAAAAGGGCTTTGAAAAATCTTTTCTAAATCTACGACTTCTATGGTTCCATAGTAAACTGCTCAATAAACCAGCAATTGAAATGCTTGTTTATTGGGCAGTTTATGCTCAACGTACTTGAAAATATATTCAATCCATTTGTTATACTTGGATTAACTTGTTGTTAACGATTTCTACCGCACATAGACGGACTGCGTTCATTTCAGCAACCCACAAAAGCGAGTTCTCTTCCTTGAACTGTTCTGTGATGTCATCGGACTTCGCCAGTTCGATTGTAAGACGCTCAAACATGGCTTCCGCTTGTTCGTCTATATCTGCAAGATGGCTGTCCAGTGTGCCGGTAAATAGGAGTTCGGTGTATAATCCGATGCGGTGCTCCTTCAGGTATTCCTTCCTCCTGATGCCCCAGATACCGATCGGGCGGGTTTCAGTGGTTTCGATGGTCAGGTTCGGGTAGAGATAATTGCCTTTTCGGATGTATTGCAGTTTCATATGTTGCCTCCTTGTTGTCATGCGTGTTTTATCACTCTAAAGTGCTAAAGTCATTATAACACAGGCAACAGGAATTTGCAACGCATTATGAGCACATCTATTCGTTAAATCACTTTGGCTTCAATCTTCTGTTTCATCTTGCATGTTTTACATCAATCGATGAGCAATTTCAACTTCGTATTCCATAGCAAATTCTCCGATTAACGGCCATCTTGCATGTTTTCCGTCATTCTGTATATCATAACCCGTGAAAATTCGTTGGATTGTATATTGCATTTTATTTGCATCATGTTGTATAATTGGTGCACTGACAACGCAAGAAGGTGACGACATGACTAACGAATACCTCCCCGGTGATCTTCGGGATCGCATACTGGATTTGATGAGCGGACGCGGGATCACGCAGGAGCAGCTCGCCAATGCTACGGGCGACGAAAGAACACGCCT
>JAZUFB010000077.1:0-4347 GCA_045640475.1 Clostridia bacterium
GAGATTCCGATCTGCTGTTCTGTCTGCTCACCAATCTTGTGGACAGTGCCATCAAAGCCAGCCCGGAGAACAGCGCGATTCGGGTTATTGCAGACAGCGTGAACAATGAATCGCAAACGCTGTCTGTGTATGACCAAGGCAGCGGCATCCCAGCAGACAAGATCGCCTTGGTCACGGAACCTTTCTACCGGGTGGACAAGGCCCGCAGTCGAAAGATGGGCGGCGCAGGTCTGGGGCTTTCGTTGTGTCAGATGATTGCTGTAGCACATGGCGGCACACTATCCATCACCAGCGAAATGGGCAAAGGAACCGTCATTTCCATGACCTGGCCCGGGCAGGAGGTTGACTGTGAATAAGAAAAGCATGCTGGCTTTGATTCTGTTCCTGCTGTTGGCTATTGCATCCATTCTTGGATTACCATTTATGGTACGCAGCATCGAGCGTCGGGCAGAAAATGAAACGCCCATGGTCACGGTCACGCCTTATCCCGTCGAGGTGGAATAGAACGATACGGGCACATGATTTACAACTTGAAAACAACTTGCTTACAAGCTGATGATGACTTTTCCCTTTTGCGGGTGGTATGCTTTCCGTGGAGGTGAACGAAATGAGAAAGATGCTTTCTCTGTTGATTACCTGTTGTCTGCTGTTTGGCACTGCCCTTGCAGATGTTAATACACAGGTGAATGCACCGACCCAAGTGCAAACCACTTTTACATCCAACACCGGAAAAACCGTCGTGACAGTAGATGCTTCGGTATTCGTGCCTGATACAGACGAGATCCCGGTCTATTCGGTCAATGTTCGGGACTTCACTGCGGAGGAAGGCTGGCACCTGGCGGCTCTGGTACAACCCGAAGTACGTTGGGAGCGCCTGGACGGCGAACCGGAGTATGAGTTGAAGGACTATGTGTATCAGGGCAGTGTGCGTCAGGAAAGTACGGAGCTGAATCTGCTGCTCCCTGATCCGGACAGAACCTATCTTTCCCTGCAAAACACATATGATTGCGGTGTTCTTGGGCGTCAACCTTCGATGCGGCATATCACCTATCGTTGGTATGAACCAAATACAGGCATGAGTTTTGTTCCGGCAGTCTCTACCGCATTCCCGGAAACGATCGGGCAAAACCTGTTGGGACAGCCCATGACGATCGATGAGGCGGCGGAGCTGGCCAACGCTTTGGTTGCTGAAATGGATCCATCATACGCCCTCGGACTGATGCTTGGTACGGCTGGCGAAATAATAACCGGTAAAGGGAATGCCACGGAAGCCCCTGAAATGGCTTATTGCTTCGTTTATACAAGAGATATCAACGGCGTACCCATCACCTATGTTACCCATGAACTCATCGTTTCGAAGTTTTTAGATACGATGATGGCTCCGTTTCCCGGCGAGGAACAGATCATCGTTATTGTTTACAATGGGCAAGTCGTATCCTTTCAATGGCGGGATGCCTACGCAATTGGTGATGAACTTGAATCGGCAGCAGATCTGCTACCATTCAAACAGATCCTTGATATATTCGGCATGATCGCGCCGTTGAGCGTTCAGCAATCAGAAAATTCCGGCGTGTTGAACGATGAAACAAAGAATGGCATGCAGATTCATGAAATCCGACTCGGATATATGCCGGTGCTGAAAAAGGATGATCCAAATCAATGGGAACTTCGTCCCGTGTGGGATTTTATCGGCAGCAGGATTCATCCGCTTGTCGATATCGGCTGGCCTTCCTATTCTCTGCTGACAATAGACGCCATTGATGGTACGGTGATTGATCGAAATTACGGATACTGAGGAGGAGAAGGAATGAAACGGTTTCTTGTTTTGAACTTAAAAACCCTTCTTACATTTATTCTTGTGTGCTGCTTTGTATTTCCGTTGTGTGCCCATGCTGACACGCTGCAAGATCGCCTTGGCGTACCAACACATATTGCCGATACGTTCAATTCTCATACGGGAAAGGTTGTCATTACGCTGGATGCAGATGTATCGATACCCGAAGCAGACAATGTACGGACATACCGGGCAGTACCACGACTTTTTTCAGCACCTGAGACAGATGCAATGGCTAACGCTGTATTCGGGAAACGAGCCTATCATGATGCAGGAACAGGTAATTATGGCTCAAACGTACCCATTCGGGTCTATGAGTCAGAGAATACTGTGTACGACAGAGATCGTATGTATCCCGAATTCAGCCTGACTGTTTATCAGTCCACCTTAAACAACGGTTCTGCTGATTGGGTGGAAGCATCTTTTGAACGTCGGCAGGTCTACGGAGAACCGATATACTGGATGACATCTCCAGAAGGGATGCAGCTCAATATTACGCCTAAAGGCTGCTCTCTCAGTTTTGATGAGGCCCGTCAGCTTGCTGATGATGCTATTCACGCATTTGCTCCTCAGTTCACCTGCATGGTGCAAGGCGTGATGGATGGAGAATTGTCCGGCAAGGAAACGAAGGACGGAACACTTTCCTATACCAACAAACAACAGGCGTGGATCCTGTGGTATACGCGCGGCGATTTTGGCATGCCTGTTACGGCTGAAGGAACGAGCCCGTCCAGAGACTATAACCGACAGCATCAGAATGAGCAGATTATTGTCATCGTCATTGATGAAGGTATCTACGGTATGAATTATCAGTTTCCGCATGATGTGACCGTATTGCAGGATAACTGTACATTGCTGCCCTTCAATCAGATCATGGATGTTGTGCGTAAAGTAATGCCCTTGTCTCTTGGTTGGCTGGAATCCAGTTACAGTGATGTCCGTGTGCATATCACTGACATCCGGTTGGGATACATGCTTGTAATGAGCAAAGACAATCCGGACTGCTATGAATATATACCCGTTTGGGACTTCTTCGGAACGCGGGAATGTCGAAAAACAAAGAATGGGAATATCGTTTCTGAGCAATCTTCGTCCCTCATCAGTCATTTTACCGTAAATGCGCTTGATGGCACAGTGATTGACCGGGATTACGGGTATTAAGGAGTATCTATGAAGTGCATATACTATGATTGTCGCCGCGCGATCACGGGGCGTTGGTTCCTTGCGGCCTTTTTTGCTTCGGTTGTCTCGCTGTACATATCCATTGGCGAACAATCCTACTACCTGATGAACATGCTGTCTGAAATAGACATGTATGAGGGCAACTTCTGGCTGGATGCAGCGTCATTACTTACCCAAGGATTACAGGGTGAATTTGGTGTGATGATTCTGCCTGCAATCTCTGCGCTGCCTTTTGCGGCGCAGGCGTTGCAGGAGATCAAGAGCGGAGCCATCCGGCCAGCGGTATTTCGTGCAGGCCGTAAAAGTTGGATTGCAGGAAAGCTGCTGTCCACGTTCGTTAGTGGGATGGTGCTGCAAATGGCGGCCGCCATCGGCTTGCTTCTGATATTTCACCTGATGATGCTGATCTCCGCCGGACAGCCATTTCCCATGGGAAATATCGGTCCCGTTTGGTTGCTGTTGCTGCGCCGGATGCTCTGCGGCGGCATCTGGGCAGGCACAGGTTGCCTGATTGCCCTGCTGACGGAAACAGCCTCCGCTGCCTACCTTGCGCCGCTGTGCCTGTGCTATGCACTGGTGATGATCGGCAGCCGCTTTTTCCCGGATGTGGCACTGCTTAACCCAATCAACTGGCTTGAAGGTGTACTTTGGCCGCTGCTATTGGTGCTGGCTGTGCTTGCCGCAACGCTTGTGTGGATGCTGCGAAAGAAGGTGAACGCCTATGTGTAACCTCCGCGAAGCCTTCGTCTGCGCAGGTTGGAATCTTTACTCTCTGCGAAAGAACCCTCGTTTTTATATGAGTATGCTGCTGGGCTTTCTGCTGTGTTGGCTGCTGACTGATAAGACCATGGCGATCAGCCGAACCTATCTGACCAATGTACAGATCGTTGAACCTTTTGTGTGGTGCTATGCTGATGGCGACAGCATCCTCTATGCAGCGTTGGTAATGATGCTGATGCTTTCGGCATTTCCGCGTATGGATACGCCTGCCAGTTATCTCATTTTCCGCACGACCAGAATGAACTGGCTCATTGGGCAGATCATCACGGTGCTGGTGCTGACTTTGGGCTATTGCCTCATGATCCTGCTGTCTTCAGTGGCCATGTGTATCGGCTGTAATGTGTTCGTCGGTAACCATTGGAGCGAGACGGCCACCATGCTGTCCTTTTCGCCGGCCAGCTTTGAGGTAGCGCTGACTGTGATGCGCAAGACTGTGAAGCTCACCACGCCATGGGGCTGCTGCATCCAGATCATTGGTTTGTTGTTCCAATACGTGCTGCTTCTGTCCATGCTCCAGCTGTTTTTCTCGGTGCTGAAAAGCAAAAAGGCCG
>JAZUFB010000078.1:0-5354 GCA_045640475.1 Clostridia bacterium
AATAACATTCTGCCGGAAAAAGTTCGACACGAGAAGATTTGTAAAATGGGGTGGTCAATTGCTGTGGATAGATGATTTTGATACAACCAGAAATTTCCGTATACTGGACCTGAAAAAATCTGTGTTTCATGATGCACTTGAATTTGTTATGAAAGGGGAACACCGCTTTCACGTCCAAAACGATAACCGGCAGTTGTTTGATTTGGTTTATATAGAAAACCAAACCTGGGTCGAAGGACAGAAGGGGTATTCGAAGGCAGCCCTTTTTCAGGATTTTGATATGTATCCGCCTTGCTTCAACTATGACGAGGACAACAAGGATAGTCTGTGTCTGGACGTGTTTGAGGCGTATTCCGCTGTATGGTTTGAAGAAGTGAATGAATACAGTGTGACCTTGGCGCGGATTCTTCTCAGAGATACGGAAAAGCAAGTCTCCTTTGGCGATGAACGGATTTTATGGTTTATGCCGGAGGAAAAACGTCTGACAATTGCGGCACGCCCGGCAGAGCCGGGAGTGATGTGTGTTACGAAAAATTTTTATCCTTCCGCATTTCTGAACGATTTTTCCCGGATGGATACCCCTGCAGTCTTCAATAATGTGTTTTTCTTCCAGTGGCTGACGTCAGTCAGTCCACGGGATATCCATTACCTGGAACTGGTGATTCCCCAGTCTGAAGGAATAGGGTGTATTCTGACCACCTGGGCGTGCGCCTCGGACTGGCTTGCGGCGAAAGGCATCAAAGTCACCCTTCGCAGAGGAACTGCCCGTTATGGGGATTCCTTGCTGGAACGCTACCTGCAGAATCCGTTTACGCCGGAGGATGCGGATAAACAGACGGTGGTTACCTTATACAGTTTCATGTATTTTACGTTCCTGTATCCGATTCGTACCCGCAAAACCAACTTGCAGTCCTATATCTCGCAACATTTCCTCTCGGAAGTGAAGGAATACAGTGAAGCAATACTCGATGGAAGAAAAACGCTCGGAGTACTGTTGCGCGGCAGCGATTATGTTACATCCGGTATGAGCTTTGGCGTGACGGAGGCTTCACTTGATGTGATCATTGCAATGATCAGAGCCGCTATGGCGGAAGGCCACTATGAGCGGCTGTTCCTTGCTACTGAGGATCAGGATATTCTGGACAGGATGCGTATCGCTTTCCCGGGGCAGCTGCTGGCAGTCGCGCAGGAAAGGTATAAGGTGAGCAGCCTGAAAGATGCGAAGACGATCAGCGAGTATGAAAGAAAAACATACTCCGGCGAAGATTATGAACGGCATTTGGATGATACAACCGCCAACTATCTTTATGCAATGTGGCTGATCAGCCGCTGTGACGCATTTGTATATTCCTGCAGATGCCGGGGCACGGCTCTCGCTGAACAATTATGTGATAACGGATTCAAAAAGACTGTTTGTATTGCGGAGGAACTTCTGAGAAGGCGGACTGCAGCGCAAAACTCCGCGCAGCTTTCAGAGCAGGCAAAACAGTAAACTGCATTTCAGATAAAAACAAGGAGAACGAAATGGCATATGGATAACAGACCAATCGGCGTTTTTGATTCCGGAATCGGAGGCTTGACGGCGGTATCCGCTCTGAAGGACGTTCTGCGGTATGAAAATCTGATTTACTTTGGCGACACAGGGCGGTGCCCTTATGGGACCCGGACGCGGGAACAAGTCAGAAGATATACGCGGGAAAACCTTGAATTTTTAGCTTCTTTCAACTGCAAGGCGATGATTGCTGCCTGCGGTACCGTAGCGGCCAGCGCACTGGACATCCTGGAGGAATACAGAATCCCGACTTTCAATGTACTGGTCCCGGGAAGCGAACGGATGACCCGTGTGCCCGGTAACCGGCCGCTGGCGGTAACCGCGACAAAACGGAGTATTGACTCCGGGGCATACCAGAGGACGATGGAAGAACTCGGCACCGGATCCAGAGAAGTTCTCTACATTCCGTGCCAGGACTTTGTTGTGCTGTGTGAAACGGGACATGTGGATAGAAATGATCCGATGCTGAAAGAAGCTGTGGCGAGATATCTGACGCCCGCGAAAGAAGCCGGCGTATCCGCGCTCCTGCTTGGATGCACCCATTTCGGAATCATTCAGAGCGCGATTCAGGACTTTATGGGAGAAGACACAGAAATCATCTCCGCCTCCCAAAGCGCGGCTGACGCGTTGGCTGATTATGTGATTGAGAACCGGCTGCAAGGGACAAATTCTTCCTGCCGGTATTTCGCCAGCGGCAATTTGGAGGAGTTTGACCGGATGGCCCGGTTTATTCTGCCAGGACGATATAACGGACATGCCGAAAAGGCATCAACCGGGCTGCCGTAATCGGGGCATGATCAAAGGGACGCGTATCGAAAGGCTGGACTCAGGAGGAACGTTTTGATGAATCTGTTGCTGGAAAAATGGAACGAGAGTGTATCCCTGTACAAGGACAGGACCGCCATTGTGGATTATCCGGAGGGTCAGACCGAAAGCGGGGTATCTTATACTTACGCTCAGGTGGACGCGTATGCGAAGCGACTGGCATACCGTCTGCGGGAAAGCGGGGTCAAACGCGGCGATTTTGTTACGATGGAGATCCCGAATTCCTTCGCGTATTTTGCCGGTCGTTTCGGCGTACTGATGGCCGGGGCCGCGTATGTCTGCCTGGATGACAAAATGCCGGAAAAAAGACTGTCCATGATCTATGAAGACTGTCATCCCGCGGCAATCATCAACAAGGCTTTCCTTTCCACCGTCAAAGATGACGGGCCGCTGCTTGAGGAAACGGATTTTGTTCAGACAGAAGATACGGATCCGGCCTTTGTACTGTATACATCCGGCTCGACCGGGACGCCCAAAGGCGTATTGCACAGCGTGGCCTCGCTGAGCGCGGATATCAGGAGAAGCCTGACCCGGTTGGACATGCGCTCCCCGATGATTCACGCGGCGTTTGAGTCTGTGCGCTTTGCCCCCTCAGTAGCCCGGCAGGCGGCACTTTTAACAGGTTCCACGATCCATATCGTACCGGAAAACTGCAGAATGGATGCGACAAAACTTTCGGCGTTTATTGATGATAAAGGCATTGAAAGTATTTTTGTTTCTCCCTATCTGGCAAATTTGCTGGATATCCGCGGGGATTCATTGAAATATGTGTATGTGGCCGGAAGCAGGATTTCCAATGTGTTTTCTGACCGGTATACGGTCTGCAACGAATACGGCACTTCGGAACTGGGATTCTTTACCAGCTTCCCCATTGACCGTCCTTATCCGAATACCCCCATCGGAAAGCCGGCACTGGACACGGAACGGCTTTACCTGCTGGATGAGAACAATCATCCGGCGGACGAAGGCGAGATCTGTGTGACAGGGGTTTTCTCGGATGGATATCTGAATAAGCCGGAACAAACCGCCGCCGCGTTTGTTCCGAATCCGTTCTGTGATATCGACGGACATCCCAGAATGTTCCGGACGCGGGATATGGGTAAGAGACTGGAGAACGGGGATATCCTCTGCATGGGCCGTTTGGATATGATGGTCAAAATCAACGGTCAGCGCGTGGAACCCGGAGAGGTTGAAAGGATCCTTGCCGCCATGCACGGCGTCAGGGAGTGCTGCGCACGGGGCTTTGAAAAGGAAGGGAATGCTTTCCTTTGCGCCTGGTATGTAGCGGACAGCGAGATTGACCCAAAGAGCTTCAGGGAACATATGACAGCTTATTTGCCGGATTATATGATTCCTTCCTTTTTTGTCCGACTGGACGAAATTCCGAAAACTTCCAGCGGGAAAGTGGATTATCAGACCCTGCAGCCGCCGACACTCGATACATATCGTGCCCGCTATGTCGCTCCGGCAAATGAGCGGGAGAAAGCGGTCTGCGCCGCGTTTGAATCTGTTCTCGGCTTGGAACACATTGGTACGGAAGACGATTTTGTTTTTCTCGGGGGCGACAGTATCGGAGCAATCCGCCTGCTGACACTGTTGAAAGACACGGGGGGCATCAGTACCGCGGACATCCTGACACTTCGGACGCCCGGAAGGATTGCCGCGATCACGCGAGGCAAAAAAGGAAGAAAAAAAGCGCTGAAGAAATTCAGCCTTGAATCCGGCGTTCCGCTACTGACTTCCCAGTTGAACGTTTATCTGGATCAACTGACAAATGAAAACAGCACCGCTTACAATACCCTGTCCTGCATCAATCTCGGAACGGATATCAGTGGTGAAAAAATCCGTGCGGCGCTGCAAAAAGTGATTCTGAACTACCCGATCCTCTCTGCGCGGGCTGTTCAGCTTGAAAGCGGCCCCGTACTGATGAAAGGGCCTTCTCCGGATATCCTGGAAGTAGATGGGGTGAAGGATATCTGTGTTTCAGAACCGTTTGACCTGCACCGCGGACCCCTGGCACGTTTCTATTTATATAACGAAAAAGGGCACGCGCACGTCGCGTATGTAATCCATCACCTTATTCTGGACGGCAGATCCAGCAGAATACTGGGAGACGCGATCCGAAAGGCCGTGAACGGGGAGGAGCTTGAAAAAGATACCGGATTCATCCGGGCAGCGGAGATCGATGCCGCGATCCAGACCCCGCAGAACCGTACACTTTGCCTGAAGTCATACGACCGTCTTTTCGGGGATCTGGAAGAGATTCCGGCGCTGTTCAAGGTGGATAACGGGCACGCCGGGCGTTATGAAACCCGGCTTGATCTGGATTCCGCGGGTATCCGGCACTTGGCGGCTGAAAGCAGCGTTACGGAGGCTACATTCTTCCACGCGGTTTTCGCGCTTGTCTATGCCTGCTTTGCGGGAAGTGACCAGGCTGTGTTCTGTGTGACCGACAACGGACGTGACGGCCTGACCCATACGGATGCTGTCGGTATGTTTGTACGGAATATTCCTGTGCGTATCGATATTGGGGATGTGACGGTACAGGAATACCTTAAAAACACCTTCAACAATGTCATGACCGCGAAAAAAGCCTCTTCAGTCCCGTTTTATGAAATGAAAAAACGGTATGGGGTGGATGTATCTGTTGTATTCAATTATATGAGTGATTTTGCGGGCGGACTTGAACTGAAGGCGGAAGCGGACGAAGAAGGCAGCATTCCCGGTGATCAGTTCTCTGATCTTGACTGCTATCTTTACAAGGAAAACAGCGGATTCAGGCTTTCCCTCCTTCATAGTGCGAAGTTCAGCGAAGCCTGGGTGAAGTCCTTCGCAGAAACCTTCAGACTCGTGGCCAACGGTCTGCTGATAGCGGATAAACTCCGTGAAATCGAATACACCGATGAAAAAACGGTCGAATGGCTGGACAGCTTCAACCGGACGGATACCACGCTGCGCTTCCCGGATCTTATCGCTG
>JAZUFB010000079.1:0-6295 GCA_045640475.1 Clostridia bacterium
GGTTTTTGCGTCAGGCGCAGGAAGGTCAATGGTTCACCCGATGGAATGAGGAGAACCGTTCAGCCGCGCAAACTGCACTCGTAAACTGCGATATCTCACCGGATCGTCAGCTTGCCATTGCACTGGCGAAGAATGATATTGCAACCGATCAGCTGATTCAAGCTCTCTTTACCAGCTGCTTTGGTCCTGAGCAGAATTGGCCCAAAACCGTTTTCGGCTGGCGCGATGAAGTGCTTGATCAATATGGCGTGACTCTTTCCCGGATGACGGAGGTGCCGGAAAAGGGGACTGTTGAGTATTCCATTCCTCATGGCATCCACTATTCCGAAACAACGGTATGCGAATTCAAAGGCGAAGTGCCAGAGGAATTACAGACTGTATTTCAGACCGAACCACATCTGAATGGTTGGACTTGCATGACCGGCGTTATGTTTACGATACCGGAAGGAACATATAGCGGTTATGGCGTGGCTGCTTTTGAAAAGGAGGGTGAGCGGCTGCTGGTGGGCTTTGATCGGACTGTGGATAAATGGGCCCTTTACCCGATTGGCACAAACGCACTGTATCAGGATCCCTCACTGGAATTGTCCATAACAGGCGCTACTCAAAACGGACTCACTTGCATTATCAGGTATGACGGTGTAAATGGTATGCAGGCTTTTACGTTCAGTATCAACAATCCTACTGATGATGTGCGAGGCCACTCCTTCCTCTGCTCTTTGAAATCGTACGAAGCAGTATCTGCCGATGGTATGGACCGTGTGAGTATCAATTGCGATCATATCCGCACCAATGAATGGGATTTCACTGAGAAGCATGGGGAGGAAACTGTAACAGAAACGGTGGTCACATACTACCCTGTGTGGATGGGTATTCTGGATGTAGCAGACTTTCCGCGCAACATTGCTTTAGCCAAGGAAACGACTTCGCCTGTTCCTGAAGGCTATGTCATGGCCGGCGATGTTCACATGCGCAAGGATCATTCCAGCCACTCTGTCGACCTGGGCACGCTTCAGACCGGCACTCTGCTCCCGGTTCTGGACACGGTTCCCGGTGATCCTCGTCCCTGGATCAAGACAAGCATCGGACAACTGAATGGCTATGTGTGTGCAGAGTATACGACTGCCAGTACAGATTCGACTCTCAATATCAATAATGGCTATCCTATGCCCCTTGCTGTGGCAAAACAACCGATCGATCTGAAAAATAGCACCGGTTGGTTTGCTGGTACCGTACAACAACTGAACGAGGGGACCCGAATGCGTGTCATTATGGAAAAAGATGACTGGCTGTATGTGGTTGTTCCGCGCGAAGAGTATCACGATACATGGATGATGGATGTAAATGGTACCTATGGTTATGTAAAGAAATCTGATGTCTCCATAGGAACGTTGGAGATCCAGTTGGATTGGCAATAAATTGCTTGGTATTACAGATCTATGTAAGTCGAAAATAAAAGCAGATGAAATGGAGATGATCGTTATGAAAAAAACAATATCAATGCTTCTTGCTTTGATTCTGCTCCTGACAGCATTTTGTGTAATCGGTTCTGCTGAAGGAAAAATCATGTATGTCAAGACCTCCAATGGCGGCAAGTTGAATATGCGTTCAGAACCAAAGAGCGGAAACAATATCATTACCCAGATACCTTATGCTGCAGCAGTCATCGTGCATGCTGAATATGACAAGACATGGTCCATCATCGAATATGCCGGAATTTCCAACCCTGGATATGTCCAGACGCAGTTCCTGTCCGACAAGATGCCGGGATCTTACTCAGGAGAGACGCTGCCGAACAGAGCAGTGTATCAGTCTTTCACAAACATGAAGATGGATAGATGGTATTCCGCGAAGGTACAGACCCTCAAGGGCGGCAAAGATGTCAGCCTGCGCTGGTCTCCAACATCCAATGGTACGGTGATGCGAAAAATCGCAGTGGGTGAAATTGTGACAGTCATTGCCGATGGTAAGAACTGGAAGCAGGTTCTGGATGAATCAACAGGAATGGTCGGTTTCATGCCCTCAAAATATCTGGTAAAAGTACCGAATCCCACTTCAGCTCTCACCGTGGAAGCAGGAACTGAATCCGAGGGTTGAGACGATTGGTAAGTATGAGAATGTTAATATTGCGGGCTCTATTATGAAACGGTTGTTATTGCTTTTCACGATATCAATACTATCAACATGTAGACAAATGTCTATTTCTTGACAAGGGGGAAACAGTTATGCCGATGCAATGTACTGATGCTGAATGGAAGATCATGGAAGTCCTTTGGGATCATGCACCCCGTACGATCGCGGAGATCACGAAGGTACTGGAAACCACCACCGGTTGGTCCAGACATGTGGTTATCACGCTGCTCAAGCGCATGGAGGAGAAGGGCACGGTAACGGTGGATCAAAGCGGGCCTGCCAAACTGTATTCGCCGAAAATCAGCCAGGATGAAGCCTCCAAGGAAGAAACGGATAAATTCCTTTCTCATGTATTCAAAGGGAAGGCGTCCCTGCTCATCAATCATCTGGTCGAATCGGAGAAAATCACTGCGGATGATCTGCAGGAAATCCTGGATGCCATGAGAAAGGCAGGGCATTGATGACTTCCGGCCTGCGAAAGAAAGGAGAAATTTGGAATGCGTACGGCTTATGTGTATAACTTTCTGATTGAAGCCAATATCATGGCTTCGATTGCTATCCTACTGATGATCGTTCTTCGTAAGTTTCTGCGGCGTTCACTTGGGAACAGCTGCATTTGCTTTGGATGGCTGCTTGTGGCGATCAGACTGCTGCTGCCGCTGTCTTTCGCAAATCCTGTGATCAATACGATCCGTCCTCCGATGATGGAAGACGCAGCGATCCGCCCCATTGCCGGGCAGATTTTGGTACGCACACGTGACACATTAAGCGGGGCGGTCCGGTTATTGGAACGTGCGGGTAACAGAACCGGAGCCCTGAAATTGGATCGCTTTATTGATGGTTTTTACTTTGGGACCGCCAGTCTGGCTTTGTTCCGTGTCTACCTGTTGGGTCTGGCGTTGGTGGTTGCCTGGTTTATCTTCAGTAACGTCCGGTTCCGTGTGAAGATCCGTGCAGGAAGAATAGAAGCGATTTCCGGTAAACTGTTGGAAGACTATCTTGCACTGTGCAAAGAACGCAATGTCAAGCCTGTTCCTGTATACTACACGGATCCGTTACCGAGCGCCTGCCTGCTGGGTGTTTTTCGCCCGTATATCGCGTTACCGTTGACTGCTTCCCCCACGGATGTCATCCATGTCCTGACCCATGAGATCTGTCATCTGAAGAATCGGGACCATTTATGGGCAGTGCTGCGACTGGTTTGCTGCGCGTTGCACTGGTTCAACCCACTGGTTTGGATTGCCGCGGCAATGAGCCGGACAGACAGTGAACTCCGCTGTGATGATCGTGTTGTTGCTCCGATGAGTCAGGAACAAAAACAATCGTATGCCAATGTGTTGGTACTGGCTGCTTCGCGGCGCAACGCGCCTGGGGTGGCGGTTCTTGCGACCGGGATGACGATGACAGGCAAACGGCTGAAAGAACGTGTGCTGACGGTATTGTCTGGAGCGAAATCTGTCCGTTGGCTGTCGATCACATTTATTGTCGTAGCGTCTATGTGCCTTGTTGGAGCATTCGCAACCTCTGAACCGGCCGGAACGATCAGGGTATCCGGTTTCGCTGAGCATTATGTTGTGGACGAAGTTCAAAGCAGAGTCAATGTCAAAAGCAAAGAAGAAAATTTGGAATGCGCTGTGAAAGTTGCTACAAAACTGTATCCGGGAAAAATTGTCAGTCAAAGGATCGAACCCTATATTTCGGCAAAAACGAGTATTCGGTCTATCTGACTTACGAAGACGGCAAGGAACTTTGGATGCTGATTACCGGAGGTATTATTTACGAACTGTATTTCAGTCAGCCAACAGTAGATCATGACAAATATATCACTGCCAATGTGTCTAGCCCAGGGGGCACTATAGTGGCCCAGGCAGAGGAATATGCAAAAAAACTGACAGAAGAACTGGCTCCGGGGATCAGTCGTTATATCAGCGGGTGGATCTATTCTTCCGGGTATGAAACTGACGACGGTATGATTGTTTTAGTACTGGGCATAAACGATTATGACGCGCCGGTTTGTGTTACGGTATCTGTTTCCACGGATGGTGCGGTTTGTCCGATCAGCGTCACAATGTGCGGGAACGGTTAACCTGGAGGGCTGCCAATGAAGAAAATATTTCGGATTTGTGCTCTGCCAGGACTCCTTTTGTTCCTTTGCGTTGCAGCAGTTTCCGTGTCAGCGGAGAGAACAGAGGAACTGACAGTGTTTGCCAACGGGCAGCAGTTTGACTGATATGGATCAATGACAATTTATCATGATCAAATACTTTGAAGATAGGGGTGACATCGTTGAAGAAGGTTCTTTGTTGGTTGCTTGTTCTGACATTTGTGATCTTTTCCGTTTTTGCTTTTGCTGAATATAGGCAGCTTTCCATTCCGGACTTGATCAATGAGAAGTCAACTGCCACCGGATTATCAAGTAGTGCCATTCGGCATATTGATTCGGACAAAAACACTGTCGATTGTCCTCATTTTGTTGTCAAGTTCCGGGATTCGCTCTATGACGGAAGCAATGTTATCCTGTTGTACGATGTTACTCCCAAAGATGCGGGGATTTTGCTTTCCGACAAAGAGCCTACCGAATCGTGGTATGCTTTGACACATATCAACCAAGACCGTGACGCACTACAGGCAGAAAACAAAACGATACTGAAGCAGTGGGATGAAGGCGAATACAAGGCATATTATCTTGTTGGAGCAGATAATGTTCTTGATATAACCGGAAGCGAGGATATTAAGCAGTATGGGGATGGTACGGGTGGCATACTGAATACGGAAACGGGTACTTTCACGGGCGTGATTGTTGTTCCATTCGATCAGTATAAAGCGGAACGTTCACTGTCTTTTTCTGTCCGTATGCTCCCGTTCACGGATATACACAAAGAAAATTCGGAGAACTATGATTTGGCGGAATATGCTTCAATTGAATTGACACTGAAAGCATCTGACACAACGGGCACCGTTGAAAACTCTGTCACAGTCTCAATCATTCCGGATACCGATGACAATCATGGCCCTTTCGTAATGTCTGATGGATTAATTCCCTGGGGAAACGGTTATATCTCTTTTGTTATTATGCAGTCAAATGGAAAGGATGAGGTAGCTGGTACCATTACTGCGTCGATATCTTATTACTCACAGTCAGGGAAAACGGCTGATGAGGTCAAAGGATGGAATGTCATACTGAATGAACATGAGGATATGCCTGTTTATTGCGAACGGTGGTTTACATTCCCGGATGGAGGGCAGACGAACTATACTAATACGACATTTAGAGTGTTTGCTGATGAAATGACTCAGGTATGCCTTGAACCTGTGTTGGCAGATGACTTGAATACGGAAGATTTCCCGGATATCGTTGGTGTATTGCAGAAATGATAATCTATAAGCTAATAAGTAATAAAAAAAGCACCATGTAGATGGTGCTTCGGCAAGAGTGGGCAGGGTGACATTCCTATTACCTTGTCCTCCTGTTGACTGATACCTCCTAAACGATGAAATGCCACCGTTAAATGTGTCATTCGACCTATAATATAGTATTTATTGTCATTGTCGGCTATAATGGAAATGATTTTATAGAAAACTCTGTTCAACTTCTGGATGCGTTATCAGTCTTCCGTTCAGGTAATTGGAGGGCAGCTTTATGAGTAAGCGGGAAAACGAATTCATCTGCCCATCTTGCGGAGAGATCAATGATGGGGATCTGGACTTTTGCGAATTCTGCGGTGAAGACCTCCGGCAGGAGAAACTGCAAAAGAAAGAGCCGGCAAAATCCGGAGGATGCTTATCCGGCATCGGATGGATCGTGATCGGTATCTGTGTTCTGATTTATCTGATTGCGAAAAAATAGATCACAGAACGATCTCTGTGATCCGGTGTTACTCATACGAGGGAATATTGCACTATATTTGTCATGCCTGAAAGGGATTAACGGACGCCGGTTGAAATGCCCGGATTGCGGCAAAAAGATATGGTGCAAAAAAGGGCTTTCTGCAGAAGACTGAACGATTGAGTCAGTCAGCGAATGGCATTGAAGATCTCTTCTGCCACTGTACGGTAGCCGGTCTCGGTAAAGTGAAGCCCGTCATTGGGCTGCAGAACAGATTCGGTTTCGGGCGTGATCCTGGGGCTGGACGCAAGGTCGATCAGCGGGAGTCCGGTTTCT
>JAZUFB010000080.1:0-8818 GCA_045640475.1 Clostridia bacterium
GCACCAGCTCATGCTCCGCGAGTGCGGCGACGACGAAGCCAACCTGCTGGACGATGATTTCGTCAACGCCCTCGAATACGGCATGCCCCCCACCGGCGGCTGCGGCATCGGCATCGACCGCATGACCATGCTCCTGACCGGAAACGAGTCCATCCGAGATGTCATTCTGTTCCCGACAATGAAGCCGCAGGAGTAAAAAACAGCCAAAAACCGCCGTATATGAAGGTTTTTGAGGGTTTTTGAAATTCCGTACCAATTTTCATACCAATTTTGCACGCGGAGAACTACCTGACATACAGAAACGCACCGAGATTTTCGGTGCGTTTTTGTTGTCCAGGAGATCACGGGCTACTTGGATCTGTTTACGGGTGAGCTGATAAAAAGAAGGAAATTAAGGACAGTCACCCGATAAGGGTGGCTGTCTGAGAATGTGGTACGACTGGCAGATCCTCGGGGCGCGAGTAGCGCCCGCCGGTATCAGGCCTTTATAGGGCTTAATCAAACCACCGGATTAGCCAGTGGTACATGATTGGTGTTTTCTGACCGTTTGACGGTTGCGGATGAAATTGATAGCTGCGATATCACTGACTGGCGGTCAATTTATGTATTGAGCATTGACAATTGTGGGGAAGATACGGTATTCTTTGATTATTGACGGCTTTTTGGGAGCCGCTAGACGACTTCAATATTGAAGGGAGAACATGCTATGATGCTGTCAAATAATGAATTGAAAAAGATATGGTTCGGTGCGTATGAATTTGCGGAAGCGGAGGATGGTTATCTGCAGGCGTTCCAGCACACGAAGGAACAAATTGCCTACTTTAAGAGCGTGTCGGACTCATGGTATCCGAGAAGTATGGCGTCAGCATGTAAAACGCTTGAGCTTATGACGGAAGCCGAGGCGGTTTCTTTTGATTACAAGCTTATTTGGGTGGCCTCTAGAGATACATTTGAAGTGGCTGTAAATGATCTGATCTGTGATGTAAAATATATCCGCGATATCGAACGGGAAGGCAGATTGTGTTTTCATTTACCTGCTGGGATGAAAAAGGTTACTATCTACCTGCCAGCTGATTCTACTGCGGTAATCCGTAATTTTGATGTCGATGCTCCCATTGTGCCTGTCGTGAAGGGCGAAAAGGTGCTGTGGATTGGCGATTCCATCACGCAAGGATACGGACCGCTCCGTTCCGCCTGTACTTATGTCAGCGTTGTAAACAGAATACTTGGATATGACATAATCAATCAAGGGGTCGGCGGCTACGTATACGATAAAAATGGGCTGATGAAGATGGACGGATATAGGCCAGACAAGATCATTGTTGCTCTTGGTACAAATCAGTTCCGATGTGGAACAGAAAAGCCAGTCGAAGAATTCTATGAAAAGCTTTCGGAGTTATACGGAAGCAATATCAAGGTTCTGTGCATTACGCCGCTCTGGCGAGGTGACGTATCTGATCAAATGGACAACTTTATTTGGTTTTGTGAAAGCATTAAGAAAGTTGCCGGAAGGTATACGAATATCAGCATCGTAGACGGTTTCAAGCTGGTCCCGCATTTGCAGGAATATTTTCTGGATAAGCTTCATCCGAATTGCCTTGGTTCGGAAATCTATGGACGTAATTTGGTAAGAGAGATTGAACGCCTTGGATTCTGATCGATACAGGTCGTAATTCGATAGGACTTGAGATACGGAATGACTGACAATATAGCATTTTGACGGTAAATCAAGTATTTGACAGTCACAAATATGCTCTGATAACGGTTGAGAACGAATCTGGCGCTTGCACTTTGGATATTTTTGAGCAATAATGCATCTGTCGACTGGAGTCGACAGAATACAAGAAAGAGGTAAGAAATTATGAAGAGATTACTTGTCACGATTCTCTCAATCGCATTGCTCCTTTCCATGTTCACCTTCGTGAATGCGGAAGAGGGAAGCCCCGTACTCGTGATTGCCTGCAAGTCCAGTGCAACCATCGAAGACTTCGAAACCAACGGAACTACGCTGATTTTGGAAGAGAAATTTGGCGTAGATCTCAAATTCATGGAACTCCCTGCTGATGATGCTGCCGCAAAGCTTGCTGTGCTCATCAACTCCGGAAGTGAGCTTCCTGACATCATCAATATCGGACTTAATGAGAGCACCATCCTGCGCTACGCGAAAGATGGTGTAATCATTCCTTTGGATGATTATCTGGATGATCATGAAATGATGAAAAATTACTGGAATCCTTACTACGAAATTGACGAGGCGAAGAATGCGGTTTATATGTCCCAGATTACCATGGCAGACGGTCACCGCTACGGCCTTCCTTGTATCAGCGGAGGTCCCTGGAATCAGGCTTCCCTCAAGATGTTCATCAACAAGGGTTGGCTTGACCAACTGGGAATGGATATTCCCCAGACCACTGAGGAGTTTACTGCCGTATTAGAAGCGTTTACTTCAAACGACATGAACGGTAATGGTATACAGGATGAGATTGGTTTGATTGGTGGCAGCGCCGAATGGCCATTCTGCGATCTTAACGGATTCCTGCTTGGTTCTTTTACCAAGAATACCCGCAATGATAACTACTTCTATGTCGAAGATGGTGTGGTCAAGGCTGCTTTTATTGAAGACGGATTCCGTAGTGGTCTGGAATACATTAATAGCCTTGTAGAAGCTGGTTATATCTATTCTGCATCCTACACACAGAGCGCAACTCAGGCGAAGGCGATTATCAATGTAGAAGACGCTTCTCAGCAAGTCTGTGGCGTGATTGCGTCCAACAGTGACAGCGGCATCGGAACCGACTACTTCTACGAGAACTATGTTATGCTTTCTCCGCTTGAAGGTCCTGAAGGTGTGCGTTTCTCAGAGACAAAAGAGGAAACCGCAACGACTAACTGGTATATAACGAGTGCTTGTGAGTATCCCGAGTTGGCATTTGCGATCGGCGAATACGGATATGATCCGCACATGCAGGCACATGAACGCTACGGTACAGAAGGAGTCAATTTCACATTCTCTTCCGAGATCACCGAAAATTATTGCTCCAGAATTCCCAGCATAGGATACGAATGTGAAATGGCAGTATTGGATGACAGTCTCTGGACCGCATCTACCCAGAATGATAACTGGCATCAATCCATGCCGTACATGCAGAATACAGTCTATCTGGCGAAGTCTGGTCTTCAGATGAACAGACCTGAGTCTGAGCTCACAATGCATAATCTGTTTGACAAGTACTATATGAGTTACACGACTGAAGCGTACTTCGGAGACTTTGTGAATCCTTATCACATTGGTACTTTGAAGTTCACGGACGAAGAAACGACTGAGATGGCTGACATGAAGACGGCCATTACGACATATGTAAACGAGAAAATTATGCAGTTCGTGACCGGTGGCCGTTCCTTAGATGAGTGGGATGCTTATGTCGCGGAACTGTACACGATGGGACTTGAGCAGCTGCTGGAGATTTATCAGAACGCTTACGATCGCATTAATTGATTCCAGCATAACAGGCAGTTATTTCGCACACGGTTTAAGGTTCTCTTAAACCGTGTGCGATTCATAGGAGAGTTAAAAATGAAGCACAGGAAAACAAGCGTTCTACAGCAAGTGAAGGCAAGATGGCAGCTGCTTGTTATGCTGGCCGTTCCGCTCGGCTTTGTGTTGCTGTTCAGCTATGTGCCTATGTTTGGCATTCAGATCGCATTCAGAAGCTTTGAGAAAAACGGGGGTATCACCGGCAGTCCATGGGTAGGACTGTACCAGTTCGCCCGCTTTACACAAAGCTATATGTTCGGACGTATCATTAAAAATACTTTCATTCTTTCTTTTTACAGTTTGGTCGCAGGCTTTCCAGTTCCGGTCATATTTGCTTTGGTGCTGAACGCTATGCCGTTCCAACGCTATAAGAAGGCAATCCAGACGCTGACCTATGTGCCGCATTTCATTTCAACTGTCGTATTTGTCGGTATTCTAATGCAGTTGTTCTCCGTCAGAAACGGAATCTACGGCATCGTTGGAAAGTTCCTGACTGGGCACGTGCCGGAGGATATCTACGGCACAGCATCGTCTTTCCGACATATCTATGTATGGTCCGGCGTTTGGCAGGGACTGGGTTGGAACTCCATTATATATATTGCCGCGCTTACGGGTATCGATCCCGGCATCCATGAGGCAGCCATCATCGATGGCGCATCACGATGGCAGCGCATGAAGTACATTGATATTCCTGGCATCCTGCCAACGGTCTCCATCATGTTGATCCTTGCAATGGGCGGCATACTGAGCGTTGGTTTTGAAAAAGCATACCTCATGCAGACAGATCTGAATTTGCAGACAAGTGAAGTCATTTCGACTTACGTATACAAGATTGGTTTGGTCACGGGCGGCGGCGATTTTTCATTTGGCACTGCGGTCGGACTGTTCAATTCGTTGGTCAGCTTTACTATGGTCATCACGGTGAATACCATCAGCAAAAAGTTGGGAGGGTCAAGTCTGTGGTAACGGCCAAGCATCACATCAAAAATACAAAGAGCGATATCGCATTTTATATTATCGTGACGGTCATCGTTACGGTCTTTACATTGACCATCCTGTACCCGATTTTGTTTGTCATCTCATCTTCATTTTCCAGCCGAGAGGCGGTCTCAACTGGTAAGGTCTATATTTGGCCTGTAGATTTCTCTTTAGATGGATATGCGGCCGTGTTTCGTAATAAGAACATCTTGCGTGGTTACTTGAATACAATCAGTTACACGTTCATCGGGACTATGCTGAACGTTGCGCTCGTCATGCTGTGCGCCTACCCGATGTCGAGAGGTGATTTGCCGTTTAAGAACTTTTTTATGGTACTGTTCTGCTTTACAATGTACTTTGGCGGCGGACTGATCCCAAGCTATCTGCTTAACAAAAACCTTGGATTGATCGATACTTTTTGGGTGATGATTTTGCCAGGTGCGATGGGTGTATACAATATGATACTGGCACGCACATTCATCAAGAACAACATTCCGCTTGAGTTGTATGAGGCGGCGACACTTGACGGATGCTCCGATTTCAATTTCTTTCTCAGAATCGTTCTTCCGCTGTCCAAAGCAATCATGGCGGTTATCACGTTGTACTGCGGCGTCAGCCACTGGAATAATTATTTTAGCGCGATGATTTACCTGAATACAAAATCCCGTTATCCTCTGACGATCATACTGCGTGAGATTCTAATTGCCGGCTCTGTAAGCTCGGAGATGATGCAGGATGCAGAGACCATGGAAGCCTATGCGCAGCTGGCGGATCTGCTGAAATACAGTCTGATCATCGTGTCCACCGTGCCAATTATGATGGTGTATCCGTTTATTCAGAAGTATTTTGTCAAAGGAGTCATGATCGGTTCGCTGAAAGGTTGATCTTCATTTGACAGACACGTCGCGATTAGATAAAATAGTGGTAAGATCGTTTGAGGAGAAAATGAAGTAATATGTCAGGTGAAAACAGATTCCCTTTGAAGTTTCTCACAAGGGGCATTGCGATCTATCTGTTGGTTTTTGCAATCGCGTTTGGTCTGCTTGGCTTTATGTACCATGAAAGCTACAGAATCACCTATAATTCCATCGCGCGTGAAACAGCCGAGCACATTTCATCAGGACAGAGAAAATTCGATGGTATGATTGAACTCATGGTATCAACCGGTGAACTGTTCTCAAGCGATGAGCACTACAAGCGGCTCTGCATCGCAGGTCCAGATGCAGGTATTGAAAACAGTGATGCACTGCTACACATTCGAGACCGTCTGAAGCGTATGCTGACAATCAATCAGGACAGCATACGCTGTATCTGTGTTTTGTTCCCCAATAACCATCTGATGGCGACAAACTACTCGGCGGGTCTCAAGGATGCCGACATCTACCCATCCGTGCTGTCAGTCGAAGATCAGACACTGGAAGAATGGAGAAGTCGTATCCTTTCAAAAAACACAGATGTATTATTGCTGCCACAGGAAACGATGTATTTCAAAGGTGAGAACAGACCAATCTCCTGTGTATCTTGTGTCATCCGGTCACCGTTTTCGGAAGTTGGGGACGCTAAATGCGTTTTTGTGTTTCTGATCGATAAAAAAGTGCTGGCGGAGAGCTTTGTGGGTCCGGATAAGCTAGATGATGCGGTGATTACAGTGCGCAATAAAACAGGCGCATTTCTCGCTTCCTATGGCGTTACCGAACATGAAGCCGATGAAATTGGCCTGACAGAAAGCATGTCGGGGGATTATCTGGGCATTGAGGTCAGCATCACACGTGCGGGTATTGAGAAGCGTATCCACGGCATCACCCGCATTCTGCGCCTGACGCTGTGTGGTGGTTTGCTGGGACTTATGCTGTTTATTGGCATCTATGTCGCACTGCATATGCGTCGTGAGTATCAATTGGTGATGCTTACGCGGCAGTACGCTTCCGAACCATTTCGCTCAGGACATTCCCTGGACTATGTTCATGACACCATCACCGCAATAGCAAGATCGCAGAGTCTGTCTGAGAAAAAGCTTGCCCTGCTGCAGAGCACATGGCAAAATGAAATGCTTGCCGATGCCTGTATGCATGGCGTGCTTACGATACGCGAACAGGAACAGGTGAACGGTCTTATTGAACAGCTGGGCGAGAGCTATCGAATAATCGCTATCGAAGCGCCTGATGAGGATCGCGCGGTAGCGGCAGATGAGCTGTTCCGCCATCAACTTAACGGGACGGTATTACAATTTTATAGGAATCGTCGGGAACCAGTCTTTATTGTCCCTGTCGGCGCGGATGATGCTCAGACGCTTACAGCAACAGAACGGCTGCATGAAATGATGAAAGTTCGCTCAGAGTCGGCAATATCAATCGGTATAAGCTTGACCAAGCGAGGCATCAACGGATTGAACAAAGCTTATGAAGAGGCTGAGCTTGCATTGCATGTCAGCAGAACCGGAGGCGGCGGTATCAGTGTATATGGAACGGACGTGCAGGGAATGAGCGAGCCCTGTATCAGTGTGAATGTGTTGGGCAAAGTGACTGACCACATTCTGATGGGTGAAACCAAAGAGCTCAAGCTCCTGTTTGACGAGATGAAGAAAGTCTATTTTCAGCCGGGCATGAGTTCGATGCGATATATGTACTTTTTCGCAATGCTGCGCATGGGAATTTTAAATGCGAGCGCGGCTATCATCAAAGATGGAACCTTTGAAGTCCCAGGCTTTAAGGCTGATGAGGACGCGGAAAACGCAGTTGAGCGGCTTTGGGAAAGCGCAGAACAGCTGTGCGCAGTAGTGCGTGAAAGGCGCAGAAGCAATAACCAAAAACTGTTTGAGGAAATGGTCTCTTATATATCCGTAAAATTTACAGATCCTAATTTGGATGCGGAATCCATAGCACAGAAGTTTGATTTGTCTAAGGCATATGTACTGCATTTTTTCCAAATGCAAAGCGGCAAGACTCTGAGTGAATACATCGAACAACTGCGCTTAGACTATGTAGATCGTTATCTTCAGAATACAGACTGGGAGATTGAACGTATTATGGAGGTGACGGGGTATATATCACAGAACACGCTGTATCGTGCTTTTAAGAAACGACACGGTGTAACACCAGGTGTATTCAGGAAATCATTTGGGAAATGATCCGAAAACTGTCTGCAATGACACTTTTCGATTGTAATGGAGCTGATGAATTACTGAATTTGGCTTTTGACAGATTACAAATATCGGAGGATTGAGCTATATTATTGGTGCAAGGCACTCTCTGCTTAGGAGTAAAGTAGGTTAGCACTTTTGGTGCGAAAACCAATAACAGACATAGAGACCTTAGATGATTCGTCTTCTGGGGTCTTTTTCATGCCGTGACGGAGAAGAACAGGGCGGCTTGTTGCATATATGAAACATAATACGGCGATTTCCGATTTTTATTTCATTTTGAGAGTGCGGAATCCTGTTTTTGAAAGTGCTTCCGTATATATAGATGGAGGGCGCGCAATATCGAAATCTGATAATGACCAGTCGATTTATGACCGGTCATTTTTTGTGCCCTATCATGTCCAGTTATAGGACAATGCGGTTTTTTGATTGAGGATGAGGAAGTTCGTATAGTGACAGATCCTTATCTTTCGGATTCTGTTGACAAAAACCATTATACTTGTGATACGCCGTGGAGGCGGCTCTATCCAGCACCCGTGACGCTTGCCGAGTTGAAGCCAGATATTGTTTTGATTTCGCATGGACATGATGACCATATGGATCCTGATATATCAACGCCTTCTTAATGCTGATTATCCTGCTGCTGATGTTGTACCCGTTCTGGTATGTCATAATGTGTTCGTTTTCAACCATGGCGCATGTGCAGACGCATGGTATCCTGCTGTATCCGGATGGACTCAGAACAATTGCATATAAACAGATATTCACCCATAATCTGATTCCAGGCGCCTACCGGAACACAATTACCGTTACGGTAGTCGGTACGGCAATCAGTATGGTGCTGACGATGTTAGGTGCATATTGCTTATCAATC
Organism: Clostridia bacterium; assembly: GCA_045640475.1. Lineage (GTDB taxonomy): Bacteria > Bacillota > Clostridia > Christensenellales > Aristaeellaceae > Aristaeella. The sequence continues at coordinate 8,527 of JAZUFB010000080.1, forward strand.
AAAACCCTCCCCGGCAGAACGGCGATGACAATCTATATTGTCTTCACGATGTGGTTTGGCGGCGGTTTGGTTCCGACATTCCTGGTCGTGGCCCCAGAACTGTTCAAAACAAAGGACAATCAATATGTTCTGTCATTCAATGCCTGTAATAATACCGAAAAATACCAACATTCTCTCGGTGTCGGTCTTGCGGTATCTGATTGTGTGACCGGGCCATACCGGATTGTGACGGTTGATGCGCCAATCAACGAAGCTTTCAGTGATTCGGGCAATGACTGTTCACTTTTCTGCG
>JAZUFB010000081.1:0-3948 GCA_045640475.1 Clostridia bacterium
TTTTCTGAATTCATCTCTAAGAATATTTTCATAATAAATTCTATATTCAATGTACTTGTCATGTCTTCCAGCACATTGACTGTTGGGTTTATTCTTTTTTATATTATCTAATACCATCTTTGCCTCTTTTGGACTCAAATCTGATATATTTTTAAATGGACCTACACTTCGGTCAAAATAATGGTATAAATACATTTTTCCACAGTCTCCTATTAACACTAAATTATAATTTGTCGTTTAGTTCACTTAATCTGACTATTGTCAACTAGCCAGTACTTGATTATTGTAACATCCGGTATGCTTCGTTTCAATTCATTTGAAAAACTCACAGCAATAGCAGCATTATTTCACCAGTCTGTCACATAAAATCTCAGAAGGTTTTGTGACCGTGATCTGTGAATCTTAGCGAAACCTTAACGCCGGCTTTGTTGATGCCACAGATGGTGCATGGTATCATTGGAATAACGTTTGGAAACGTTCAAAAATGAGAGGAGACGAAGTTCTTTGTGGTATTATGTCATCCTCAGCATCATTGTGCTGACAATCGGTTATGTGGTGTTCAACTTTTTCAAGGTTCGTGCCATGAAGGAAGGCACCGCAGAAATGTCGGAAATGGCCGGCATCATTCGTGATGGAGCATCAACTTTTCTGAAAACAGAATACAAAACAGTTGTCATCGTTGTCGCTTTGCTGGCGCTGGTTTTTACCCTGTTTATAGAAAAAACGAGCGGGATCACGTTCCTGATCGGAGCTTGTATGAGTACGGCAGTCTGTCTGTTAGGTATGCGCAGTGCGACTTACGCGAATGTGCGTACCGCCAACAAGGCGCGCGAAAGCTTGTCCATCGGTGAAACGGTCAAAGTCGCACTTTGCGGCGGCAGCATCAGCGGACTTAGTGTACAAGCCTTTGGCATGTTGGGACTGATCCTGGTGCTGATCCTCTGGAATGGTGTGGATGCGGATGCTGTAGGGTCCGGTTTCCTTGCAAATCTGCAGTGTAATCCTTCGGTCATGCGAATCACCACCTATTCGTTGGGTTGTTCTTTGGTCGCTATGTTCAACCGTGTTGCGGGCGGCAACTACACAAAGGCAGCGGATATCTCCTCTGATATTCTGGCGAAATTGCGCCATGATATGCCTGAGGATGATTCACGCGTGCCTAATGTCGTAGCTGACTTTATCGGGGATAACGTCAATGATATCGCCGGTAACTGTTCTGATCTGCTGGAAAGCTTCGTGGCAACAATGGCAGCTGCGATCATGATCGCGGTCACGCTGTTCAAGGACAATGCCGGATTGTTTTCAGCAGCTACGCTGTTCCCGATGATCCTTGCCGGAGGCGGATTGCTCGGATGCCTGTTGGGACTGGGCTACGCTGCTGTCCGTAAAATGGGTGATGATCCTTCCAAAGAATTGAATCTGGCGACTTACATTTCTGCCGGTCTGACAATGGTCTTTGGATTCTTTGGTTGCCTGATCATGTTCAAAGGCGTTGATCTTCCGGCTGATTTCGCGGCAGGCTGGCTCAGCCCGTGGATCAGTGCCGTGCTTGGCATCGCCAGCGGTGTGGCAATCGGCATGATCACGGAATACTATACTTCTACTGATTTTAAGCCGACCCGGAAACTGGCCGAGATCGCCACAGAAGGCGAAGCGTTCGTGGTTACAAAGGGTGACGCGATCGGTTCCCGTTCCGTGCTTCTGCCAATCCTGATTATCGGAATTGCTCTTTTCGTCTCTGGTAAAGTATGCGGGAATTACGGCATTGCCATCTCTTCTTTGGGTATGCTGGCCTTTGTCGGCGCTACTGTTTCGATCGATGCTTTCGGGCCGATTGCGGATAACGCAGGCGGTCTGGCAGAATCCTGCCATCTTGAAGAGAAAGTGCGTGTCATCACTGACAAGCTGGATTCAGTCGGCAACACGACCGCTGCCATCGGAAAAGGCTTTGCCATTGGTAGCGCGGCATTCGCGACTGTCAGTCTGATCGTTGCATATGTCGGTAACTATACCGCGGCAGGCGCGTTGCCCGTTTTGAACATTGCCAGTTATGTAGTTGTGGCAGGCGGTATCGTCGGCGGTGCCCTGATTGAATATTTCTCCGCTATGCTGACCGATAACACAATCGAATCCGCCCGGCTCATGGCCGATGAGGGGGATCGTCAGCTGAGCATTCCCGGTGTACTGGAAGGCAAAGTCAAGCCGGATTACAACAAATGCATCCGTATGGCAGCGCAGCAGGCATTGAAAACGATGCTTGTGCCTTCTGTAATGGCCATGTGTATCCCGGTTATTGGTGGAATCCTGTTTGGTGTCGAATTTGTGGGTGGTATTCTGATTGGCGCTACAATCGTGGCCATTCCGAGAGCGTTGTTCATGGGTAATTCCGGTGGTGCATTCGATAATGCGAAAAAATATATCGAATCCGGCGCGCTTAAAGGGCACGGAAAAGGCTCCGCGGCGCATAAGGCGGCTGTTACCGGAGATACGGTAGGCGATACCCGTAAGGATGTGGTTGGCGTAGCATTGGACATCTTTATCAAGACCATGTCCACCGTGGCAAACACGCTGTGTAACGTCATCCGCAATATTACGCTGATCAAATAATAATTGAGTCTGTGCAAAAGGAGTTGTGATTCGTTCACACTCCTTTTGTATTGTTGGTGTGTTATGTCTCGCAATTTGTCCCGAAAAAAGTTATATTAGTGTTATAAACAATCACCGGGAGATACAAACCAATGCAGAAGATCAGGCATATCCTTCGCAATGAAGCGCTCAGAAACTGGCTCGTTTTTACCGGTATCATCACAGTGTCCACACTACTGTCGCTCCTGCTGTCACACATTAACGAGGATAATAACCCCTTTGCCATTTCGCTGTATATTTTGTCTGTCGCGTTGATCGCCCGATACACTTCCGGTTATCTTTTCGGGATTCTGGCATCCGTGGTAGGTACTTTCTGTGTGAATTACATATTCACATATCCGTATTGGCAGTTCAATATTACCCTCACCGGCTATCCTCTGACTTTTGCCATGATGCTGGTCGTTTCTGTCATCATCAGTACGCTGACCACCCGGATCAAAGCACAGGAACAGATACACTTTGAAGCGGAACGGGAAAAAATGCGCACAAATTTGCTCCGTGCGATGGCTCATGATATCAGAACCCCATTAGCCTCCATCATCGGAGCAAGCTCTGCACTTTGCGATAATGATATGAATTTGTCGGAAGAAAATCGGAAAGAGTTGGAATCCGGCATCAACCGTGATGCCCAATGGCTGGTACGGGTAACGGAAAACCTCCTGTCTGTTACCCGCTTTTCCGATGGAAGTGTGCAATTGAAAACCACGGATGAGGTACTGGAGGAAATCGTTGGCAGTGCAATTGTCAAGTATCACAGAACGGAAGACAGTCTTCCCGTAAAGGTTGATCATCCGGCAGATATCATCCTTGTCCCGATGGACGCCATGCTGATCGAGCAGGTACTCGTCAATCTGTTTGACAATGTCAGTGCGCACGGCGAATCTGCAACTCAAATATGGCTTTCTGTCACTATCGATCCGGGTCATGTGACTCTCTGTGTGGAGGATGACGGAGTCGGGATTCCTGATGAAGCGATCCCGCATATATTCAACGGAACTTTACATAAACAACCGTCAGAACGTCCTGACACGCGCAGAAACATGGGGATTGGACTTTCTGTCTGTCAAACGATCATCCGGGCACATGGCGGTGAAATGAGCGCAGGGCACAGCAAACACGGTGGCGCACTTTTCTCTTTTACGCTCCCCTGTGAGGAGGAAACACATGGCAAACTCGATACGTAACAAACTTTTGATTATCGAAGACGATCCGGGCATCTGTACATTTCTGAAGGCTTCGCTTGTAGCAAATGACTATGACGTGATTATTGTTTCAACCGGCACGGACGCGTTAGCCATGATG
>JAZUFB010000082.1:0-4927 GCA_045640475.1 Clostridia bacterium
CAGACCGGTTCCCTGCTCAATAGAATAGGAGTAGAATTTCCGGCCGGTGGGAGGAGTATTCACATGGGCGGCCACACTCGGATTATTCACAAAGAGCTGTCCGAGGTTATTTACCGCTTTGTCCTGCCAGATTTCGCCGCATGCTTCCTTATACCAGCCCTGCATTTGATCAGCAGTGCCTGCCATAATATCAAAGCCCAGCAGGGTGTAATTATCACGCTGAACAAAACCGTTCACCACCGGGGAAAGCCGTTCCCATGGGATGGCACACAGCAAAAAGTATCCGTTATCCAGCTTTATGGTACGGCTGACGATCTTGGTCTCTTCGGGGGCCATATAGACGGTTTCTCCATCCGGCGTGCCCCGCCAGGTGACGGTATCCCCGGTAAGGGGCGACCATTTGATGATCCAGTCAAATTCATTTTTGCAGCCGGAGGCGTGATGATCTCCGTCCAGAATCATCTGTACCACGGGAACGGTTTCCCCTTCGCAGCCGATAAACGCGTGCCCGAGGTCATCCGCTTTTACCCCCAGATACAGCCATCTGCTGTCGCAGAGCGCGCCGAAGCCCACTTTGGCTCCGTCAAAGCCGGCAAAGGGAAGCGTATGGGAAAGATCCCACTGCTCCAGATCCGGAGCGCTGTCCATGGCGGGGGTGCCCGCGCCGATGATCACGGCGTCTTCGCGGGCAGTAAGCAGCAAAGTGCCCCACGAACAGGGCCGGTCATACTGAAAATCCGTATTCCAGGTGAGCTGCTGGCGATCGCTCTTCAAATCGTTATCGTTGTCATTATTGCATACTTCCAGCCCGATGCTCATGCCTTCCGCGGGTTTTTCTATGCCCATGGCGGCAAAGGGAATGTTCACTTCCGCGCTGAAGCCGCTTTTGGTGAGCTTTACGGCATACAGAAGGCCGTCTATGGCAGTCGATCCGTGATTGCCTTCCACCAGAATGCGTCCGTCGAACTGGAGATAGATATGGAAGGCTCTGCTCCCGTACTCTTCTCCTTTGCTATTAGGACAATCCAGAAAGATTTCGATGGAGTCGTTATTGTAAATGGCATCCGACAGATAGGAAGTCACGATATGGGAATCGACCACGTCTACGCCGATGCTCAGGTATTTGTCCGTCCACTTGCTGTCAAAACGGCAAAAGTTATTCGGGGTAGTGGCTTCGGCGCAGCTGGTCACTTCAAAACGCAACTCGCTCCATTCGCTCAGATCGCCGTCCACTTTGACGGCGGAACCCTCCACCCACGCGTCATGGAAACGATACGCTCCGTTTTCTCTTGTAAGGGCCACACCTTTGGCGTTATAGGCGGGGAGAGAGGGAGATTTCGCGGAGAACGCGACTTTGCGGGAGGGCATGATTTCATCACTTGCTCCGGGATACTTTTTCGTTACAGGCATAGAATGCCACCTCGATTCTGAATAAATAAACAGGGGCTGTGAAAGAATGAGCAATGTCTTTTTCACAGCCCCTGCTTCCGCTGTAATTTTCTTGCTCTGCTGCTGCGCTTTCCGGAATGGGGAGCACGGCGACAGAGGGTTCTGACAGGGGATTTATCACGGTTTACAGTGCATCATTGTCCAGCAGGAACACACCGTAACCGGAGTTGGTGCCCCAGGGATTCTCGCAGCCGAGAACGGTGCCCCAGCGGCCCATGAAGTTGGAAAGATAGGCCTCCCAGCCGATCAGCATCTGCGGCGCGCGGTCCGGTTTGAAGGATTCCCAGGGAATGGCGACCTCGAAGGTGAGCGTATCCCCTTCCACGTGATACTTGCCGGCGACTTTTTCGATTGCGGGAATGTTGCCGTAATCATAGTGCTCGGTGTTGGTTTCCGGGTTTTCGAAGGACTGGTCGTAGACGCGGATGGTGTTGAACTTATCTTCCATCAGATTCAGGGAAACCTCGAAATCATGGCGGTTCTCACTCTTGTGCCGCGGCGACTGGTTGTTGTCACCGGCAAAGAACAGGTAGATCTCGCCGCGATTCTGGTCCTCCATTCTGCCGCTGTTCAACTGAATGTTGTAGGCGACATAGAGGAATTCCGTATCGCACATGGAAGCCACTTTGAGGGTATAGCCGGGGGAGGGGACCTTCTTCTCATACTCCCAGTGATAATCCTCATCGGTGATGCCGTCAATGACCGGAGTGCCTGCGTAGGAGGTCACCCAAAGCTCTTTGGACACCTCGTCCGCCTTCAGTTCGGGCTCGCCGACCGTGCCCACGCGGACACCGGCTGTGAACGCCGTCAGAGCTTCGCGGATACTTTGGACCGCGGCCGCGATATCGGAAGCGGTGGCATCGTCCGTCAGGTTCTGCGCGGCGCTCTTTGCTTCATTGAGACGGTTCATGACGTCTTCGGTCACGAACTTCACGCCGGAGAGCACTTCGCTTTCATCGGTGCCGATGATGATGCCCGCCTGAGCGGCGTCCGCTTCCGCCAGCGCGTTTTGAATATCCGAATCCATGACATCGGCCCTCGGCCGTACGCCGATCTGACCGAATACGCCAAGGCGGTTATCCGGGCTGCCCACGATCGCGGACCATTCCGCGTTGCCCGCGTCCAAAGCGGGAGAATCGTCCTTCAGCGTGAAATCTGCTTCGTACTGCGTGATATCGTAGTTCCGTTCCGGGTTAAAGCGCGCGCGGACGGCGTTGAGCTTTTCGGCTTCGGTCCAGGAATCTGGGTAATTCTCCTCGTCTACTGCGTTGTCAATGACGGGTGCATTGGTGAAGCCCGGGTCGACGCCGTAGATGTTGTTCTGACCGACGTTGATCTTCAGGCCGAGCGTGTCGCCCAGATTGGTCCTGTTCGGGTCGTAATTGTAGAACAGGTTGTTATCGTAGTTGAACTTGGTGCTTGACGAGCCCGCGATCATCATCTTGGCGTTCGTTCTGGAGTAGACGATGTTGTTGAACATGTTGATATCGTCCGCGGGGGTAGCGTAGAAATCGCTGTAATCCAGACCTGTGCAGGCGACATTGCTGTAGATCGTGTTGTTGATCAGGTCTACATGGTCGGCCTCGAAGCAGTGGATGCCCGAACCGCCGTTTTCATAGCACAGGTTATTGGCGACCAGGATACGGCTCGCGTAGCCGTAGATGGGCCAGGTATAGCCGTTGGAACGCCATCTTGAACGGTAATCCGCGTTGCGTGTGGAATCGATGATGATGCCGTTGCCGTCGGAAAGCCGGATGGGGTTCAAGCTCACCCAGGGGATGAAGCCGCGATTGCCCGCGATATAGTTGTTGCGGATCACGATCTTGTGATCATCCACCTTGTCGTCAATGTCGATAAGGCCGAGCGCGGAGATGCCGCTGCAGGCGTACATGTCCCACCAGCAGCAGTTGAGAATGGTGTTGTTTTCCGCCGTGACATAGTCGGAGTAACTGAAGCCGAAACCGGAAGCGGAAAGCTTGCTGAAGGTGCAGTCGCGGATGATCACATGGTTTGTGACGACCATCTCGTCGGGGCTTGCCTCATTGCCGTCACTTGCGGGCGCGGCGCCGATGGAGATGCCGTTGGTGTTCGCGTGCGAGACGGTGTACTTGAGCCCTTCGCGCTTTTCTTCCTTTGTGGCGTCGGCGGCCTTTCCGCGCAGGATGTCCCAGGCCTCGTCATAGCTGACCTGATCGGCGATTCCCTCAAAGGTCAGATGATCCAGAATAACATAGGAAGCCCGCAGCACAACGGTATTCCACTCGCCGTTGGAATTGAGAACGGGATGATTGCCGGGGGCGGCGGTGTAGGTGATGTACGCGCCGGGGAGACCCGAGCGGGAAATGGTCAGCGCGCTGTTCATCAGGTAGGGGGTCTTGCTGTCATAGATGAGCACGGTATCACCGGGGTTGGTCATATCGTGTGCCTTTTTTATCGTCTTGAACGCCGTTTCCTTGGTTCTGCCGTCGTTTTTGTCGTTTCCGTTGTCGCCGTCCACATGCCAGGTGATATAGGTGGGCGTGGGCAGGACGCGGATCTCGATCCTCGTGCGGAACAATCCGCCGAAGCCGTCATCGGCGATGATGAAGTAGTTGAGGGAGGCGGCTGTGAAATCGGCATCCGGCGGGGTGTATTTCCATTCACCCGTCTTGCTGTCTACCTCAAACAATCCGTTGGAGTTCTTTTCAAAGGGCTCGGCCAAATAGTAGGTAAGATTGTCGCCGTCCTTGTCCTTGATATCCAGTTTACCCGTGACGCAGCGGCCCTGAGCGATGGAATAGCTGTACAGGGTCGTGACGGCCGTGGGCGCGTTGTTTTCGAACAGGACTCTCTGGTTATTGATGATGATGCTGCCGTAGCCCTTATTCATGTTCCAGGGGTCCGCACAGCCCGCGAGCGTTCCTGTGTAGCCGAGGAAATCTTCCAGCGCGACTTCCCAGCCGATGCTGGAAAGGAAAGCGCGGTCCGGCTTAAAGGATTCCCAGGGCAGCTTGAATTCCATATACATGGAGCGGCCGTCCTGAACAAAGGCGGCGTTCATTTTGCCGGAACCCGAGACGGTTTTGGTGTAGGGTTCTCCGCTTACCGAGGGGTCATACACCCGCATGGTGTTGAAGCGCTTTTTGGGCGGCGTCACGGCGATCTCCAGATCGTGTTTGTCCGCGCTCTTGCCGTCGGCGGACTGCTCATTGTTTCCGGCAAGGAACAGCCAGAATTTGCCGAGCTTGTGGTTTTCAAACGCGTCTTCTTCATCCAGCAGCGTGAAATCAAAAGCCAGATACAGGCAGTCCATATCGCACAGAGTGCCGACCCGGACGTCAAAGCCGTAATCCTCAAAGGAACGCGCGAAATCCCAGCGATAGGGTTCATCCAGCTTTCCGTCGATGTCCGAGGTATACGGATTGGCCACGATATTGATGCCGTTATCGGTTAAACACAGCTGTCCCCAGGTGGCGGGGTTATCCGCGAGGAAGCCGTC
>JAZUFB010000083.1:0-11096 GCA_045640475.1 Clostridia bacterium
TGTCATAAAAGCTGTACGGCAGTTTTTCCAGATGGCTGAACATATCACTGCGCATCTGCGCCTGCATACGGACGCCCATCATATGGCCCTGATACTGGATAAAGAAGTTCAGCATCATCTTGGCCACATAAAGCGCCAGCAACGTCACGCCAAAGATGACCACCATCCGGTAATTCCGGTTGGGGATCAGGTCGTTCAGCATGCTCCGCGTCACGATCGGATACACAATACCGATCATGGAAACCAGCAAACTTGCTCCCATGTCCATCGAAAACAGCTTGATATGCGGTTTGTAATATGACATGAAGCGTTTAAGCAATCCGGTAGTCTGGGTAATCGTTCTCTTGTTTTTCGTTTCTGACATATCTTTTTGGCTCCTTCTCAGCGCTTATTTTATCCCTTATTCCCCGCCATTGTCAACAAATTGTTCGTACAAAGTGTCCCCTTTTCTGTCCCCCCTCTGCATCCTCAACAAAGCCCTCTGTTCCTTCTGTTCCCCCAACAGAATCCATTTTTTCATTCACCCTCCGTTCTCCACTCTGAGTCCTTATCCCACAAGGCTTTCACGATTTTCAGCAAAAAAGAAAAAAACATTGTTTCTGTACAATTCCTGTACAGACGCTTTTCCCGCTACACTGCCCTCGTAGTCAGGCACCGATGCGAACTGATCAGGTCTGGCTAAGCGACATCAGGTAGCAACAGTTCGGTTTCACCTCGCACGGTACAGGATCCCGGGTCCCTGACGGCGGACCCGCCCCCTTCCGTTTCATATAGACCAGCGGCATCCCCCCAAGGGCATCGCGAATGGTCACTTTCCTCAGTAGTATCCTCCCCCTGGCTCGCGGATCCGATCCACCCTCCTCTTCGGATCCGCGAGCCAAACCCCAAGAACAACCCGAACAAAAAACACCCTTTACAAAAGAAAGAAGGTATTCCATGAACGACAAATTCACTTTCTACCGCTGCGAAGCCTGCGGCAACCTCATTATGATGATCAACGACGCCGGTGTCACCCCGATCTGCTGCGGTGAACCCATGACCCAGCTTTCCGCCGCCATCGAAGATGCGGATGCTGAAAAGCACGTCCCTGTCTGCCATTTCTCCGATGACACCGTCACCGTTTCCATTGGCAGCAAGCCCCATCCCATGTCCAAAGAGCATCAGATCCTCTGGATCTGCCTCCAGACCACTTGCGGCGGCCACCTCTGCTTCCTGTCCCCGACTGACAAGCCCGAAGCGGTCTTCCATCTTGCCACCGGTGAACGCCCTCTCCGCGCCTACGCCTACTGTAACATCCACGGCCTTTGGGTCGCCGACCGCTAACGCAGAAAGGAACCTCCGATGAACCCCTTCTCCACCCCCCGCGGCCCACCACCACTTTATGGGCAACAATTTAACCCCACAAGCTTTGATACAACCATAAGCGCATGAATTCAAGCCTCGGCTCCCCCTCCGGGGGAAACGAAGCGAATGTCAGCCCAGTGGGCTGTCCGCGCAAGCGGAAATGAGCTGAGTTTCTCAAGCGAAACGAGTACAGAACCCAGCAGGGGCTGTACGATGATTGAGCTTGCGGAACGCTGGCGCCGTCAGGCGACTGAGAGGGATTTCGTACGCCAAGCTGTTTCCCTTAAGTTGATAGTTTTTCCCATCCACCCCTTTCGAAAGGAGTCCTTCCGTATATGAAACTTTCGCGTCTCCCCTGGAAATGGATCAACCCCATTGCCTACATCATCATGGTCGTCATCAATATCCTCGCCAACGTCATTCCTTTCGGCGGAATGACTACCGGTGAGATCGCGACCCTTTACCCCACACCGCTGACACCGGCGCCCATCACCTTCGCGATCTGGGCGTCATCTATGTCACGCTTTTCATTCCGGTGTTCTATCAGATCAACGATAAAACCGGCTACGGAGCGGACTACGCCGCCGCAATCGGCCCGTGGTTCCTGTTCTCCTGTGTCGCCAACATAGCCTGGATCTTCTCCTGGCATGCCCGTGCCATGACCCCGGCCATGCTGGCCATGGTCCTTCTGCTTTGCTCGCTCTTCCTGCTCAAGCGCAGGCTCGACGATCCCCTTGCCGAGTGGAGCAACCGTTGGTATCTGCGTTTGCCCATCGGCCTGTATACCGGTTGGATCACCGTAGCGACCCTTTCCAATGTTTCCGTATGGCTTAAGTCGCTTAACTTCAACGCCTTTGGTCTGCCTTCCGGTCTGATTCAGGTCATCGTCCTGCTCATCGGCGGTGCGCTCCTGACCCTGGCCATTCTCCTCAATCACGACCCCTGGTATGCCATAGCCGCGATCTGGGGCTATGCCGGCCTCCTGATCCGGCATCTCTCTCCGGTCTTTCTGGCCGGGACCTATCCCTGGACGGTATTCGCGCTCTTTCTGTGCGAGGCAGCTTTTATCCTTTCCCTTGCCTGGTTGATCCTCGGTCATTTCTCGGTTACACGCGGCTGCTGTCCCGCATATGATCCGACCCGCGACGATATCGACTGACAAAAACAAGGACCCCCTGAAGGATCCCTGCAATCCACAAAATTGATTTTGATTCAAGAAAGACATTTGATTTAAGAAAGACATTGATTTAAGAAAGGAAGCACATCCTGATATGAAACAGGAAATTTGCGATCTGATGAACCGTCAGATCACCGAAGAACTCAATTCCGCTTATATCTATCTGAACTTTTCCGATTTCTTTGCTGAGACCGGTCTGTGCGGCTATGCCCATTGGTTCCGCGTCCAGGCCTCCGAGGAGCTGACCCACGCGATGCGTATCGTCCGTTTCCTGCTCGACAACGGCCTGCAGGTCCGTCTCTACGAGATCCCCGCGCCCGAATATATCGTTCCCGATCCCGAAACAGTCCCGGATGTCCTCGCCGCCGCTTTGGCGCATGAAAAGGAGATCACTGCCCTGATCCACAAGCTGGTCGATGCCGCGACCCGTGTGGGTGATCTGCGCACCGTCAATTTCCTCGATTGGTTCATCGAAGAGCAGACCGAGGAAGAGATCAACGCCTCCGACCTGATCCGCCAGTACGAGCTCTACGGTTCCGACCCCGCCGCGCTCCATATCATCGACAACGAGTTAGCCGAGCGTTCCTGTTCCGACCTCTGCGAAGAAGACTGATTGATTCTCCCTCCCGCGACCCTACACCACATAAAAACGGTGATCCCCATTTTCTGGGATCGCCGCGCTTTTATTTTTTTTACGCCGCTTTTTCCGTCTTCGGCTTGCTCAGATACTGGATCAGGGCAATCAGGCCCACCAGCACCACACCGAAGAGGTCCGTCATCGTTCCGGGGATGATCAGCAGCAGGCCGCCGGCCACGGACACGATGCGTTCAAAGATATTCATCGGCTTCAGCATATATCCGCTCAGGCCGGAAGCAATACCGTACATACCGATCACGCTGGTCACGATGATCTGCAGCACTTCGACCCATGTGGTCTCAATAAACAGCATCGCGGGGCTCAGTGCGAAGATAAACGGAATAATGAACGCCGCGATGGCCAGCCGTGTGGCCGTCACGCCGGTCTTCATCGGGTTGCCCTTGGCAATAGCCGATCCGGCGTAGGCCGCCAGTGCGACAGGCGGCGTGATATCCGCCACGATACCGTAGTAGAACACAAAGAAGTGCGCCGCGATGACCGGCACGCCCATCTGGATCAGGATCGGCGCGCAGGTGGACGCCATGATGCAGTAGTTGGCCGTCGTCGGCACGCCCATGCCCAGCACGATGCAGCACAGCATCGTCAGGATCAGCGCCACAAACATGTGGCTGCCGCTCAGCTGGACGATCGCGTTGATGACCGTGGAGGCCAGGCCGGTCACAGTCAGACAGCCGCAGATGATACCGGCGATAGCACACGCCACGCCAACGGAGATGCAGCTGCGTCCGCCGTTTTCAAGCGCTTCCCACACGTTGCGGATGGTAAAGATGCCATCCTCCTGGCTCTGTTTGTCCCACTTCTTGAATTTCCGTCCGTAGTAGCGGAACAGGCCCTTCACGCTGTCTTCCTTGCCGTAGTCTTCTTCGGTCATGTCCACGGTGATGGGCTCATATTCGCTCTTCTTGGGGCTGGATTTGGTCCAGTTCCGGTATTCCTTGACCTTGTTGTTCACAATGCCGACCACGATGGTCGCCACAATGGCCACCGCCGCGGAGAACTGCATCGTGCGGGTGTTGGAGCAGACCAGATAGATCAGGATCGCCAGAGGCAGCAGCAGGTAGGTATCTTTGATCAGCTTCCGCATCTTGGGCAGCTGGTCACGGTTGATGCCCTTCAGACCCAGCTTTTTGGCTTCCAGATGCACCGCCAGGAAGATGCCCAGGAAGTACAGGCACGCGGGCAGGATGGCGCGTACAATGATGTCGGAATACGGCACGCCCACATAGTCGGCCATCAGGAACGCCGCGGCGCCCATGATGGGGGGCATGATCTGTCCGCCGGTGGAGGCGGCTGCTTCGACCGCGCCCGCAAACTCAGGCTTGTAGCCGGTCTTTTTCATCATCGGGATGGTCACGCTGCCGGTGGTCACGGTGTTACCCACGGAGGAGCCGCTCACCATGCCGCACAGGGCGGAGGAGATGACCGCGACCTTGGCGGGGCCGCCGGCGAAACGGCCGGTCAGGCTGTTAGCCAGGCTGATGAAGAACTCGGCAATACCGGTCTTCTCCAGAAACGCGCCAAAGATGATAAACACCACGATATATTTGCTGCAGACATTCACAGGCGTGGACAGCATACCGTTCTCGTTGTAGAACAGCTCATGCACAACGTTCTGCAGCATTTTGCCGTCTTTAAGGTAGAAGAAAATGGTATACGCCAGGAACACGCCCGCCACGCACAGGATCGGCAGGCCCACGCTGCGGCGGCACAGTTCGCACATCACCAGGATACCGATGATTCCCATCGTGATATACAGCGGATCCTTCAGCTTCAGCGGCAGCCGCATCTTGGCGAATGTCGGCACGTTGATCGTGAAGTAGAAGAACGCGGTCGCGCCAGCCACCATCAGCACAACGTCGTACCAGGGCATGTGGTTCACCTTGACGTGGCCCTTCTTGGCCGGGAAGGTCAAAAAGCCCATCACGATGATCAGCCCCAGGAAGGAGCTCAGTCGCACCTGCTCCAGGAAGTTGGCAAACAGCGTCACATAGATGCAGAACAGTGAGAACGCTGCCAGGATGCATCCGACGACGACCTTGGGCTTGCCTTCCCAAACGCGGGTGTTGCTTTCGCGGTCATACTTACGCATGATGGCTTCCACATCCGCCGCGCTGCCGGTCTCCTGATCCGTCACGGGGAGGTTCGCGTCCATAACCGCGTTGGCCTGTTCCTGTTTGTCCTTTTTCGGTTTAAAACCTTTCATGATCATTTCTCCCGATCGTTATTTCTGCCCATCCGGCAGAGAGAAAACGAGGGACGGTTTTCGTTCCCTTGCCGGGTCTGAAAACCGTCCCCCGCGATAGGTTATCTTACTTGGTCACAACTTCGATACCCTTTTCGGCGAAGTACTTGGCAGCGCCGGCATGGTAGGGCAGACCGCACTCAGCCGCATATTCGAGATCCAGTTCGGCTCCCTTGGCATGGGCTTCCGCGATGGCGTCCTTGTTTTCGAAGATGGTGGAAACGATGGTGTAAGCCTGTTCGTCGCTCACCTGGCCATTGGCGATGATGGTGGCCTTGATGCCCACGGTGGTGATGTCCTGATCGATGCCGCTATAGGTGCCGGCGGGGATCACGCTCTTGGTGTAGGAGGGGTTGATTTCGATCAGCTTCGCCACGGCGGCGTCATCCAGGCTCACCAGATAGCTCTGCTTGGCGGTGGACAGATCAGTCACGGCGGGGGTGGGAGCACCGGCCACGACGAAAGCGGCCACGACCTTGCCATCCTTCAGGGCTTCGGCGGAATCAGCGAAGGAGAGGTACTGGGGATCGATATCTTCAACAGTCATGTCATAGGCGGCCAGGAAGTCCAGGGCGTTGAAGTACACGCCGCTGCCGATGGCGCCGATGGACACGGCCTTGCCGCGCAGGTCGGTCATGGATTTGATGCTGGGATCGCAGGTAACCAACTGCACAGTTTCGGTGTACAGGGCAGCGATCGCGGTGAAGCATTCCACGGGCATGCCTTCGTACTGTTCGAAGCGGATGCCGTTGAAAGCGTAGTTGGCAACGTCGCTCTGGACGAAGCCCAGCTGGGCAACTTCAAGCTCCAGCTTGTCGATGTTGTCGGCGGAACCGTTGCCGGCCACGGCGGTCACGGTCACGTCGGTGTTGTTGGTGATGTACTGGGCCAGCACGTTACCAAAGGCATAATAGGTTCCGGAGGAACCGCCGGTGGTGAAAGTCAGGCCGTCCGCCGCGAAAGCAGCAACCGCCGTCATGCACAGCGCCAAAGCGAGAACCAAAGCAATAATCTTCTTCATAAAATGTGATCTCCTCTCATATGTAGAGTCATTTTTTTATATCATACCATAGTTTCTCTTTCTTGCAATCTCCCTCACTGTATTTTCAATGTTCTCGAGCGTTTCTCGCAAAGCGAAAACGCGGGAAGCCCATAGCGTTTCTCGCAAAGCGAAAACGCGGAAGGCTTCGAGCTTTTCTCCCTCCACCCTCCACCCTGTACCCTACCCTTTCCCTTCCTCCAGAATTGTGCTACAATAAAGCAAACCAAAAAACAACAATACCCCACGAGGAATAACGATGCTCACCAAACGCCTTCTTTTCATCCTGAACCCCAATTCCGGTGTCCGCCACGCCCGCCGTGTCCTCCCGGAGCTCATCGACATCTTCACGGAGCATGGCTACCTCACGACCCTTTGCTGCACCCGTGCCCGCGGCGACGCCACCACCTTCGCCCGCGACCACGCCAGTGAGGCAGACCTGGTGGTCGTTTCCGGCGGCGATGGCACCCTGAATGAGGTCGTCACCGGCCTCATGCAGGCGGACCTCCATGTCCCCATCGGCTATCTGCCTTCCGGCTCGACCAACGATTTCGCCTCCGGCCTGAAGATCCCGACCGATCTTTTCCGCGCCGCCGGGATCGCCATCTCCGGTCATGGCCAGACGCTCGATGTCGGTCGCTTTGGCGATCGTTATTTTTGCTACACCGCCGGCTTTGGCGCCTTCACCGGTGTCTCCTGGGGCACGCCCCAAAATGTGAAAAACATTCTCGGCCATGCCGCCTATGTTCTGGAGGGCATCCGTTCCATCGCCGATATCCGCCCGATCCACACCCGCGTGGTCACGCCGGACACGGAAGTGGAGGACGATTGGCTCTTTGGCGCGGTCTGCAATTCAACTTCCCTCGGCGGTGTCCTCAAGCTGGACCCGGATACCGTGGATATGAACGACGGCGTTTTCGAAACCGTCCTCATCCGTAATCCCCGTAACCCCGGCGAGCTCGCCCGCATCATCGAAGCCCTCGCCTCCCATCGTTACGAGGATCCCATGCTGGAGTTCATCCGTGCCCCCCGTCTGACCTTCCAAACCGAGTCTGCTCTCTCCTGGACCCTCGACGGCGAATACGCCTCCGGTACCCCCGAAATCACCGTCGAAAACCTCCCCAACGCCATCACCGTCATGGTTCCATAAAAGGAGACAGGGGACGGTTCTGTGTCTCCTTTCTCTGCCACACGATACCAAACGAAAGAAGGCTTTCCCCACCATGTACGACATCGCCATCATCGGTTGCGGCATCACCGGCGCCGCCACGGCCTACACTCTCTCCCGCTACAACTTATCCGTCGTTGTCCTCGAAAAGCACAACGACATCGCCATGGGCGCCACCCGCGCCAACAGCGCCATCATCCACGCCGGCTACGACCCGGAGCCCGGCACCCTCATGGCCCGCCTCAACGTCCGCGGTTGTGCCATGGCCGAGCAGCTCTGTCGCGACCTCGATGTTCCCTATAAAAAAGTCGGTTCCCTTGTTCTCGCCTTCAGCGACGAGGAAATGGAAACCGTCCGTCTTCTTTACGATCGTGGCATCCAGAACGGCGTTCCGGATCAAAAGATCCTCACCGCTGACGAAGTCCACGCGTTGGAGCCCGAAGTTTCCTCTCAGGTCGTCGGCGCCCTCTACGCCCCCTCCGCTGGCATCATCAGTCCCTGGGAATACGCCCTCGCCTTCGCCGAGACCGCAGCGAAAAACGGCGTCACTTTCCGCCTGAATTCTCCCGTCACCGCCATCGAGCGCAAAGAGGGATCCTACCTTCTCCACACCCCATCCGGCGATGTGGAAGCCCGCCGCGTCATCAACGCCGCCGGCACTTCCTCCGATACCGTCCACGAGATGGTCGCCCCAAAGACCTTCACCATCCACCCCAACCGCGGTGAATATTTCCTTCTGGACAAGTGTGAAAGCGTCCATGCCCATCATGTCCTCTTCCAGTGCCCGAATAAGGATGGCAAAGGCGTTCTCGTCTCCCCGACCGTCCACGGCAACCTCATCGTCGGCCCGAATGCCGAGTCCGTATCCGATGAAAACGCCACCGGCAACACGGCCGCCGGTCTCGCCTTTGTGAAGCAGCGCGCGGCCATCACCACAACCGCGATCCGCTACGCCAATTCGATCCGTAATTTTGCCGGTGTCCGCGCCAATTCCGATCAGCCCGATTTCGTGATTGGCCTCGCGGCACCCGGCTTTATCGACCTGGCAGCCATCAAGAGCCCCGGTCTTTCCTCCGCCCCCGCCATTGCCGAGGAGGCGCTTGAACTGCTCAAGCAGGATGGTCTGACCCTTTCCGAAAAGAAGGATGCCATCACGACCCGCAAAAAGATCCGTTTCAAGGAGCTTCCGGAGTCCGAAAAACAAGCCGTCATCCGCCAGAATCCCCTCTATGGCCGCGTCATCTGCCGTTGCGAAACGATCACCGAGGGCGAGATCGTCGCTGCCATCCATAGCCCGATCCCGCCGGTCTCCTTGGACGGCGTAAAGCGCCGTGCCGGTTCCGGCATGGGCCGGTGCCAGGGCGGCTTCTGCGGCCCGCGCGTGCTGGAGATCCTCTGCCGCGAGCGTGGTCTCTCTCCCCTGGAGGTCCTCCAGGATGATACCGGCAGCACTATCCTCATGTCCGAAACCAAGCAGGAAGTCCGGAAGGAGGAAACGGAAAATGTTTGATCTCATCGTCATCGGCGGCGGCCCCGCCGGTTTGGCAGCCGCCCACGCGGCCTGGGAAAAAGGCCTCAAGGACATTCTCATCGTCGAGCGTGACAAGTCCCTCGGCGGCATCCTCAACCAGTGCATCCACAACGGTTTCGGTCTCCACCGCTACAAGGAGGAGCTCACCGGACCCGAATACGCCGCCCGCTTTATCGATATGCTCCGCGATACCTCCGTCCGTGTCATGACAGATACCATGGTCCTCGCGATCAACGGGGATCATGAAGTCACCGTTATCTCTGCCGCCGAAGGCTATCAGGTCCTGCAGTCCAAAGCCATCGTCCTTGCCATGGGTTGCCGCGAGCGCACCCGCGGCGCCATCGCCATCCCCGGCGATCGCCCGGCCGGTGTTTTCACTGCCGGCAGCGCCCAGCGCTATCTGAATATGGAAGGCTACATGGTCGGCAAGCGCGTCATCATCCTCGGCAGTGGTGATATCGGCCTCATCATGGCCCGCCGCATGACGCTGGAAGGCGCCAAAGTCCTCGCCTGTGTCGAGGTCATGCCTTATTCCGGCGGCCTTATGCGCAATATCGTCCAGTGCCTCCAGGATTGGAACATTCCGCTCTATCTCTCCCACACCGTCACGGACATCCGTGCGGAGAACGGCCGTGTCTCCCACGTCACCGTGATGAAGGTGGATGACCGGCGCGCTCCTATCCCCGGCACGGAGATGGAGTTCGATTGCGACACGGTGCTTCTCTCTGTGGGTTTGATTCCGGAGAATGAGCTCACCCGCGCCGCGGGCATCGAGATGGATCCCCGCACGAACGGCGCCGTCGTCCGCGAGAATATGGAGACCTCGATCCCCGGCATCTTTGCCTGCGGCAATGTGGTCCATGTCCATGATCTGGTGGACTATGTTTCCGCCGAAAGCGAGCGTGGCGGAGCCGCCGCCGCGGACTATGTGCTCTCCGCCCCTGCCGATTGCGAAGCGTTGGAGATCATAAACGGAAACGCCGTCGGCTATACCGTTCCCCAGCGGATCCGTGTTCCCCGCGCCGGCAAGGTCACGGATGTCTTCTTCCGTGTCCGCCAGGTGTTCAAAGCCAGTGTCATCGAAGTCCGTTGCGGAGAAAAGCTCCTGGCGTCCTTCCCCCGCGATCATATGGCACCCGGCGAAATGGAACATATCCTGCTTTCGAAAAAACTGCTTGAAGAAGCCGACGGACCCATCACCGTGTCCGCAAAGGAGGCTTGATCAATATGAAAGAACTGGTCTGTATCGTCTGTCCCCGCGGTTGCCGTCTGAAGGTCGACGAGGAGAATGATTTTGCCGTCACCGGCAATTCCTGCCCCCGCGGCGCCGAGTATGGCCGCAACGAGATCATGTCCCCGACCCGTGTCCTGACCTCGACCGTCCGTCTCACCGGCTCCTCCCTCCGTCGCTGCCCCGTCAAAACCGACCGTCCCGTCCCCCGCGACAAACTTCTGGAGATCATGTCTCTCCTGAACGCCGTCGAACTCACCTCCCCCGTCACCATCGGCCAACCCGTCCTCGAAAACGTCCTTAACACCGGTGCCAACGTCATCGTCACCCGTAACCTGTAACTAAGAAACGCCAATAAACACACATCGCACGCCTCGGCTCCCCCTCCGGGGGAAACGAAGTGAACGTCAGCCCAGTGGGCTGTCCGCATCAGCGGAAGTGAGCTGAGTTTCTCAAGCGAAACGAGTACAGAGCCCGGCAGGGTTCTGTACGACGATTGAGCTTGCGGAATGCTGTCGCCGCCAGGCGACTGAGAGGGACCCCCGTAACTCCAACTTAGCATCAACAACAAACGCGCGACATACGCCTCGGCTCCCCCTCCGGGGGAGCTGTCGCCGCCAGGCGACTGAGAGGGACCCCGTAACTCCAACTTAGCATCAACAATTAACGCGCGGCATACGCCTCGGCTCCCCCTCCGGGGGAGCTG
>JAZUFB010000084.1:0-19661 GCA_045640475.1 Clostridia bacterium
GAAATCCATCAATGTCAAATTCGCGATTGCTATGGTTGGAATTGTGGGAACCCTTGCATTTGCGGCGCTTTCATTCTTTATGAAGTAGGAGTGTAGATCCCATGGCGGAACTAAACCTCAAGCAGATTACAGATAAGCTGAATGCCGAATTCACGGGGGAAGTGCGGCATTTGGTGTTCTGGTATGACGCAGACGCTGAGTTTGTCGGAGATGTTGACGAGCTCGAACTTGTCAACGCAAAGGTACTCCATCTGCAGAAGGACAATCAGTTCTTCACAAAGCATTTTCTGGAATGTGTGGACACACAAACCAATTATTTGATTTACGCGCCCTTTGAAAAGCCTGCACTGCGGGACAACCATCTGGCAGACACGATCCGATATTCCAAAGAGTTCTTCGCAGACAGAGCTTCTTTGCTGACGTTGGATCTGGGCATGGATGAACGCTGCAAGCCGATCATCCAGCAGTATATAAAATTCTTCGCTTCCAAGGAGCGCACAAAGCGTTTCTACGAAATGGAAGTGGAAGTCTATAACCGCGTGACCATTGAGATCGCGCTGATGAGCGTACTGGGCAAAAGCAAGTGTTCCTCATTTGAGGATGTGCTTCGCTGTGTGTTCAGTCAGGGTGATTTGGAAGACAACAAGGCGCTTGCGGAGTTTGAACGCTATGGTCTCACAGGCGCTTTCTGGAAACGCTGTGAAGAAAACTTTGGTTATGTCGATGCTGAACCGACGCTTACCAAGTTGGCTATGGTGCTCTTTGCGAGCTATGCTTCAAAGACGATTGCGTGTGAGCTTCCGACCGCTTGGAAGAACTTTGAGTCCTTCAAGGCCAGCAGCGCAGTTGCTTTCCTGGACAATCTGATGAACAATTTCCTTTATGCGGATTGCTTTGATGCGTTGTCCGACAGTATGTACGGTGCTTTGAACGGAGACACTCAACTGGGCAAGCTCCCCACTGAGGCGCTGACGGACTGCAGCTTGTTCAAGTGTATTGATAAGCATATCCTTCGTTGGATCGCAGAAAGACTAAGCGATGAAGACATTTCCGCAAAGCTGAACGGCAAGACCATTCCTGAAATCTGTGCCGCACGGCGGAAGATGCACTTTGGCAGTTTCTACAGGGACGAGTATTTCCTGATGGAGAATGCCTGCAGAATCATCGAGATGGGCAGCTATACTCCGGTAAGCGGTCTGAATACGCTGGTGAAGCAGTATGTCGAACGTGATTACCAAATGGATCGCCGATACCGCTACTTCAACTTCTATCTGGACAAGATCGAAGACAGAGAAAAATACGAAAAGCTCTGCGCGATGGTTGAAAGTATCTATACCGAAAGATACCTGAGTGGCTCTGTTACAAACTGGACGCAGGAGTATGTGGCTTGTGGCGGTCAGAGTACGCTGATCTCACAAAGCGATTTCTTCGGCAAGTATATCAAAGGACAGAAGGATCGCATTGTAGTGATCATATCGGATGCCCTGCGGTATGAAGCGGGTGTCTCGCTGTTTGAAAAGCTGCAGGCGAATGAAAAATGTACTGCAACGATAGATGCAATGCAGACGATTCTGCCGTCTGTGACCAGACTTGGAATGGCTGCATTGCTCCCGCATAGAAAGCTCAGCTATTCGGACGATGGCTCTGCCTTTGCGGATGATATGCCTACAGACAGTCTGAAGCAAAGAGAAGCGGTTCTTCAGACTGCTATACCGGGCAGCAGGTGTATTCAGTTTGATGACATCAAAGGTGCTTCTCAGGCAGAGCTTCGAGATATTTTCAATTATCAGGATGTGGTATATATTTACCACAATCAGATTGATGCTCGTGGCGACAAATACAATACTGAAAACGAAGTGTTTGTTGCCTGCGAAGAAGCCATCGAAGAGATCTTCGTGCTGATCCGCAGACTGACTACCAGCGCAAACAGATCGAGATTCATTGTCACCGCTGATCATGGCTTCATCTATCGCAGAACGAAGCTCAATGAGAGCGACAAGATCTGCGGATCCGGTGATAGAAACAAGAGATATATGGTCGCCAGCGAGGATAAGAGCATGGACGGCGTTCGCTCTGTGAAGATGGGAACGTTCCTCGAAGGAGATAGTAGATACCTGTTGTTCCCTGCGGGAACGGATGTCTTCAAAACCTCGGGCGGCGGCTGTAATTATGTGCATGGCGGATGTTCCGCACAGGAAATGCTTGTACCTGTGATCAGCGTGAAGACAGAAAGAAGCTCGGTTGTGACTGCACCTGCGCAGCTCTCACTGATCAGCCTGACCAACAAGATCACGAATCTGATCACTACGCTGGAGTTCGTTCAGCCTGAAGCGGTCTGTGACGTGGTTAAGGAAGAAAAGTATCATATCTTCTTTGAAGCAGCTGACGGAGAACGTATTTCCAATGAGCAGGTGATCAACGCGGACAAGAAGGACAACGAAACGGCGAAGAGAATGTTCCGAGTCCGCTTCACCTTCAAGAATAAGCAGTATGACCGCAAGGACAAATACTACCTCGTGCTGAAGAATGAGAACGGAGTCGAAACGCTGCGCAAAGAGATCATGATGGACATTGCTTTTGCCAACGACTTTGGCTTCTAAAACATCGGAGGGTATGAAGATGGAAGAGAATCGCAATTATGAGTACGACGGAAACGTGAACGATTCTATCAATAAACGCCTGCGTCAGTATTTTGACGGCAGGATTGTTCGCAAGGATTTGACCAAGTCCATAAGAGAAGGTGCCAACGTCCCTGTCTACGTATTGGAGTTTCTTCTGGGTCAGTACTGCAGCAGCGACGATCCGACGATCATCAATGAAGGCATCAACAATGTCAAGCGTATACTCTCCGATAATTTTGTGCGGCCGGACGAATCACAGAAGGTTCTGTCCATACTTCGTGAACGCGGCGCGTATACCGTTATCGACAGATTGACTGTGCATCTGAACATCAAGGAAGACAGATATGACGCTGAGTTCTCAAACCTTGGAATCAAAGATATACCGCTGCTTCCCGAATATGTTTCCAAGTACGACCGTCTTCTTTGCGGTGGTATCTGGTGCATTGTTCAGCTTGAGTATGAATACGTGGAAGAAGACAAGCATCGCAATCCGATCAGCGTTCATAAGCTGACGCCTATCCAAATGCCGCATGTGGATATGGATGAAGTCAAGGACGGAAGAAAAGCATTCACCAAGGACGAGTGGCTGACGATCCTGCTCCGTTCTACCGGCATGGAAGCAGATAAATTCAGCTATCGCGAAAGATGGCTTTTGCTTGCGCGTATGCTGCCGCTGGTTGAGAACAACTTCAATCTTTGTGAGCTTGGCCCTCGAAGCACAGGAAAATCTCATTTGTACAAGGAGATTTCTCCGAACAGCATTCTTGTTTCCGGCGGTCAAACGACTGTTGCCAATCTGTTCTACAACATGCGTGAAAAGACTGTTGGTCTGGTCGGACTCTGGGACTGCGTTGCCTTTGATGAAGTCGCGGGCATTAAGTTCAAGGACAAAGACGGCGTTCAGATCATGAAGGATTATATGGCTTCCGGCTCCTTTGCACGTGGCAAGGAAGAAAAGGCGGCGTCTGCGGGCATGGTATTTGTCGGCAACATCAATCAGAGCGTGGACGTCCTGCTCAAGACTTCCAGCCTGTTTGACCCATTCCCTCCGGAGATGGGAACGGATACCGCATTCCTTGACAGAATGCACTGCTACATTCCCGGATGGGAGATTCCGAAGTATCGTCCGGACTTCTTCACGGATGACTATGGGTTTATTACTGACTATCTGTCCGAGTTCCTACGCGAACTGAGGAAGGAACCTTTCGGCGACGCCTGTGATAAGTATTTCCGATTTGGCTCCAATTTGAATCAGAGAGACATGATCGCGGTACGAAAGATGGTGTCAGGTTTCACGAAGCTCCTGTATCCTGACGGCATCTTCACAAAGGAAGAAATGGAAGAGATCGTACAGGTGTCTCTTGAAATGCGCCGCAGGGTCAAGGAGCAGCTGAAAAAGCTCGGCGGTATGGAGTTCTACGATGTGAACTTCTCCTACATCGATAATGATACCTTTGAGGAACACTATGTCTCTGTGCCCGAACAGGGTGGCGGAAAGCTGATTCCCGAAGGCGTCTGCAATCCCGGACAGGTCTACACCGTATCGCATGGCAAGAGCAATATGATCGGTGTGTTCAGACTGGAAACGCAGTCTCTGCCCGGAAACGGAAAATTTGAACGCACCGGCATTGGAAGTGACCGTGAAGTCAAGGAAGCTACCAACACTGCGTTCAACTGGCTGAAAGCAAACAGCAACCAGATTAGCGGTGGAATCAGCACGGCTACACGTGATTATATCATCGGCTATCAGGATCTGCAGGGTATCGGCATGTCAAAGGTGATGGCATTGCCCACACTGATTGCGCTGGCTTCATCGGCACTCGGAAAGCCTACGCTGAGCAGTCTGGCCGTGCTTGGCGATATGAGCATCAGCGGCACAATCATGAAAGTGGAAGAGCTCGCAAATGTACTGCAGGTGTGCCTTGATAGCGGCGCAAAGAAGGTTCTGCTGCCTATTACGTCGGCGGTGGACATCGGCAGCGTTCCTTCCGATCTGGTGGGGGCATTCAGTCTGATTTTCTACTCGACTCCTGCTGAAGCTGTATTTAAGGCTCTTGGCGCAGACTAAGTCAAAGGAGGCATACAGCTTGAGCTTCGATGAGGAATTTGTAGGCATGCTGAAAACATACCCCGATGCTGTTGCTGACAAGAAGAAATTTTCTGCATTTCTGAAGGATTATTTCCATGGACAGAACATGCAGATCAACCTTCTTTGTGCGGTATACGATTTGGGTATTGTGCCTGATCTGCAGAAGACAACCGCGATCACTAACACATTTGCATATCGCTATGTGAAGCAGATCATGGATGACTACGGTGTGAACCGATTGAATGCCGACTGGGCAGTTGCAATGTGGTGCGTTTGCTATGGCGCAAGCATACTGCACAAGAATTGCGATATCCGTCTTCCCAAAGCAGGCGGCAATCCCACCCCTGCGATACGGATTGAAAAAGGAAACGGAACACAGTACGGAGATCTGTTTACATACACAAAAGTGGATGGCGGTTATGGAGTGACGGGATTTACAGGCACAAATCGTCAAACACTCGTTTTCTCCAGTCAGGTTAACGGTAAGCCTGTTGTGGAGATTATGGCTGATGTGTTCAAGGGAATTGAAATCAGAGAAGCCATCATGACAAGCTCCGTTGAAAGGATCGGTAACAGAGCGTTTATGGAGTGTACTGATCTCAAACAGGTAGTGTTTTCACCTGTCCTGCGTGAGATTGGTGATCAGGCATTCTCAGGATGCACATCACTCGTAACAGCAGTTCTCCCACAGGGGTTGGAATCCATCGGAAAGTATGCCTTTGCGGGCGCACCGTTCAAAGAGATTCGGATTCCTCTATCTTTGAAGTGGATCGGCGAAGGTGCATTTGAAAGTAACTCCAGACTGACCGCGATTGATCTGCCGGAAGATATTGTCGATCTGCCTGCAAATGTGTTCCGAGGGTGTTCCAGTTTGACTCGTGTCAAGCTTGCAGAACATACCCAAAAGATAGGAGCAGAAGCATTCAGCGGTTGTTCGGAATTGTCTTCGCTTCTGATTCCTGAGTCTGTCGAACACATCGGAGAAGGTGCATTCAACGGGACAGCAGATAAGTTTACGGTACTATGTCATCGCTTCTCCTATGCTGAGGAATACGCAAGGCAGCATCATATAACGTACCAGCTGCTTTTCTGAAAGGGTGTGACAGGATGGGATTCTTGGATATATTCTAGCAGCAGCGAACCCCGATAGTAACTTCCATTTTGCCCGATGCGGCAAAACAAGAGATTCTGCGAGGACGTCTGCCGATATTGAATACGAACACTGTTTTTCTTAAAAGCGGAGAGAAATGCCACTATATCGACAAGGCAATCTACGAAAAGAAAACCATTCAGAAACGATATGACAGACACGGAAATGGCTACAGTATGCCGGGACTGTTCAAGGGTACGAGAATCCACATGAATGGCGGTCATACTGACGTAGAAGAAAGCGCTCTGTACTCGACACACCGTGGGATTCTTTATATCACGAACCGCCGCATTATATTTGTTGGAGAACAGAACGGATTCGATAAAAGGATTGATGACTTGATTGCGATTACCCCTTACAGTAATTGCGCTGAGTTACAATTCAGCAAGGAAATCTATAAACTGTTTGTGCCTGACGGCGGTCTTGTTCAGGCTGTATTACAGACAATACGATAGGAGGAAGTTTCTATGGACGGTCAGTTGAAAGCAGGAACAATACTGACATCGGAGAGCTCAAATAAATACAAGGTTGTTACGTTGCTTGGCGCAGGTGGTCAAGGTGAAGTATATGATGTTGAAAGCAACGGCAAACACTATGCACTCAAATGGTACTTCAAACACATGGCCACGAGTGATCAGAAACGTATTCTCGACAATTTGATTGCAAAAGGTTCTCCGGACTCCTCGTTCCTGTGGCCGCAGGATATGATTTATACGTCGAGTCTGGAACCTTTCGGATACATAATGCCTTTGAGACCCAAGAATTTCAAGAGTATTGTGGATTTGATGAAGAGACGTGCAGAGCCTTCGTTCTATACGCTGTGCCGTGCTGCTTACAATCTGACGAATGGATACCAGCAGCTGCATGCGATGGGATTCAGCTACCGCGATATTTCCTTTGGCAACCTGTTCTTTGATCCGGATACGGGCGATGTCCTCATCTGCGATAATGACAACGTCTCCGCGAATGGTCTGGATGACAGTTCTGTGTACGGGACGCCGCGTTTTATGGCTCCTGAAATTGTTGTCGGAAAAGCAAAGCCTTCGCGTAATACTGACCTATACTCGCTGGCGGTACTGCTCTTCTACATTTTCATGATGGGACATCCGCTGGAAGGCAAGCTGGAAGCGGATATTAAGTGCATGGACATCCATGCTATGAACAGATTGTATGGAACGAATCCTGTGTTTGTCTATGATCCCGCGAACAAAACCAATCGTCCTGTAAAAGGCTATCAGGACAACGTAATGATTTATTGGGATCTCTATCCGCAGGTTCTGCGTGACCTGTTCACAGAGTCGTTTACAGTCGGATTGACTGCTCCCAATAAGCGCGTGACAGAACACAAGTGGCTTGAGACGTTTGCGAACATGATGACAGGTATTGTACAGTGTCCCAAGTGCGGAGCTGAAGTGTTTTACGACGCGGCGAAGGCAGAGCACAGCGTGGCGCATACCTGCTGGAATTGCCAGACTGCAGTAACGATTCCTACTGTGTTGGTGATCGGAAAGAGCTCGATCATTCTCAAGAAAGATACTAAGGTATACGCGCACCACTTGCTGGGAAACGCGGATATGACTACAGTAATGGGTGAAGTTGTCCAGAATCCCAATAATCCCAACCTGTGGGGAATCCGTAACAACAGCGACTGCAACTGGACGTACATCAAACCCGATGGAACTCAGATTCCGGTTCCGATTAGCAGAACTGCAGGTATTGCCAAAAACGTCAAAATCAACTTCGGACAGGTTGTCGGTGAATTCAAATGACCAGTCCCGAGGATTGATCACAAGCCCTCGAATGAACCATACAAGAAATACTTGAAATCATAGGAGGAAAAGAAAATGGCAGCACTGAAAAGACCCGGTGGAGAACTCGCGAACAGACCCCTTCACTTCTTCTGGATTGTTGACTGTTCCGGTTCGATGTATGGAGAGAAAATCGGTACGGTCAATCACGCGATTCAGTCTACGATCCCCGAAATGGCAGACGCGGCAAAGGACAATCCCAATGCGCAGCTGCTCGTCAGAACGTTGAAATTTTCAACAGGCGCATCCTGGGTTACGGCCAATCCGGTGAACATCGAGGATTTCGCATGGGATGATCTGGATGCTGGCGGAGTTACCGATCTTGGCAAGGCATTCGATCTGCTTGCGGCACAGTTGACGATCCCTCCGATGAGCGAACGCGCACTGCCACCTGTTTTGGTGCTTCTCTCTGATGGTCAGCCCACCGATAATTACAAGCAGTCGCTTGATAAGCTGCTTCATCTGCCGTGGGCTAAGAAAGCTGTCAGGATTGCCATCTCTATCGGTCAGGATGCGGATGACGATGTACTGCAGGAGTTCACGGGTAACAGAGAACTGGTTCTGCAGGCAAATAACCCGCAGGCACTTGTGAAGATGATCAAGTGGGCATCTACTGCCGCATCGCTTGTTTCCGCGCCTGCAAGCAAACCTGCTGAGGCTATTGATCCTCTGAAGGAGAATTCCGCAACAAACGCTCCGCTCGTACTCGACATGAATAACATCCCTGATCCGAAGTCTATCGGTGCGGGTGACGTGTGGTAAATAACCGGGCATCGGAGGTGGCGAAGTCGATATGATCAAAGGATATGTTATCGGCAAAAGCGTGCAAGGTGCCTCTCACAAACACGTTGATAAAGAGTGTCAGGACAATAACAAGTTTCTTATCTTGGACGATGGAACTTGCATTATGGCGGTTGCGGACGGACATGGCAGCGATTCATGTCCGTATAGCAAAACCGGCTCTCAGACTGCTGTCAACGTGTTTTGCAAGGTGCTTAATGAATATCGGGATAATTTCTTGGAGCATACTGATCAACTGATGACTTTTCTCAATCGCGAAGGCGATACGAAAGTTGCGCAGACGATATGCAATGAGTGGAAGAAAAGGATTTTGAGTGTCCACAGATTGAACAAAAGAGATTTCCCGGTCGATGAGAATGGCGAGAAAGACGAAAAGGCTGTCCTGCGTCAGTATGGGACTACATTGATTGGACTTATGATCTGCGAAGAGTTTCTGTTCGCTTTTCAAATCGGAGACGGAGATATTGTCCATGTCGATGACAATAGCGTAGAACCCTTGATACAAGGAGAGCATATACTTGGAGTTGAGACGCATTCATTAAGCCGAGACAAGGCTTGGGAAAAAGCGTTTACCGTTGTACGCAGAATTGATACCATCCAGTATCCGTGTGCCTTCATGCTTTCTACGGACGGTTTCGCAAACAGCTATCCTACTGCAGAAGCCTTTCAGAATACATGCAGTGAGTATTACCAAATGCTGAAAGAACATGGCCTGGAGGCTATTCAAGCGAATCTTGGCGATTGGCTTGACGAAACCAGCAGACTCGGATGCGGTGATGATATCACATGGCTGTGTACGTTGCTTGAAGAATCTGAAGAAGGCAAGGATGATGTGAATGTCGGAGATGAATGAAGCCGTTATCGTGATGGCGAAATGCGGAAAGGCTCACAAGGCATTTGGTCTCCGTACTGAACGTACCGGCAGAAACCAATGGAGAGTGACGTGGGCATTTCCCATCAAGGAATCAGCTGCAAGCCATGAAGGGTATGACCGTGTATCCGTAAAAGGCGATATTGAATTTGACACCGAGTATCCTGGATGTCCATACTGCGGAGAACACATGCTTACTGTGTGTTCTTGTGGACATCTCGGATGTACTGTGCTAAAGAACAATGTGTTCACCTGCGAATGGTGCGGCGCACAAGGACAGATCACGAATTACAATGGTGAAGGTATCCAAGCTGGAATAGACGTATGAGTGTGAAGCAAAAGATCCTTGTAAAAATGGGAAATAAACCATAGTTAGGCTATGCTGCATCCGATAGAGATCAAGGAATCGTCGAATCCGGGCAGCGAGCTGATCGGAGCATTCGGTATTCTGGATAAGGCGTCTGTTCACCGGGGAACAGGGGCAATCATTTGCCTGAGAAATGAACTGTCCGCCATCGACCGCCGGAACCTTATTATTCCGGCGTGGATGATCTAATTCTTATGGTACATTTATACCATCAACATGCAACATGATATACCATGCCCGACGATGGAATGTGTGGTCGGTTAGGAATCTTATAGAGGACGCTTTGCCGCGCTGGCAGTCTGCCGTTGATTCCTATAATGCGAACCGCAAGTGATGTGTCAACAATAGGGGCTGTGAAAAACTCTTTTCCCAATCTACAGTTTCTATGTTATTATAGTAAAATTGCCCAATAAACCGGCAAAAAATGCTGATTTATTGGGCAGTTTGTGTTCAATATACCTGTGAAAACTTGCTTTATCACGGCCCCTTCTTTATTTATCTCTGTACTGTCCGGGGGTTATGCCATATTGCTTTTTGAAGACCCTGCTGAAATACGCGGCACCTGTATAACCGCATTGCTGGGCGATGTTTTGAACGGTAAGATTGGTTTCTCGCAGCAACTGAGCAGCGTGTTCGAGGCGTATGTTGTTTAGCGCGTCTGCGAAACCCGTTCCTGTTTGCTGTTTGAATGTATGTGAAAGATAGGATACGCTCAGATTCAGCTCCTCGGCTACGTCCGTAAGCGACAGTGAGGAATCGCTGTAACGCTCCGCCAAAAGCTGTATCACTTTAGAACCGATATTCTCGTCCGGCGCGTTTACGGTGCCAAGTGCCAGATGCGCGGTCTTTTCGGCAAGTCGGCAAAGTTCATCGGGAACCTTCAATACATCGTTGAGCTGCGGCATTTCGGGGCGTTCATCCTCCGGAATGCGGCGGCTTTCGCACACCCGGCAGATCATACGCAGGATGCTGCATACGGTCATCTGCAGTTCGAAAAGCGGACGTCCGTTGGTTTTTGCCAAAGCCGTTCGGATGATCTTACAGGCCAGCGCAGAGTCGCCGGCTTCAAGTGCGTCAAACAGCGCGTTTTCCTGCGCTTCGTCGGGCAGGCAGTTTTGTCCGGGAGCGGGCAGACTGTCATACTCCGTCAGACCTGTTATGCACCAGGCGTGAGCGTATTCATATGCTTCCAGCGACTGTTCGTACAGTTGGGGCAGGGCATGGATATCGCCGGATTCATCGGACAAACCGATCAGCGGCTCAAACCGCAGTGAATGCTTCAAATAGTCGACAAACTCCCGGGCTTGTTCCGGCATACCGTGTACGGGCGCGTTCAGGATCACAGCTACGCGGCTTGTACCGGTTTCCAGCGCCATCATATGCAGTTTGTCGCTTGAGTAGGCCTCCGCAAGACCGATGATGGAATAATTAACGGCGGCATCTTCCGGGCTGTTCTGATTGGAGTATGTTCCGATGAGCATAACGGCAAATACGCCATCATGAAGCTCGACGCCGAATTCTACAAGTTCCTTTGCGTCCACATTGCCGGAACGCATAAGCATGCGCCTGAGTACGCTTGCGCGCAAAAGCGGCAGCTGCTGGTTAAGCTTGCCTCGAAGCTCCTCGTTGCTCGCCGTAAGCTCTCCGGCAGCATTCAGGATCCGCTCGTACTCGTTTTCCTCTCCGGTCGCGTCCTTTGCCCCAACCTGCTCGAGCAGCTGCTTAAGCGGAGAGTAATTTGTACGCGCCAACAGCAGAGCAAACAGAATCCCGCCCAGCAGCTCAAAACACATCATTCGGATGATGAATCTGCGGGTGTCGGTCAGTTCTTCCGCAATCAGGCCTGTGTCCAACTTAAGTGTGTATTTGAGTCCAAGCGCACCATCTATGTTGAATACGAGCGGGTTTTCCGCTTCCGTCGACATGTTTCCTGTGGATATGAGCGTGTTATCGCCGAAGCTTACGGTCAATAAGCCGTACTCGTTCATCATATCGGAAGAAAAGCCCCGCAGAAGCTTATCAAAGTCCAGATAACCGCATACGGTGCCTCTCGGTGAGGTGCTCGCCAGTGGCATCGAGGCGGTAATCAATGCAGCGGCTTTTTTGGCCGTGCCGCGGTAAAATGCGTGAGAAATGTTGAAATAGGAGCTGCCGTCCATTATTCCGCGGAACTCGTCGACCGATAAATTTTCGGGTCTTAGCTCGATATCATAATAAGCCTGCACATCAAGGCGGGTCCCGGTGGATACGATGCTGTCGATTCCCTTGACATACAAAAACAAGCCGTATTCCGAAGCTTGATTGATGCCGGCAATTTCGCTTATCGTCTGCCTCAAATCGTAGTAGTTATCGGTATTCATGGGATACTTTGTGTAGACAAAAGAGTTTGCTTCCTTCCCATTCAACACCGACAGCATGCTCTGGCGCACGGAGGACGCATAATCATTGGCAAGATATACCGCCTGAGCAAGCCGGCTTTCGTATTGTTGCTCGATCTGATCCCGGCGCGTCCGGTACAGCTTGTCATAGCCGATAAAAGCAAACAACGTGAATACCAGCAAAATAATGATATATGACGCGATGAGGCCGATGTAGACCTTACGTGATTTCAAAAAGCGTTTCAGTGTCCCGTTCATAAACCGCAATGCTCCGTTTGACTCGAATAATATCCATTATAGCATGAAAATTATAGCATAATATATCCACCAATTCCATATGGCTGGAATTGTACTTTTTTGAAGTCCGGATTGCACAATATTTCGCTTTGTCAAATGATATAGATAATGCAATTGACAATAAGCTGGCAAAACGGTAATATGATGTTATAATCTTTCGGTAACAAATCACAAAATATGGAGGCAGATGAATTCATATGTCAATTAAAACAACCGCTGATGTGATCGTTGCCGGAGCCGGCCCTGCCGGTGCGATGGCCGCGATCGCCGCTGCACGCAAAGGCGCGGACACACTGCTGATTGAACGAAGCGGCTGTGCCGGCGGTATCTGGACGAGTGGACTGCTCAGCTGGATGCTGGATGTTACCAACAAGGGTGGAATTCTGAAAGAGCTGTGTGCGCGCATCGAAAGCGCGGACGAAGGTTATTACGCGAGGTTCGGCAATTTCATTACGTTTCCCGAAAGCGTCAAGTTGACGCTGGAGGAGATGCTTGCGGAAGCCGGCGTGCGCGTTCTTTATTATACTCAGGTGACGGGCTGTGAAAAGGAAGGAAACCGCCTGACGAAGGTGATCACCCAAAGCAAGGCAGGCCGTATCGACTTTACCGCAAAGCAATTTGTGGACGCAACAGGCGATGGAGACCTTGCCGCACTGGCGGGATGCAGCTTCGAAATGGGCAAACCCGGAGACGGCGGCATGCAGCCCGCATCCCTGATCGCGTTGATGACCGGTGTCGATCCCGATGAAGTGCGGGAATACAACAATACCCTCCCTTATCTGCCCGGCAAGAGCGCAAAGGAGCGGATGTTCGATTTGATGAACGGTATTGGCATCACGCCCTCCTACCGCTCTCCCTCCTTCTTCCACATAAAAGACGGCATCTGGCTGGTGATGACGGTGCATGCGTATGGCGTAAATCCGCTGGACCCGGAATCTCTGACCCGTGCCACCATTGAAAACCGCGCGGAACTCAAAAAACAGGAAGAGGCACTGCGAGCCCTCGGCGGACCGTGGAAGAATATGCGCATTGTGGAAACTGCGCCCTATATCGGTATCCGTGAAGCGCGCAGGATCAAGGGAAAATATACCGTTACGGTGGATGACGCGATCGAAGGCAAAAAGCATGAAGATGCCGTGTGCACCGTACAGTTTGAACTTGATGTGCATCCGCTTCTGAAGGACCACAAAGGCGGAGAGGAACATCGCAATATCCGAACGAAGCCCTATGATATTCCGCTGCGGGCACTCGAATCTGCCGATATAGATAATTTGCTGCTTGCCGGAAGACTGATCAGCGGTGATTTTCTGGCACATTCCAGCTACCGTGTATCGGGCGATGCGGCTGCGCTCGGAGAAGCCGCCGGAGCTGAAGCTGCACGGCGTGTACTGACAGGGGAGGGCATTCAATGACCCAGACAATTCGGAAATTCCTGCGCAATATCTACCGCTGGCGCATCGTGTATCTGATGTTCCTGCCGGTATTTGCGTACTATGTGATCTTCCACTATATACCCATGTACGGCGCGGTGATCGCTTTCAAGAACTACCAGCCGGCAGCGGGTTTCAAAAACGCCGAGTGGATCGGCCTCAAGCACATCATCGACTTCTTCAAAAGTTACTACTTTGTCAGACTTCTTAAGAATACTCTGAGAATCAGCTTAACATCGCTGATTTTCGGCTTCCCCGCGCCGATCCTGCTTGCGCTGCTTTTGAATGAAGTCAAGTCTTCCGGCTACAAGCGCATCGTCCAGACCGTGACCTATTTCCCGCATTTCCTGTCCATCATGGTCGTGTGCGGCATGATCGTCAATTTCTTTTCCCATAATGGTCTTGTGAACGACATCATCGAAATTCTCGGCGGCAGCCGGACGGACTTTCTGCTGGAGCCCTCTGCGTTTACGCCCATTTACGTCGGCTCGGGCATCTGGCAGAGCATCGGCTGGGGCAGCATCGTGTATCTGGCTGCGCTGTCGGGCATCGATCCGTCCCTGTATGAAGCAGCGCGAATCGACGGAGCGAACCGCTTTTCGCAGGCAATCCATATCACGCTTCCCGGTATTATCCCGACGATTACGGTTATGTTTATCCTGCGTGTGGGCAGTATCATGAATGTGGGATATGAGAAAATTATCCTTCTGTACAATAACCTGACGCTCGAAAGCGCGGATGTTATTTCGACCTTCATCTATCGCAAGGGCCTGCTGAATGCCGATTACTCCTACAGCACGGCAGTCGGTCTTTTCAACTCGGTCGTTAACTTCGGACTGGTCGTCGCAGCCAATGCGGTCAGCCGCTCGGTCCAGGAAACCTCGTTGTGGTAAGGAAGGTTAACATGAAGACGAAATCAAAAATTAAAGTCAGCGCAGGCGAACGCGTATTTGATGTGTTCAATGTGACGTTACTGTTCCTGCTCATGGTCATCATGCTGTATCCCATGCTCTACGTGGTATTCGCATCATTCTCCAATCCCGGTGAGCTGGCGTCATATGACGGACTGCTGTTTGCTCCAAGAGGTTTTTCTCTTGCCGCTTACGAAGCCGTGAAGAATAACCGGATGATCCTGCGCGGTTATTTGAATACCCTGATTATTGTTGTTGCGGGCACGGTCATCAACCTTGTCATGACCTCCTTGGGCGCGTTTGTACTGTCCCGTCAGGGTCTGCCGTACAAGAAATTCCTGAACCTGTTCGTGACGTTCACCATGTTTTTCGGCGGCGGTCTGATTCCCAGTTATCTGGTGGTTTCCGAGCTGGGTCTGGTGGATAACTATCTGGCTCTCATTCTGCCGGGCGCGATCAGCACCTACAATATGATGATCATGCGTACCTCGTTCCAGTCGATCCCTCGGTCACTGGAGGAAAGCGCGTCGATTGACGGAGCAAACGAAGTCAGAATCCTGTTCAGCATCGTATTGCCGCTGTCTCTACCCGTGATTGCGGTTATGATACTGTTCTACGGTGTGGGCCATTGGAATTCATGGTTCAATGCTGTCATCTATCTCCGCACCCGCGCCAAGTATCCGCTGCAGCTGATTCTGCGCGAGATCCTGATCGAAGGTCAGGAGGACAGCATGACCACGAATGTCGGTTCTCTTGACAAGGAAGCCATCGGTGAAACCATCAAATACGCCACCATCGTTGTGGCAACCGTACCGATTCTGTGCATCTATCCCTTCCTGCAGAAGTATTTTGCCAAGGGCGTTATGGTCGGCGCGGTCAAAGAATAAGATCCCCCCGCCGTAAGGCGTGGAAATATTGAAAGGAGAACCAACTATGAAACGTACCCTTTCTCTCGTGTTGGCGTTGGCAATGCTGCTGACTGCCTGCTCCTTCGCAGCTCTTGCAGAAGATGAGCGCATGGTCGTGACCTTCTACATTGGCCTGAGCTCCAAAGAGACTGCAACCATGTCCTCTCTGGACGAAAGCCCCACCTGGCAGCTGATCGAGGACAAGCTGAATGTCGACATCGAGTGGATTCATCCCACCAACGATACCGAGCAGTTCAACCTCATGGTAGCTCAGCAGGAAATGTATGATATCGTCTGGAAAGAGTGGACCGGTGTTGCCGGCGGCCCCGCCCAGTATATCGATAACGGTCTCATTATGGATCTTACCGATGTAATCGAAGAAGCAACTCCCAACTACTACAACTTCATGTACGCGCCCGAGAATGCGGATATCCTCAAGCAGGTGACGCTGAACGACGGCAGAATGTATCTGTTTGCCCGTGTGTTCCCCGACAGCCGCTGCATGAGCTATACCGGCTACATCGTACGTCAGGACTGGCTGGATGAGCTGGGCATTGATCGTCCCACCAATATCGCCGAGTGGGAAGAGACCCTCATCGCCATCAAGGAAGGCGACCTGAACGGCAACGGTGAAGCGGATGAGATCCCCTTCGTTCCCGAAGGACTTGCTCACATCCGTCCTCTCGCAGCTGCCTGGGGCGTCCGTTCCGGTCTGTATCCCTCCCTCGAGGACGGCTCCATCACCTTCGGTCAGATCCAGCCCGAATATAAGGAATTCCTGATGAAAATGAACGAGTGGTACCAGATGGGCCTCATCGATCCCGAGTTC
Source organism: Clostridia bacterium (assembly GCA_045640475.1). Classification (GTDB taxonomy): domain Bacteria; phylum Bacillota; class Clostridia; order Christensenellales; family Aristaeellaceae; genus Aristaeella. The sequence goes on from JAZUFB010000084.1 coordinate 16,461, forward strand.
GCTTCCAACAACGGTTCCGCCCGTCAGCAGAAGATGACCACCGATCTGGGCGGTGTCTTCTACGGTTACATTTCCGGCGGTATCGGCACGATCCTTGACCTCATGAAGGACGTGAACCCCGAGTACAACCTCACCGCTATTCCCTATGCCGCTACCGAAGAAGGTACTGCGTATACCGACAACGACCCCGTAGTACGCAAGTTTATCGGTCAGGGCTGCGCAATCAGCGCCAAGATGTCCGATGAAAAGAAGGCAAAGGTCTTCGAACTGTTCGATTACTTCTACAGCGATGAGGGCTACGAGCTCCTCAACTGGGGTATCGAAGGCATCACCTACACCAAGGACGAAAACGGCGAGAACCACTTCACCGATTACGTATTCAACAATCCCGATGGTCTTGCCAGCGTTCAGGCGGTTTGCCGCTATGCATGGCCTAACTCCAACGCGCCCGCTGTCTGCGATTACGAAGCCCGCAAGTACATCAACAACATGAAGCCCCAGCAGAACGAAGCAGCCGACATCTGGGCTCTGGCCGATACCAGTCTGTGCCTGCCGATCCTGCTGCCCACTTCCGAGGACTCCAGCCGCATGAGCACTCTGCTCAACGAAATCAACACCTACATGAGCGAGATGGAGACCAAATTCATCATGGGCCGCGAGAGCTTTGATGAGTACGACAACTTCGTGAATACTCTGTATGAGATGAACGTAGAAGAGCTGATCGAGATCGAGCAGCGCACCTACGATGCCTATATCCAGAAGTAAGTAGGCCTTACAGGGGATGTGAGATCTCTCACATCCCTTGTTTATTTTTCGTAGAGCGATCACATCCATCGTGTTTCGGAGTGATCTTACCGGGAGGAATCGAATGTGAAGCGGTATTTCGAACATTGGACGCAGGTACTGTGCTATCCCGAGGTGGACGGCAGCTGTGACACGGACGGCGGCAGGGCATACTTAAAACTGAACGACAATCGGTATTCTTTTGTCAAGCTCGTTTCGGAAATCCTTGAGATCATGCCGGAAACCGTGTACCGCTTCGATCTTGCGATGCGCGCGGAAGAGGGTGTTTCGGTAAGGATCAGCTACCGCATTTTTGACGCGGCGGGCCTACAAATCTACTACAGCGGTCTCGGGAAGCACGTCCGGTTCTTTACTCCGGAAGCCGGGCGCAGGATCGAATTGATCGTGATGATCAATTCTTATACGGGCGGCACGGCGCAGATAGACGGCTGCTCGCTGGAGCCGATTTGCGAGACCGCGCCGCGCAAAGTTAAGCTTGCCGCTGTTTCCGGGGCATATCCCGGCGAGGCGTACAGAGGCCTTTTCGAGCATACGATCGAAAAGAACACGGAGCACGCGGCGCGCATGCTGGATGCGGCGGCAAAAGAAGGCGCTCAGCTCGTGCTGTTTCCGGAGTACTACAATTTTCTGGGCGTAAAAGGCGTTAATGGTTACACGGGCGCGGCGCGGATGGATGATCCGGCTGTGCGGGTGTACGCGGACAAGGCGCGCGAACACCATATGTTTGTCGTGCCGTGCCTAAACATCATTGAGGACGGACTTCTGCATGAATCGCAGTTGATTTTTGACCCACTGGGTCATATGATCGGGCAGTATTCAAAGGTCCATCTGACGGATGGTGACCTGTGCAGCGGCAGTGTCCCCGGTAAGGAGATACCCGTGTTCGATACCGAAATCGGCAAACTGGGCTGCTCGATATGCTGGGATCTGTATTTCCCGGAGCACGCCCGGGTCTCGTATATGAAGGGAGCGGAGATCCTTTTGAATTCTACCGACTCCACGAACCCGCTGCAGCTTCCCGACACCGCGGAGAGCGATGCCATGTTCATTGTGGTCGCTCAGGGCTGCAAGCGCGCGGGCGATATCGTGAAAACCCGTATCATTGGCCGCGGCGGCAGGGAACTGAACCACGCGACCACGGAAAAGCCCTTCGCGATAGCCGAAATCGATCTGACGGAGGATCATTCCTTCTTCTGGGCAAAGGGTGACCAGAAAGCCCTGTGTCTGGCTTCCAGACGGCCGGAGCTGTATGGGACCCTCACGGACGGCACAACAGGTTTTGAAGACGAGTATTCTGTCGGCTGCTTTAAGGCCGATTGAAAATATCAATCATAGACCATACATTATTCAGCGGAAAAACAGGAGGAACGGAATATGAAATTCGGTGTATTTACAGTCGGAATGCCCGAGTATACGCCCGAAGAGGGCATCAAGCTGCTCAAGGAACTGGGCTATGACGGCGTAGAATGGCGCGTGACGGAGATTCCCAAGGAGAAACCCGTTAACGTCGCTCATGAAAACCGCTACTGGGGAGACAACAAGTGCACCATCGATGTGAATACGGTGGAGCAGCAGGCGGAATATCTGGCGGAACTGAGCAAAAAGTACGGCGTTGAATGCTTTGCGCTGGCAACCTATCTCCGTCCCGCCGAAACGGAAAGGATCGAATCTGTTCTGCGTGCCGCGCAGATCGTGGGCGCACCCAAGATCCGCATTTTTCAGGAGGGATACGGTTCCTCCGACGGACAGAAAAACTACCGCCTCGGCATGGCGGAGTGCCGCGCCCAGCTGCAGAAGCTGGAGCCGCTGTGCAAGAAGTACGGCGTTAAGGTCATTCTCGAAATGCATCACGGAACGCTGGTGAGCAGCCCCAGCGCGGCTTATAATCTGCTGTGCGGACTTGATCCCAAATACTTCGGCATTAACATCGATCCCGGAAACATGGTATTCGAGGGCTTTGAGAATTATCAGAAGGCCTTCGAGCTGTTGGGGGCTTTTATCGATCACGTACATGTGAAAAATGCTATCCGCGCGGAAGCAGGCAGAGACGAATACGGCAGCAAGATCTTCAAGAATGTCTGGGCACCGCTGTGGGACGGTTCGGCTGATCTGCGTGAACTGTTCCGGGTACTCAAAAAGTTCGGTTATGAGGGCACCGTGAGCGTTGAGGACTTTACCGACGAACAGCCCACAAAAGAGAAGCTCGCTTCTGATCTTGCATACATGAAAAAACTGGCGGCGAGCGTCTGACGATACGCCCGAATGACCGGTATGTACCGAAATGCGGCAGGCCCTGTCCCTGCCGCGGCTTTGATATCCATGGTAAACGCGGGGGAAGGTGGAAGTCATGTTCCGTTCATTTGAAGATCACCTTATCAGAAAACAAGTAAGTCTCTG
>JAZUFB010000085.1:0-6986 GCA_045640475.1 Clostridia bacterium
TTGCTGTATTACACCTCTCGCGTTTTTCGTAAACGAGAAACCGCTGCCGGTCCCCGCGTTTTCGCAAGCGAGAAACGCTCGGAATAATGAATTATAGTTTGTTGTTCTGGCATCCCTCTCCGTCAACGCTTCGCGTTGCCACCTCCCCCAAAGGTGGAGGTTTGAATATGAGCCCTGGTCTGTTTACTTCGAAGGTAACTTAGCCTGTTACTATTGACCAGATAAAGACTATAACTTAGGCCTCTCGGTACTTTCGTAAACGAGAAGTACCTGCCGGCTCCCGCGTTTTCGCACCCCCGCGTTTCGCTTTGCGAGAACGCTCGGTACGCGAGAAACGCTCGACCTAAGGCCTGATAAACCCTTAAATAACGGAAGGTGTTACAGATGATTCGGATGATGATTGCACTAGTTACGTCTATGGTGATCGTATTGCTGATGGGACCCAAATTTATCCCGTTCCTGAAGAAAATGAGCTTCGGGCAGACGATCTATGATCTCGGACCGCAGACGCACAAAGCCAAGCAGGGGACTCCTGTCATGGGCGGACTCATGATGGCAGCGGCAATCACCGTTGTGACATTGGCGGCACATCCCGCACAGTGGCAGGGCGGCTGGGACTTTGTAATCCCGCTGCTGGGCGTGGCCCTTCTGAGCATGCTGGTCGGCTTCGCGGATGACTTCATCAAGGCAGTCAAAAAACGCCATGAAGGACTGACTCCCTGGCAGAAGATCGCCGGACAGGTCCTGACGGCTCTCGGATTCAGCGTTTACTGCTATTTCAACCCCTCCGTGGGCTCGTCCGTGCAGATCCCTTTCTTCCATATTGAATGGGATCTCGGGATCTTCTATATCCCGCTCATGACTTTGCTGGTCATCTTTATTGTCAACAGCAGCAATCTCCAGGACGGTCTGGACGGACTGCTGTCCACCGTGACGGTTTCTTCCTCTGCCGGATGGGGTATGGTCTGCGTACTGACGATGCTGCTCGGCGCCGGATTGAACGGCGACAGTACCGAAACAGCCAACCTGCAGACGATCGGAGTCTTCGCGATGGCCATGACGGGCGCCTGCATCGGCTTCCTGCGGTTCAACCGTTATCCCGCCAAGACGTTCATGGGAGATACAGGCTCCATGCTGCTGGGCGGTGGAACGGTCGCCATGGCGCTGCTCCTGCGTCAGCCTTTCATGCTTCTGTTCATGTTCTTCTGCCCGATCATGTCTTCTGTAAGTGTGATCCTGCAGAGATATTACTTCAAACTGACCCATGGCAAACGGATCTTCAAAATGTCTCCGATCCACCATCACTTTGAACTCAGCGGATACAGTGAAACACAGATCGTTGCCATGTATGCCAGTATCACTACAGTATTGAGTCTGATTGCTGTTCTGTCCGTTTGCTGCTGATCACAGGCCGATGGAACTGAAAGGTGGGAACAGTATGATCTATAAAGATAAGAAGGTTCTGGTCGTCGGTATGGCCCGGAGCGGTGTCGCAGCGGCACAGCTGCTGAACATGGCCGGCGCGAAGGTCATTGTGAATGACAGCAAGACTGAAGCAGAACTGGGAGACAGCATCCTTCCGCTTCGGGATCTGACTTTGACCCGTGAATTCGGAAAACCCGCGGGCGAACTTCTGGAAGGGATCGACGCACTGGTCATCAGCCCCGGGATTCCTGTAAACGCGCCTTTTGTGAAGGCCGCGCTGGAAAAGGGAATCTATGTTACCGGTGAACTGGAACTGGCTTCCCAGCTGTCCAAGGGAACTTTAGTGGCTGTTACCGGGACGAATGGCAAGACAACCACCGTTTCCTTATTGGGAGAGATCTTCCGGAATGCCGGAAAAGTCACTCACGTAGTGGGTAACATCGGCTATCCTTATTCCGCAGCGGCCATGGTCAGCAAAAAGGAAGACGTCGTTGTATGCGAAGTCTCTTCCTTCCAGATGGAGACCGCCGATACATTCCATCCTCATGTCGGCGTCCTGACCAACATTACCGAAGACCATCTCAACCGTCACGGTACGATGGAAGTCTATACGGCAATGAAAATGCGGATGTTCAAGTGCCAGGGATCGGAAGACTATGCCATCTTCAACGCGGATGACCCGGCCCTGAAAGGTTTGCCCAGACAAGTCAGGAGCCGTGTGCTGATGTTCTCCAGAAAACAGGAAGTGGAACGCGGTGCTTTCGTGCGGGATGATATGATCATGATCAATATCACCGGCGAAGAAAAAGCTGTATGCCGTACAGATGAAGTCATGATTCCGGGACCGCATAATCTGGAAAACGCGCTGGCGGCAGTGTGCGCCGCATCCGCCATGGAAGTGCCTGTGCCGGTGATCCGCCACAGTTTGAAGACTTTCCGCGGCGTGGAGCACCGGATCGAATCAGTACGGACACTGGACGGAGTCGAATACTTCAACGACAGCAAGGGAACCAACGTAGATTCCACGATCAAGGCTGTACAGACCATGAAAAAACCGACTGCGATCATTCTGGGCGGTTATGACAAGCATTGCAGTTTTGATCCGCTGTCTGTAGAAATGGTTCAGAGCGAATATATCAAAGAAGCGGTCCTGATTGGAGAGACTGCCGATCAGATCGAAGCATCCCTGAGGAAGGAAGGCTTTGAAAACATCACGAGAACAGATACACTGGAGAACGCGGTCAATATCTGCAGACAGCTCGCGGATGACGGATGGAATATCCTTCTTTCGCCGGCCTGCGCGAGTTTCGATATGTTCTCAGACTATGAAGAACGCGGTCGGGTTTTCAAACAGATCGTAAACGGCCTGAAATAAACAGACCAAAGTCTAAAAACAAGGAGGCGGTTGTGAATGGACGGAAATACGGGACGTCATGCACGATCCGCCCCTTTTTCCTATTCGCCGGAAAATGAAAATACCGCATCAGTCAGCAATGAGCAGATGAATCAGACCTCGAGACGCAGACGGATGGAGCGGTATCAGGAGACAGGGCGCAGCGAGGCTGCGCCAGGGGGAAGCGGAGCTTCGCAAGGAGATAGGGCTTCGCAAGGAAACAGGATACAGGGTGCAGGGTGGAGCAGCGAGGCTGCGCCAGGGGACAGGATACAGGGTGCAGGGTGGCGCAGCGGGGCTGCGCAAGGAAACAGAACTGCGCCGCAACAGACAGCCGGTCAGCAGCCTTCTGCCTTCAGCGGCAGTCAGAATGCTTATTCGCACCGCATGCCCGGAAATGTACCGGAAACAACTGCCCAGCGGCCTGTCATGCCGGGCTCGCAGTCCTATCCTGGAAGATCCGCCGTGAGCGGACAGATGCCGCAGTACAACGGCAGTCAGAACGGATATACCATGCCACAGTCTACAGGGCGAAGCGAGGCTGCGCCAGGGAACAGGATACAGGGTGCAGGGTGGAAGGACCAAGGCAATAATTCCATGCCCATGAACCGTACGGCGCCGCAGGCACCATACAACGGGCAACAGCAGAATACCGTGCCGCAGGCTCCGTACAACGGACAACGGCAGCCCAGAATGGCTTCCAACGGGAGACCCATCAGTGAATGGCAGAAGAATGTGCCCAATCCTCCCATGACGATCCGTCGTGATCTGACAGAGGACGGAGAAGATCCACTGATTGCTTCCACACGTTCCCCGGAGGTCTATAACCGTACGGGCAAATTCTGGGGTGAGAGTGATCAGACCGGATCATACACACCCGTGAATCCTGTCATGAATACAGGACGGAACACAACGCGGAATACAAGAACCAACGGAGAGATTTTTCCGGATGTGCCGCCCGAAGAAGAAGAACCACGCGTCGAAAAAACCGAACGCATGAAACCGCTTGTGACAGCAGGGATCTTTATCGCGGGACTGATCGTGTTATGGATCATACTGAGATTCACACTGTTCCGCGTCGGGAAGATCACCGTCACGGGAACCGAAAGCTATACAGAAGAATATGTGATCCAGCTCAGCGGCGTACATATCGGGGACAATATGATGACCCTGAACGAGGATCAGATCAAAACCGGTATCGCCAATGAGGTACATCTCCAGTTTGCCTATCTGGAGAAAAAGGTGCCGGGAGAGATCGTCATCGGTGTGAAGGAACGGCAGCCGGCGGCGTATCTGAATTATTGCGGGATCACCTATGTGACCGACAAGAGCGGGATGGTCCTGGAAGAAAACGAGGATCCGGAATACCGTCCGCAGGGACTGATCGAAGTCAAGGGGATGAAGATTCGGACCAGTTTCACAACCGGTCAGAATCTGCCGCTCGTTACCGAAGAACAGGGCGAAGTATTCAAGGGTCTGTTCCTTGAACTGCGTGTGATCGGGTGCAACAGTCTGATCCGTGAAGTTGACATCAGCAAGACCGACGAGGTATACCTCCTGACCCAGGATGATATCTCCGTGGCAATGGGGAGCAATATCAACTTCCATGCCAAGCTGCGCTCCATGATGGTCGTACGTGAGGAGATCATTGGCCGCGGATACACGGGCGGCACGATTGACGTGACCGATCCGGAACACCCGATATACGTTCCGCCGGTCCTGTAAAAATGGCAAAATCGTAACAAATTGTTACAAAATCGCAGAAAAACTTAACAAAACTTTTGAAATCGCTTGCAATGGATGAAATTCCACGTTATAATAACTTGAATACTATCATTAGACCGCGTGCGCGCACGATTGGTTCGTTACGCAAGCAGGAGGTTTGAGAGATTATGAAAACGACGGCTGTAGCCATTGACTTTGGAACCAGCAAGATCGTGACACTTATTGCCGAAAACAGCGGCGCACAGCGTTGTGATATTGTCGGGGCCGGCGTCGCGGCTTATGACGGATATCTGGAAGAAGGCTGGAACAACCCGGATGCCCTGAATGAGGCGATCCGCCGCAGCATGATGGACGCAGAAGAACAGTGGGGATCCAAGATCCGCAATGTGAACGTCGGAGTCCCCGGAATGTTCACCAAGGTTTATGAAACCAAGGTTACCGTGGACCTGAAGGGAACCGATCCACGTGTCACATCCGCCGACGTGAAGGAAGCCTTCCGGAAAGCAGCCGAGAATCTGGATGATATGCCCGGTGTCGTGATCCATTCCAGTCCCGCATGGTTCATGGTGGACAGCGGCAAAAAAACTCTGCAGCCTGTTGGAATGAAGGGCCGTCAGATGACCGCCTACATCTCCTTCGTGGTCGGAAACCGTTTCTTTGTGGACGATATCAATAACCGCATGGCTGATCTCGGCATTACGGTGGACGGATTCTACTCCACATCCGCCGGCGAAGCGATGCTTTATCTTTCCGAGGAAGAACGCGATCACACTTCCGTCCTGATCGATATGGGCTACCTGAATACCGAAATCATCGGCGTCGAAGGCGACGCGATCATTTATCACAAGATGCTCGATATGGGCGGCGGACATATCACTGCTGCTCTGGCAGACAAGCTGGACATCACCATGGATGCCGCGGAAGAAATCAAGCGGCAGTTCGTATATGGTCTCGAGACCAGCGGAGAAACCTATGATGTTCCCGAAACGGACGATCAGAAGGCAGTCAGTTTCACCCGAGAACAGGTCAAGCCCGTGATCTGCGAAGCAGTGGATGCCATTGCCGAAGAGATCAAAGAGACCATCAATAAAGATTTCACCAGCCTGGGCAACTGGTCCAGCGTGTTCCTGACCGGCGGCGGTCTCAGCCTGAACCGCGGCGGCAAGGAATATCTGGCCGGCAAACTGGGCAAACCTGTAAAGGAAACGCCCCGCAGGACAACCAAGCTGAACAGCCATTCCTTCTCCAGCGCGCTCGGCCTGCTCGATCTGATTATCGACACCATTGAGCAGCAGCACCAGCCTTCCGCCACATTGGGCGGCAAGATCAAGGACTTTTTCAGCAGCCTGGTGGGCGGCTGATTCAGAATTGAACAACACAAACTACTATAAGTCAGGGGGATACGAACGTGATCGAATTCCAGCATGAAGAACAGAACTCCTTTGCCTCTATCAAGGTCGTCGGATGCGGCGGCGGCGGAAACAACGCCGTGAATCGCATGGTGGACGCCGGTCTGCGCGGAGTTGAATTTATCTCTGTCAATACCGACCGTCAGGCACTGCAGCTGAGCAACGCCCAGGTCAAGATCCAGATCGGCGAAAAGCTGACCAAGGGTCTGGGTGCCGGTGCCGTTCCCGAAGTGGGACGCCGCGCTGCCGAAGAAAGCCGCGAAGAGATCGCGCAGGCACTGAAGGGTGCTGACCTGGTGTTCATCACCGCCGGTATGGGCGGCGGAACCGGAACCGGTGCTGCTCCCATCGTGGCCGAGATCGCCCGCGATCTGGGTACTCTGACCATCGCCGTGGTCACCAAGCCCTTCAACTTCGAAGGCAAACAGCGCATGAAGAATGCTGAAAACGGCATTGCCGAACTGAAGCAGCATGTGGATACTCTGGTTGTGATCCCGAATGACCGTCTGCTGCAGGTGGTCAGCAAGGGAACGACCATGCTGGAAGCTTTCCGGATCGCCGACGATATCCTGCGTCAGGGCATCCAGGGTATCAGCGATCTGATCGCCGTACCCGCGATGATCAACCTGGACTTTGCCGACGTCAAGACTGTTATGGAATCCGGCGGAATGGCCCATATGGGTATCGGCGTCGGAAGCGGCGAGAGCAAACTGGTCGACGCCGCCAAGAACGCGATCTCCAGCCCGCTGCTTGAAACCAACATTGACGGCGCACGCGCCGTGCTGATCAACGTGACCGGCGGTCCCGACATCTCCATCGTCGACATCAACGAAGCCGCCAACCTGGTCATGGAAGCCGCTGATCCCGATGCCAACATCATCTTCGGTGCCGGTATCGATGAGACGCTGGGCGACGTAGTACGCATCACCGTCATCGCCACCGGTTTTGAAAAGACTCCTTTCCCCATGTAGGAACCTGCCAAGAATGCCCGCGTGATCGAACATGTGAGACTGTTCGGATCCGGCAGCTTCGGC
>JAZUFB010000086.1:0-4380 GCA_045640475.1 Clostridia bacterium
TGATGAAACGGACAGCAGATATAACCATGCTTCGGAGACAGGCCGTACCAGACAGCCATACGTTCAGCCGGGACCGTTTGACGGATGATCTCCGCAGCTAGTGCTATATCCATCCGGCACCTCCAGTAAGCGGCACACAAGAGCACCCGTCTGATCGGGGCTACAAAAGGCAAAGCGAACACCGTATTTGGACTCCATGGTCTGCATGGCAGCCCTGATATTGGCGGGAGAAGCCTTTGTCATCGGCACCCCCGCCTTATGTCTGGGCGTGTCATACCGCCACAGAGGCGGACGCCATTTCAGAAGATCGTTATCCGGAAGTTTCTCCTCCACAACAACGAAAAGCTGGATATCATTTTCCGACGCGCGAATACATTCATCACGGAAACGTGGATGATCGTGGCAGATATCCATGATCAGCTCCATGACATCTGCCTTGAGATCCACGCAGATATGCTGATCATGCAGGAGCGCAAGATCGCCCACAAAGAGCTTGGAGCGGACGATCTTGTGTCCATGTGTCAGCAGATAGGCGTCCACATTCGTGTGTTTGGATTCGCGATCACGGGTATCGTGGACGAAAATCATCAGAGCCACCTCAATATTTGAAAGGATCTTCATCGGACGGATCGTCGACAGGCGGAACGGCAGCAACAACAGACGCGGTAACACGGCTGGTATCCTGCGGACGGAGAGTGCGGCGGCGCATCGCGTGGGTCTTGCCGGCACGGACTTCGGAAACGCGCTCCAGACGGCCGATCTCCGTGGTCACGCCGGAATAGCCGTTGACATCATATTCAGCCTCGCGGATCGTGATGCCGACGAGCTTCAGGACCAGCGATTCCTCATTCCAGTCCCATTCGTAACCGGGATTGGCATCCATGATCAGCCACATGTCGCCATTGAAGCGGGCCAGGTCACGGTCATAGTAGTCAGTGCCTTCCTTGGGAATGCGGATCCGGTAGGTGCCTTTCCATTTCTTGGCACCGGAAGCATCCGCCCAGGCGTTCTGGAACAGCTTGTCATAATAGCCAGTGAACAGGCCCTCCGCGATATCAAGCTTCAGGACAAGGTAATCGCCAATGACTTCGGCCATCAGGATCCGAGCTACATAAGCACCGGCAGGAATCTGTTCAATGGGACGGGGCGCGGCAGACTGAGCAGGGGCAAAACCAGCAAAAGGTTTCATCTTTATTTCCTCCTTTATTAAGCAACAGGTTCATCTTTGGTAGCAGATTTCTTACGGGAATGGTGGGACTGAGAGGCGGACTCGGCAGAAGAAAGCACCGTTTCAATGGGATCGGCAGGTGGATCTTCCACCTTATGAGGGAACTCAATGGGGCACTCTTCAGGAATAAAGAAACGACTGTAAAGGGTCCGATGCGTCAGGGAGCAGGAGTAGCGATCCAGCCCGCGATCATATTCCAGGAAGGGGCACCACTGGCAGGACACTTCATTTTCGGGAAAAGAGACATTCAGACGGAGCTCTCCCGTCGTATAAAAGCGGACACCATTATCAAATCGACCGGAAGCAGCCATCATTCATCCTCCTCTGCAGGAACGTGAGCCTTGACAGGATTAAGGCCATAATACTCGCGGATCTTCGTATCAACGGCCTTAAGGTCATTCGGGATCCGGGCTTCAAACATTTCCATCGGGGACTTGCAGGTGTTCGTCCCGTCCGACTGCGTCAGAAATTCGTGGGTCTTCCCATCCGTCACGGCCATCAGGACGATCGAGAAGAGGCCTTCAAGCGTCAGCTGGGAGTCGAGCATCTTGCCGGAGGTCTTCGCTTTCAGTTTACCGTCTTCACCCTTATCGACATGATGCAAAAAGTAAACGATAGTATCCTCAGAAGTGTTATTGATAACGAGCTGGATCAAGTCGTAGAAATTCTTTGCGCACTGGGTGAACTTGGCAAAAGAAGTCTCGGCAATACGGCTGAAAAGCTCGAAAGCCATGAGATACTGGCTGTCGTCGATGACATAGCAACGGCACTTGTTCTTGGCGAGCGTACGGGAAATGATCGGATAGTCAGCATGATCAAGTCGAGGTAAGCGTTTGCGGAACGGCAAAGGCTTGCTGGCAACATTGAAGACGCCGACCTCATCGGGCTCAAAATTACGGAGAGAACTGGTCTTGCCAGAGCCACTCTCGCCGAGGATCAACACGGGAATACCCATCAATCTGTCCTCCACAAATCAAAATTCATCATGCATAGTATTCAGTTGGGGCACCAGGGGAGAAATGTACGAGAATGACAAGGAATAACGCAGCAGAGGGCGTCTTTCCATATACATTCCACACGAGAGATCATCGGAACGAAGGCGAAGCAAGCAGGACCGATGATAACGGGGAGAGAATGACCGATGAATCAGGGAGTGACGCTTCGACCACCGGCGGGAATGTCGCCCTGCCATGCAGAAGCCTCCTTATCGGCCAGGATCTGCTGCCAGACCTGCAGCTTCTGATCGAGGCGGTCCATGACACGGTCGATCTCAGCAACGACAAGCTGGATACGCAGGGACTGGAACTGATCATGCTTTTTGTGTTTCTTGCTCATAGAAAACTCCTTTCCGGAGGGGAACCTCCGCTTATTGGGCTGTTGCCCTACAGCATATACGGCGGGTCAAATTGGAAATTGGCGTGAAAAATATAAAAAAAAAGAAAGTCCCGAAGGACTTACTACCGTGACTCATAGCGAGAAAGAAGAATTACAAGAATCAAACTGAACAGTGAATCGAAACCAAATATACGGATAGATTATTTGATGAAAGACACATTTTATGTTATGCTTTAAAAAGTAAGCTCAAATAGATATCTATATCAGATAACTCATAAAGTAAACAGAATCACAGTAGATGAAATAGAAGGAAAGCAGGGACATTATGGAACAGATTTCTATGTTTGAGACAAACAAAAAAACACTTGACACATATGAGGATATCGAACAGTTGCTCACCAATGTCCGTGAAGGAGAGACGGACGAAGATCTTTTTTCATGGAAAGCAACAACCAGTGGAAGAAGCTATACATTCTATGGTACAAAGGTATTTGAATTTATTCCGCGCAAAAATGAAAAAGCACAAGCAAAGCTGAAAGTTGACCCAGAGATATTAAAATACATGGGGATAGAGGCTGAGACTTACAAAGCAGTGGTTATCGCGACGGAAGATGAAAAGACCGCTTTGGTGGATGCCTTAAGGAAAAGAAAACACATCATATTTAGGAATCTGATTTCTGAAACATTCGGATGTTGTAACGATTTTCTTCGTTGCTCTGAAGCAGAAGCTTGTATACATCAAGATGATCGTATCTACAATGGTTGTACTTATCGTACCAACCTTGAACAAGGTAGAATTTACTATGGACCCAAGAGAAATATCGATTAAGGAGGCCTTCGCAAATGGCGGTTTTTTCTGATGAACTGCGAGCAATGGCTGAAAGAAAACGTAACGAGATAGGATCATATGGAGTATCAGTAGAACATGGAAGAATTACAATAGATTTTGCTGGTTGGGGAGAAATACTCGCAATCCTTAATCGTGTAAAGAACGATGAGATAACAAATGAGCAGGCCCTTATCGAGCTGGACGCATTAGATCCGGTTCAGATAAGGGCTGATATGGAAGCAAGACAACTTGCAAGAAAAGCAGAAGAAGAAAAACTACGGGCACGGTCGGAAAAAGGCAAGAGCATACTGGAGCTTCGGGATTCATACACAGTAATAGACCTCGAAACAACTGGTTTGGATCCGCTATACGATAACATTATTGAAATAGCAGCCATACGCTTTGAAAAAGGGGGTATTATCGAACAGTTTAATACGTTGGTTAATCCGGGATACGATATCAACGAATTCATCACAGAATTAACTGGCATAACAAATGAAATGCTGGCAACAGCACCACATCTCGAAGAAATACTGCCCTCATTTTTACATTTTGTAGGAGCAGATATCATTCTTGGTCACAATGTGAATTTTGACATAAATTTCTTGTATACCGCGTGCGAACGACAGTTATCAAAGCCATTCTGTAATGACTTTATTGACACAATGCGGTTTAGCAGAAGATTATTCCCAACAGAACGGCACCATCGCCTGATTGATCTTGTTCAACGTTTTGGCCTCGGCGAAACAGAAGAACACCGCGCCTTGTCCGATGCGCTCCAAACTCATGAATGCTATTGCTATATGAAATCATATATGAAACAGCATGGAATAACTTTGAACGATATACTACCACTAAATCAAACACATCATGGAAGTTACCTAAGGAGCAGGGATATAGTCGCAAACGATGATGCAGTTATAGATGAATCTTCTCCCTTTTATCAGAGGGTGTTTGTGTTTACAGGCACCCTAGAAAAAATGATTCG
>JAZUFB010000087.1:0-4607 GCA_045640475.1 Clostridia bacterium
CCGAAATACAGCCCAATAGCCGCAGCGCAGGCAAGCAAGGAATAGATGAACTGCCGGGCGGACAGACCGAAGAAGATACTCTCGTTGTAGTCCTTGATTTATAGCGATAGGTAACTCTTTGAGATAATCTCCGAGTTTTCCCCCGCTCCACACCGTGCATGCAAGTTTCCCCGCACACGGCGTTCCATCAATTTCAAAAGTTTCTGTGTTTATTCAATCACCAATCGAAGAAAATATTTCGTAATAGATTTTAGGTGTGTGGTGCAGTTATTGGTTTGAGTCCTGCCATTTCCCGATATTTGTTGACTAATCCTATCTGTCGGTCAGTCAGCTTCAACAGGGAAAGATATTTGCAGATTGTATTGCTTTCGGTCGCATGAATCAACTTGTGAACAGGCATGAGAACCAACATCAGATTGCTGTACTTATCAGTTCCACCCGCACTTTTCGGTATTTTGTGATGACAATGGATATCATCCACATCCTCAAACTTCCGCGCCGTTATTGCACATTTACCCCATTGAGCAGAAAAAAGTGATATGCGGTTGTCAGCATATTCCACACTGTTTCCGTAAACGGGTTGTCGCATAATTTTCAACAATAACCCGATGTTTATTCTGAGATTATCATGCAACTTTTGCCTACCTTCTACCGTGTAGATACAACTGTTAAACGCCATGGCAATTGGTTTTTTATGCTGAATACAGCCAATAGGATATATTGGTTCTCCCGTACCAGCAACAAAACGTATTAGCTTTGACTCCCCGTATCTTTCTTTTTCGTTTTTCGTCAGTTGTCTGCCCGTTCTACGCAATTTGCAAGTTCTGTTTTTCCTGAGCCGATTGTTCAGTACAAGTCGAACTGCGTATTGAAGTTTGGAAAAATCAAGACTGATATGAGTTGCTATGCGGTAATAATTCTGCAATCCCATAACCATTGAATTATACAGCATAATTTCATCGCGTTCTGTTTTTCCATATTTCGGGTTGGCAATTCTTTTGGCTTGCTCAATTAATTTCTGCTTTTGCTTTTTTACTGCCTTATCACACACATGAGATTTAACAACATACTTCTGTCCCTTGAGGTGAACTTTCATTTTGAAGCCAAGAAAATCGGAATATCGGCGTTTTACATTTACAACTCTCGTTTTCTGCTCTGAGACCTCTAATTTCAGCCTTTCAGATAACCATTTTGTGATTGCTATCTTTGTTTTGTCGGCATCATTTTTGGTACGGCAGAACACTCTGAAATCATCTGCGTAACGAACGATATACATCTCTTTCAGATTGGTTTTCTTCATAGCTTTGTAGCCATTCCCGTAGTTGAGCGATCCGGTTGAGTTTTCCTTTGCACTGTACTTCTGAATCACCGGGTGTTTTTGCCATTGACTCTCCACCCAGTGGTCAAGTTCATTCAGCACAACATTTGCCAAGAGCGGCGAAATAATACCGCCCTGTGGTGTCCCCTTCTCAGGAATGACAATTTTACCGTCCGGCATTTTTACGGGTGCTTTCAAGACTTGCTTCAAAATCCAAATGAGATGCTTATCCCTTATTCCCAATGTCCATATTTGCTTCAAAAGTTTCGAGTGATTTACGTTATCAAAGAAGCCTTTGATGTCGAACTCAACAACATAGTGCAATTTCGTCAGTTGCATGAGGCAATAGCATCTTTGAATGGCGTGTTCCGCTGATCTTCCGGGGCGAAATCCATAACTGTTGTTACTGAATTTCGCCTCGCAAATAGGCTCCATGACCTGTTTGATACACTGCTGTATCAGTCTGTCCCACATACATGGGATTCCCAAAGGTCGGGTCGCCGATGGATCATAAGGTTTGGGAATTTCTTTTCTTCTTACCGGTTTGGGACGATATCCGTGTTGACTTCCGGTCACAATAAACCGAATCTTTTCAGCTACAGCCTCAGAGGATAATTTCCCAATATCTTCAATGGTAATACCGTCTGTTCCCGGAGTATTACTTCCTGCGTTGGTTTTGATATTTCGATATGCAAGCAGAATGTTTTCACGGGATAAGATCAGTGACAGCAAATCTGTAAATATCTCTCCCGCTTTGCTTTTTGCATACAAATCGTCGAAAATCTGTTGCATTCCATAGTATTCCATGTGCCGTAATTCATCAACACAAAGTGGCTTTGATTGTTTCTTCTTTGGCATAGGGCATCACTCCTTTCTTAGAGCGACCCTTTTCGTCATACTCGCAATCCCTATTGCGATTGAATAACAAATTATTTTTGAAATTGACTGGAGACCATTCCTCCACTCTCATTACAAGAGTTTCACTGGTTCGATCTCCTCTTTTCAGCATTGGTTTGACGGCTTATTTTTTTCGTCCGTCTATTCTCAAAAGAACCCAATGCTTTTCCTCGTTCCGATAACCCTATCTTTTCATATACCCTTTTAGGTGCTTGCTATGAGCCTGCAGGCTTGTTTGTGCCTTTAACACAATATGGTTTTTCATAACAAAGATTCTTACTTGACCATACCTGCGCGGTTACAACCGTCCCACACATTTCTATGCGGTAATCATTTAGACCCGTACATTCGCAAGTTCGTCAGTCGATATGACATTCTCACCATGAAGATTTTTTAGACCACCGGCATATAGACTACGTTATTCACCTCTGAATAATTTTCGGTTTGCGCCATAATATTTAACGCATACTACGGTAGCTCTCTGCCGCCTTTACCGAGCTTCTGACATTTTTCTTTCGTAATAATGCCAGTCGGAGTATTATGGTAGGCGTTTCTGGACGTTACCCCATCATTCCACCTATCGGGTTACCAGTTCTCCAATTGATTTTTGCGCTCCTTTCCATTCGCTTGAATTTCATTTGTGCCTGACCTTTTCAGTCAGGAACGAGTCGCACCCTTGTTAATTTTGATTTCCATTCTGTTCTCCTTTCGTCAGATGCCCATCATCGACTTAACCACCTGATCGCTCATCTTGACCGTCCCGACCAGCACCAGCATATTGAAGATGACTTCACCGAGATACTTCCACACATAGCTCACCGCACTTGTCGCGGATAGAGCCGGCTGCGTTTTGACCAGCATGGAATAGATGATACAAGCCAGCACGACGATTGCGCCCTCAAGGCATACGCCGATAAAGGACTTGACAAACGCCTTTGCATGATGGCTTGACTCCTCCCCGGCAAATGCCGACATCGGGATCGGGGCAATGGCGACGTACATATACATCTTGAAAAAGCGCCCGTACACGGTCAGGATCATGATGAATGACAACACGGTAACGATCAGACTGCCGATGAGCGATACGGCCCACAAAGGAATCGACTCCCAGAAACCGCAATCGTCTATGGCACGAATGACCACATCAGGAACGTTCATCCGGCTGTTGACCTGCACTTCGGAGGTACGGATGATCCGCGACACGATGCCCTGCGAGATCTGCACGATGGCCATCATCAGGTCAAGCCCCCACGTGACGGCGCATTTGGCAAGAGCAAAACGCAGGAACAGCTTGAATGCCTGCTCCGGACGCTTGATTTCCTGAAAGGAATTGAACTGCTTCATGATGCCGGCAAGGAAGAACAAAACGAGCAGAGCGTACCCGACAGCCTTCAAGGTGCCGTTGATGCTGACCATGACGGACCATATCCGCCCGCCCTTGAACGTTTCCGGGGATTGAGTCAGAAGCGTCCATATCTCCCGCAGCTTGTCGTTCCAAGTGTCGAGGGCGTTTTGTATGTTCTCTACGATCCAGTTATTTGACATACATCCTCCTTATCGAACGCGGGGACAGGCTGTCCGCCTGCCCCGTAAAGGTGAGACACATCAGCCGGTGATCAGCGTCAGGATCTCCTTTGCAAAGGTGATGATTACGCCGCCGGCCAGCGTCATGATGCCGTTGGCTCTCTGAGACGGGTCATGGCTCTTGAGCGACAGACCGATCTGCACGATGGCGAAGCCGAGCATGATCATACCGACTGCACGAACCACGCCGAAGATGAAGTCGGACAGATTGTTGATGACTCTCACCGGGTCATCTTCCGCGAAGGCGACAACGGCAAGGGCCGAGATCAGGAACAGCGTCATCACGACGGCAGTCCAGATTCGCAGGGTTCTTCTTGTCCCTACGGGCATTCGGATGTTCTTATTCTTCATGTTTGTGTTTCTCCGTTTCTTTTTTCTTTTGTTCTTTTTCATTGTACGCGATAAACGTTTCGACTTCATCTTCATCCATTGCCATCAGGTCGGGAATATACTCCTCAATGGTCGGGAAGTCGGACATCTTTTTGCCGGGGTAATCTTCAATGCTGACGATTTTCACATCAATGGCATTGCTCCGGGCGGGCCGTTGATGCTCGTATGCCGGGCCGCCTCCGTCCGGACCGTAAGCCACATTCGGGTGTTGAAGGATGTCATACTTGGCGTCGATGATGGGACGCTCACCTCGGATAAAGAGGATGGCGTAGCGGTTATCCAACATACGCACTTCGTCGGGTGTCATCAGTTCGCGGCCAGCGACCTGATAATTGGTACTGAAGCTGCCGCGCATACCGTCGCTGCGACCGTATGTGTTTGTGTCGATGGTGGCCTTGCCGAGTTGTTCGGACACATA
>JAZUFB010000088.1:0-7389 GCA_045640475.1 Clostridia bacterium
ATTACCGTCATTGTTGACCGTAATGTCATATGTGATGGTATCTCCCAGCTCGTAAGAATCCTTCGCGCTTGCCGCGTTGATTGTCTTCGTCACGGTCATGTGCGGATTCGGGGTAACTACATCAGCAGTGTTCTCGCCGCCTGTCACATCGGGGTCGCCCGCCGCGGAAGAACTTTCCGCACCGGCATGGTTGTACACGCCGCCGTCAAGCAGATCCGCTTCGGTGACTACGTATGTAGCCGTCAGGGTGGAGCTTTCGTTCGGTGCCAGTTCGCTAATCGTCTTTCCGGCTGTGAACGTGACCTGTTCGGTTCTCTCGGTCCCGCTCTTAGTGTACAGCGTATCGGATACTTCGATGTCGGTCAGCGTGATATCACCATCATTGGTAACTGTGATATCGTAGGTAATTGTATCTCCCAGTTCGTAAGAATCCTTTGCGCTTGCCGCGTTGATTGTCTTCGTCACAGTCATATGCGGGTTCGGCGCAGCAGTAATCACTGTAGCCTGTCCCGGTTCATCAGGCTCAACAGTGTTACCGGCGGTATCTGTACAGCTGGCTGTGGCTGTGTTGATGATCTTACCAGCAATGAGATCCTCTTCAAGCACAACATAGGTTACTTCAAAAGTCACGCTGGCATTCGGAGCCAGAGAAACAATGGGATTCGTGCCGCTGACAAAATCGACACTGACATTTGTCCTTGCATTTTTGCTTGCATCAACCAGTGTATCAGTGACAACGATATTGTAAAGGGTCTCATTACCGTCGTTCAGCACATTGATGTCAAATGTAACAGTATCACCCAGTTCATAGGTGGCTTTCGCTCCTGTCGCACAGACGGTCTTGGCTACAACAAGATGCGGTGTTACAGCATCGGTATTCAGGGAGTTCTCGCCGTTAGCAGGTGCGGGATCCGCAACACCGTGGGTAGCGGAACCGGTTGCCGTAGCAACGTTGACAATCGTACCCGCCTGAATATCTGCTTCGGTGACCGTGTATGTGGTTGTTACAGTCTTGCTCGCTGCCGGGATCAAAGCACCTACTGTCAGTGCATCAGCGCCGGTATTCCCGGTCATTGTATCTTCGACAGTAATATTGGTGACATCCACATCACCGGTATTGGTGACCTTAATGGAATAGGTAATCAGATCACCAAGAGAAACGGTCTTGTTATCCTTGTCAGATGTCTTGACAACTTCAAGAGTAGAAGTCATGTCACGGTAGACAACTTTCAGGATGTTGACGGATGCTTCTGTACCGATGACCAATACATCGGAACCGTCTGTTTCATATGTCGGTCCTTCGGTATGGTCATACACATAGGACGTATTATTAAAGGTAAGTTTGGGAGTAAACTGACTGACCTCTGCCCCGTACAACGCCTTTCCAGTATCGGTGACGGCATCATTCCTGACAGGATTGTCTGAGCCATACCAGTGTTCAACAGCATATTCATAGGTATTACGGGCATAGATAATCCTTACCTCAATATTCTCTGCTGTGGTGATTACTGTCTGCTCAAACGGTTGGGGCGTGAATCCTTCAAAAGTATCACCCGGGTTTGTCGACTTGACAACAGCCTCCGTCATTTGACCCATAGTGCCAACCATTTTATCTGTTTCAGTCGGGAGGTTTTCATCATAAGTCTCGTTATCCGGATTCAGCTTATAATGCTGTACTGTGTACGGCATATCACTGCGTTCGGTAAAGCGGGCGATATACGTACGTTCGGTCCAGACACTCAGTTCCGTCCCGGAACCTTCTTCTCCGGAAGCTGGAATAACGATATCCTTGGGTTCAGGTTCCAGAGTCGCGTTTTTCGCCTTGTCCTTATTCGCAAAGGTGTCATCAAGTTCCAGATCCCAATACATAAACGTATATCCGGGATCTGCAATTGCCACAACATTTTTCACCGTTGCGGAAGCAGGATTACGCGGAATGTCTGTCTGAGTCAGCAGCGTTGTTTCTTCGGATCCGCCTTCAAAGGAGATCACGCCGTTCGTATCAGCCATGAAGGTCAATGTGACTTTACCGATATTTTTGAAAACAGCGACATAGGTGCGTTCGGTCCAGAGTGTCGCGCTGGTCTCATCACCCTTGAGAGGAGACAGAATTTCCGATTCGGAAATCAGTTTTCCGTCATCGCTGCCATCCACGAGGCGCCACTCAACGAATTCATAACTGTCTTTCTGAATATCATCCTGTACGAATTCAACATCACCAATGTATGTAGTGGTTGATCCGTTGTACAAGCCGGTTACAGGATAGACGCTGATGGTCACACTCGTGGACGAAGCCTCGCCCACCTTGATCTTCGCGGCGTCTGTCGGATCCACCTTGAAGGTAATGCTGACCGCATCATCTTCCTCAAAATAGGCTACGTAAGTACGTTCTGTCCAGATCGGGCTTCCGAAGCCGTCTCCTTTGGCAGCCTGGAAGACAGCATCCGTACTGACCGAATCATAAGTCCGGGTGCCTTCTTCCATGGTCCACTTGACAAAATGATAACCTTCCTTGGGCGTAGCCGTGACTTCGTCCGGTTTTCCGGATACCGGCCTGACCTTTTCCAGTTCAACTGTCTGTGTGGCACAATCAACCGTACCGGCCGCTATGTCGCTGGACTTATAGTGGATTGTTACTGTTTCATTTTCGTAGTATTTGACCACATAATGATTAGGATCATTTGAAGTTGTAGGCAGCTTGATGCTTCCGGATACTTTCTCGATATCTGCTGTATATCCGGGAATCACGGGAGAAGAAACTTCAAATCCCTGCTTATACGGGACCTTATCAGTATAAGAGGTAGTAATCTTGTCACTTACAGTTTTGACCTCACCGTTTGCATCCTTTTCGCCATCAGCGTAAACGTAGTCAATGACCAAATCATACTTCTTCAGACCATATTCAACTGTATAGTATGCATCCACTGCATCGACCATGACGCCTTCTACCACAGCAAGGCTTCCGTTCGTCAGTTCACATCCGTCAATATCCGGAGACTCATAACTGTAGCTTGCATTGGGACCGACAACGATCAGTTCCTTGATCGGGTCGGGTCTCGTAATACCGGTAGGTGTAATGTATGTGATATTGACATACGCAGCCGGGTCTTTGTAATAGGTGACTGTAATAACCGTATTTTCTTTTCCAATACCCTTGACTTCGGTCAGATCCGGTTTGGCATCGTCTACATCCGGAGAAATATAGATGTAGCTCTGACCGTAGCGCAGGACTTCATGAATATCATGGTCACCGCCGTCAACCTTTGTTTTGTCATTGAAAATATAGTTGATGTCCAGTGTTACAGTCTCGCGGGCGTAGTACATCTTGACCACAGTGGTCTGTTCACCGTTGATCAGAATGGTACCACTGGGGCTAACTGTATCAAAAGTCAGTCCTTCATAGGTCTTGACAAGATTGTCAACAATGATTTCAGTTCCGGTAGTACCTTCTTTACCCTCTTTTTCGGAAGGATTCACAGGATACTTGCCCTTCACATCCATCTTATAGTGTTCAACAACATAAGGTGTATCCGTCGCAGGTTCCCAGATGGCATAGTAATCACGGGATTTGGGCAGATCATTGGCATCCGTGATATTGGCTCCGGGCTGAACGGTAGCTTGACCATCAGCAGTGGTTCCCCAGCCGAGGAATTTATAACCTGGCAGTTCCCACCAGTTATTCTCTGCCGCCTTGGCCTGCTTGCTGTCTTTCAGCCAGTTGATGGTTTGGGTTTCATCAGTCTTTCCGGTGGCAGCAGGCGGGTTCATATGATAAATCACATGACAGATGGAATCCTCGTCACGCCATACAGCGGTGAACGATGCATCATAATAAACGGTATAGTAGTCACCGGGCTGAAGCAGATGCGCGCTGTTTCCGCCATTCTCACGCCAGCCGATAAAGAAGTATTGCTTTGTTACACCATCATCGATATAAGTCTTCGAGGAATTGGCCGGCAGGCTTCTGATGACCGCTCTTTCATTCAACAGATAGCCGGTATCGTCCATAACGATGTTATGCGCATCATCTTCGCAGACATACTTCAGTTTGTATTCGCTGCTCTTCCACTTTGCAAATACAAGCGTATCCTTCTTAACGATGGTCTGTCCGGGTTCGAAGGGGGCCTGCAGGATACCATCATCATAAGGATAGTAATACCATCCCTGGAATTCACCGTAGTTATTGTTGTTGGTCAGATTGCCGATCTGCTTCTTGTCTTCGCCGGTAACTCCGGGATCCGCGGTACCCGCGGGTACATCGGTTTCCTGAGCATAGATTTCGTCTTTTTGTTCAGTATAGTAATAGGTAATAGTAACCGGCTTAATGATCCACTTTGCATAGATCGTCATATCCTGAGAAGGCATCGTCACCTTGGTAAAGTCAACCGGTGTCTCACAGCTGGGTTCCATATACCAACCAACGAACTTACAGTCTTTTCTGGTAGGTTCGACAGTCGGCTCATAATAGGAAAGTTTTTCGCCGAACTTGACAGACTGACTCATAGGACCGCTGTAAGAAGCCTTTACCGTCTGATTGTCAACTAGCGCTCCGTCATTCAGATTGACCTTCAGTTTATATTCATTTCTCTTATAGTAAAGGAACTCATAATTGACTGTACTGCTCATTCCGGCGGGGACAGGCGGCCAGTCCCACCCGGGATACATACTGGGCTTCGTGGTGGTCGTTGAAGAAGTGCCCACAGAATTCATACCGGAAATGGTTTTACAACTGAATCCGGAGGAGCTGCCAATATACTGGCAGTACTCAAGATCAGCTGTATAGTTTACATTCTTATAGGTAAGATACTTCCCGTCCTTGACATCATCCTTCAGGGATTCAAACATATAGATCAGATAATATGTTTTGGTATTATCGAAACTGGCGGAATGTGTTTTGGCGAGGTCACTGGTAAATGTGACACGCTTACTGACAAAGCTTCCCCATCCATAGAAAGGCTTGGCAGCATTGGTGAACACTACACCGGATCCGGCATACGGCCAGCGCGATTCGATGTTTTCATCCAGTTCAGCTTTAAGAACATACGGTTTCAGATCCGTGTGACCGGAATCGTCTTTGGATTTATACTCTTCACCATTGAATTTCATGGTGTATGATGTATTCCATTTGAACTCGGCTGTCAGTAGTTTACGTGTAAAGTAGACATTGATTACCGTGCCGGTGCCGGCTACAGTGACAGTATCCGCTCCGGTCAGTTCATAATATGTGGTATTGGAGGGACTGGCTAAAGAATAAGCTTTTGTTTTATCGGCGTCACCATAAAGATTGTCAATGGTTTTGCTGCCCGCATTGAAGGACAGAGTTGCGCCCATGTTGGCATATGCTTTTATAGTATCGTATCCTTTAGGACTGTATGTGTTAAAGTATTCAGGATCATAAATGTGCTTTACTTTTTCGGCTTTGGCAACGTCGACCGGAAAATATCCGGTATTGGGATCAAGTCCGCGCTCGGGGCCAGCCTTTTCTTCCCAGTATACAACCGTTACTTCAACAGGTTTGCTGACCCAGATTGCGTACAGCGTTACATTACTGTCATTGCGAAGTTTCCTGTTGACCTCGCTGACCGTCGCGCGGTCGGTGACTGTTGCCGCTTCAGCGGCAGTCATGAACGGATCGTACTTACTGTACGACCAGCCATCCAGCTCATATCCGTCCAGGAAGGCTACCGTATTACCCGCGAGAGCGGTCAAAACATTATCTTCAGCTTGTACGTAGATATGCGGATCCACAGTGTTTCCTGTGTTTTCATAGAACACATAATTCACATCGCTATACACTGCATACAGCTTCATATCTGAATTCACTTTTGTTGAGAAATCATACTTCGGACCGTTCACAGAACCCTTGGCCCAATGAATAAACTTTTTGTTAGCCTTTGTCGGTGTATCTGTGGGTTCGCTGACTTCGCTGCCGAATGCGACTTCCTCACTGCTCCGGACAATGTCCATCCTTTTCGCTTCATCGTAAACAATGAACTGCACCAGATAAGTAGTTTTGAATTTCGGCTTTAATGTATAGTTTTCTTCAACAGTATATCCTTTGAAGTCCCAGATCTCACCATGCTGTGTACCTTCCAGAACTTCCCATCCGATAAACTTAACTCCGTCTTCGGTCTCAATGACACCGTCTTCTTTTGCCTTTGCGATGATATCTGCCTCTGTCAGGAGAACACCGTTCTCTTCAGGCCCGATTGCTCTTTCGCCGGCTTTGATCACTTCACTTGTCCAGTATTCTCCCTTGGGTGTAAGATACGTGAACAGATGACTTCCTTCATCAATATCAATATTCTTATCAAACTTTGCTGTCAGCGTTTCGTTTTGGGTTACTTCATAGACAACAGGTTCCCAACCGACAAAAGTGCCGGAACCGGATTTTTCATTGCCAATTTCATAAATGAATCCATTGTAAGCCAGGTTCACAGGTTTGGTGGCATCGGATCCGTATGTCATGTCGCGGGTGCCAATAACCTTGCCTTCATCCACATAGGTAATTGTATACTGGCGTTCACGGAGCACCATGGCATACTCTTTGCCATCTTCAAAAGTCGTTACCAGGACAGAAGAATCAATATCCTCGTCCGGACCGATCATCTTGCACCGGTTTCCTTCGTACCAGCCTTCAAAGATATAATGCTCTCTTGAATAGGTCAGATCTGAATCAGACGGGGCGACGATCTTCCCATTCTTATAGGTACTGAAATGACCGTTTACCTTTTCGTCATAGAATACGGCACCATATTCACGGTATGTCGCATAGAAGTTCATGTCGGACATGACACGGAACGTCGTATAGGCAATCGTGTTCAGACCTTCACCGTATGACAGATAGCCGGCACCGGTCTTGGAGAGGTTCCATCCCAGCGATACATAGCCGTCTTTACTATCCAGATCTCTCAATGTTACCGGTTGTTCATGCGTAGGATAAACATCCTGATAGCCGATAAAGGTATTCCCATCGTAGTAAGAAATGCGGAAAGCGCCTTCATAAACGGCATAATAGGTCTGTGGTTTTGTAATAGACTGGAACGCGGTCGCGGACAGGGTGGTTTTGCTGGACGGACTTAAGGACCATCCGACACAGTTGACCTTATTGACGTCATCATAGCCTTCCGGAGTTACAATAGCTCCGCCATAAGGAGCCTTCACCGTCTCAGAGTGTTCGTAACCGTTTCCATAATAGAATGTACATTCTACCGGATCATAATATGTTCCATAGTATTCAGCATCTGCCTGAATGTTTTTGAAAACAGACGGGTCTACAACAGTACCTTTTTTGTCAGTCCAATCCTTGAACGCGTAATACTGGTCACAGGTCCAGCCATTGATATACTGACTGGGTACATTCTGACCTTCAAGAACATAAACTGTTGT
>JAZUFB010000089.1:0-3379 GCA_045640475.1 Clostridia bacterium
ACGCCATCATTCGGCTCATAACTGTCCCAACAGAGATGTCCCATACGGACGATCTGGAACCCGGCTTCCTTCATCAATTGAATATCGATATCCCACCGCTCGGGGGTCCAGTCATGCGGATGATAGTTGACGCCAATATAAAGTGCCATGGTATTTTCCCTCCTGCTTTTGCGCAAGGTTATTCATCGGTCATGCTATCATGGAGTATACCTGACTGCGTTTTTTTTTCAATACAGATAGCTCATGTATATACCGTTGATTTCTTTGTTTTTGAGGGGAGACCGGAAAAACAAACATTTGAACGGTCAAAAGCAAATGAATATGGATGGACGGATGATCACAAACCGGATATGATAGCATCATTGGGCACTATATGTCCTAAAGGAAGAAGAAATTGAATACCAAGGATATGAATCATAACAGGAGGCATGGATCCATGAGCAGACACAGTGGTTTTACAGTGGGGGGCAAGCCCTTTTTCTCGGTGGGCAGCCAGACCCGGAACAGTTGCAGTTATTTTCCGGAAAAAATGGAAGACACCTGGACCGCGGCCAGACTTCTCCACGCCAATACAGTTGCGACCCCGATCCCGTGGGAACGCTTTGAACCTGAGGAAGAACAGTTTGACGAGCAATATATCCATGATCTGATCGATCAGGCACGGGCGCACGGATTCAAGCTGTCGCTGCTGTGGTTTGGCACGTGGAAAAACGGTAGCATGGAATATACGCCCAACTGGGTCAAGGCTGCTCCGGACCGCTTTCCCAGAGCACAGCTCAAGGACGGCTCCAGACTGCATCAGCTTTCCGTTCATTCCAAAGTCAATCTGGAAAACGACAAGCGTGCCTTCTGCCATCTGATGAAGGTGCTCAAGGAGTATGATGGGGAAGAACAGACCGTTATTGCGGTCCAGGTCGAGAATGAACCCGGAATCCTGGGCGGGACCCGCCGTGACTTTAGTCCTCTGGGCGAAGAAGCCTACCGGGCTCAGGTCCCGGAAAAAGTGATCGCGTGGTGCAAGGCCCATCCGGAAGATCCGGTCTCTCACGAGTGGACCGGCGTGGAACAGGGTACCTGGCAGGAAGTGTTTGGCCGTTATGGCGCGGAAGCCTGCACATCCGCGGCGATCGCGCAGTATATCGATGAGGTCGCACGCGCCGGCAAGGAAGTTTATGATCTTTTCCTGTATATGAACGTGTGGCAGGATGGCTATCCGCGCGGGTTCGGTACGGATATCGGCGGTGTGGACTGGCCCGCGGGCGGTGCCAATATCCGGAATCTGGGCATTTATTATGCTCTTGTGACTTCGCTTGATACGATCTCCCCGGATAACTATCACGGAGACCTGACGCGTTATCTGACCACGACCCACGCGTACGCGCATCCCGAAAACGGATTCCCGCTGTATGTGCCCGAAAGTGCCCGGGGCGGGATCAACGCTTCCCTGATGTTTGACGCCATCGGAAACCATGGAGCGATCGGCTATCATATCTTCGGCGGTGAGCAGCTGCTGACGGAGGACCGGCAGGAACTGATCCCGGGAGCAAAGGATATCCGATGCTCTCTGGCCATGCTGAAGAATGTGGCCGGCATCCTGCCGGACTATCTGGGTACGGACAAGCTGGTCGGCATCGCGCAGCAGCCCGGAGAAGTCTCCTATACAGTGGAAAACTTCAACGGGTGGAAGATCGTGGTTGGTTTCCCGGGATCCGGGATCGGGGGAAACGATAACTCGCTGGACTACCGTCACGAATCCTATGAGCCGTTTGGCGGCATGAAGCCCTTTGGGGAGGACCTGGGACGCGGACTGATCTTCGCGGCCGGGGAGGATGAATTCTATCTTGTGGGCCATCGGATCCGCCTGTTCTTCCTGGAACGTGAGGCGGAGGACGGAAGTCTGTCGGTCTATGATCTGAACGGATTCATCAAACGCCTGAATGGCGAGTATCTGTATATCACCGAGGGCCACTTCGATGAGAACGGGAAGTATGTGACCGATATCATCCGTTCGGGCGACGAAGCCCGTAATGCCGTCTGGGCCCATTGGGACTGCGGTGTGATCCATGTGAAACTGCTGAAGATGAGATAAGGTTGACTTAAAGACAGGGAGACTGTCATTAATTACTTACGCAACGAGGTCCCTCTCAGACCCCTGCGGGGCCAGCTCCCCCGGAGGGGGAGCCGAGGCTTGCTCTTAAGCGAAAGTAATTGACTCGAACGTCTCCCTGTTTTTTTGTATTTTTATAACAAAAGGCGGTTCCCCGCTCTGGAGGGGAACCGCCGGGATAAAGGAGGCTCAGGATTATTTGCTCAGGTCAGCTTCCATGGCAGCGCGGGCTCTGAAGAGCTGTTCAACCTGCTGCACGCCGAAGGCGACCACTTCGTCATAACCAAGTCCCTTGGCCTTTTCGATCATTTCGGCCTTGAGAGCTTCGAATTCAGCTTCGTCAGCGGCCAGAACCATGTTCCAGCTGTATTCAGTGATGACACTGCCGACCTGGCTGGACTTCTGGCTCAGCATGTCATCCATCTGCAGGCTTTCTTCGGTGGAGAAGACGGCCTGGTTGATGGTCTTGACGATGATGCCGGTCTTTTTCATGGCTTCGATGCTGGTCAGAGCGCCGTCAAAGTGATTGCTCCAGTCGGTGATGATTTCGGGCATATCTCTGTTCAGGACGCAGGGCCACAGGTCACGGTTGACGGGATAGCCGGTAGAGGACAGGTTGAAGTTGATGCCGGGATAGGTGTAGAAGCCCTTGTTGGAGCCATCGTAGAAGGTGCCGCCGCCCAGTTCTTCGGGCATTTCGGTCATCTGATCGTCGTAGCAGGCCCAGCCGAGTTCGGTCAGGGTAGGAACGCCGTTCTCGTCATAGTCCCAGGTGCCGCCCTTGGGGCCGTTGTAAGCTTCCATCAGACCTTCGTCAGAGAACATCCAGTCGATGATCTTCAGCAGACGTTCGGGCTGTTCGCAATTGGCGCCGATGGACACGGTGCGGGGATAGCCATAGGGCTTGCCGGTGTAACCGTAGTTGCACTGGTTGGAGAAGGGCAGCAGGGTGATCGCCTTGCCGGCGGCCAGACGCTCAGCGGTGTTGAAGTTGGACTTGATGGGGTTGAACCAGTTGTACAGAACACGACCGGTCTGTTCCTTGGTGTTCGCTTCAGCATTGGTCTGGGTCACGGAGTCGGGATCCAGCAGGCCGCGCTGGTTCAGGTCGAAGTAGAACTTCAGGGTCTTGAGGTACAGGCTGTCATCATCCAGCAGGGTGATGTAGCTGTCTTCGGTGGCATGCGGGAAAACGTAGTTGAAGCAATCGCCGTAGCCAAAGATGGCATAGAACTGGGAACCGGCCATCATGTTGCCGCCGTCCCAATCCTT
>JAZUFB010000090.1:0-7992 GCA_045640475.1 Clostridia bacterium
GGGTCGCCCACAAAGCCGATCTTCGTATGTCCGTTGTGGATCAGGTGGCAGGTCAGCCGATAGCATCCGTAGGTATTGTCCACCACCACCGCGTCCGCGCTGGCGGAATCATCGTAAAAATCCAGATACAGCACCGGAGTCCCCGTATGAGCCATCATGCGGCAATATTTCTTGTCCGTCTCCCCCAGCATGATCATTCCGTCCACATGCTTGTTCCGGATCAGTTCAGGCAGCTCCAGTTTACTTTCATCCTCCGCGCTCAGCAGCTCCACCAGTCCGCCGTTCCCTTCATCCTTCAGCTTTCTCACCAGCAGTTTGCAGAACATCCCGTAATACGATTCCGCCATAAAGAACCGTTCCGGGATCAGGATCCCAATATCCCGCGCAACCTTCGCCGCAATATTTCTCGGGTTTACATACCCCATCTTATCCGCCGTCTTCAGGATCTTCTCCCTCATCGCGTCACTCATTCCCGCTTTTCCCGCCAGCGCATTCGAAACCGTCACCGCACTGACCCCCAGCTCTTTCGCGATATCCCTCATCGACGTCTTCTGCATCTTTCTTCCCTCCTCTCCTCATTCCTTAATGTAACTTAACACGCATTTCCTTGTAACTTAACTGTTAATTTAACCATCCTCATTTTACCATCCCGTTTCCCTTTGTCAATCCCAAATTGACTTAATTAACAAAAAAGCTGTTAACTAAATCAATCACCAACGTCCCCCATAAGCAGGAGGTCCGGATGTTCTCCTGTTGTGAATCCGTCCGTCCCCCATAAGCAGGGGCCCGGTTGTTCTCCTGTTTGTCCGTCCCCCATAAGCAGGAGGTCCGGGGGCCAGCCCCCGAAAAAGCCCTGCAGGCGGCAGCCTGCTGGATTCCAAAGGCAAAGCCTTTGGCCACCCAACTACAAATAATCCCCTTCCCCGCGCACGGGGAAGGGGGCAGGGGGATAGGGTCCCCTTTTCCCCCTCTTGACCAACTCCCAACATCCATGTACAATTCCATTATCAACCAAAAAACCCACCAGGAGGTTCACATATTATGACAACCCTACTCAAAGGCGCCAAAATCGTCAACGTCTTCACCGACGAACTCCTCCCCGCCGACGTCCTCCTCCGCGATTCCGTCATCGCCGGCGTCGGCACCTACACCCCCGCCGACGCCGACGTCACCGTCGATGTGACCGGCAAGATCCTCTGCCCCGGCCTCATCGACAGCCACATCCACGTAGAAAGCAGCATGCTGACCCCCGCCGCCTTCACCCGCGCCGCTCTCCCCCATGGCACCACCACCATCATCATGGACAGCCATGAGATTGCCAACGTCTGCGGCCGCACCGGCCTCGAGTTCATGCTCCGCGCCTCCGAAGGCCTCCCCATCACGATGTACATGGCGCTCCCCTCCTGCGTCCCCGCCACCCCGTTCGACGAGAACGGTGCGACCCTCGACGCGGCCTCACTGCGCCCCTTCTATAACCATCCCCGCGTCATCGCCCTTGGCGAAGTCATGGATTACCCGGGCGTCATCCACGATGTCCCCGCCGTGACCGACAAGATCCACGATGCCCTTTCCCGTCATGTCACCGTCAACGGCCATGCGCCCCTGCTCTCCGGTCGCGATCTGGACACCTACCTGTCCCACGGTATCGATGACGACCATGAGTGCACTTCCCCCGATGAAGCCAAAGAGCGCATCTCCAAAGGCCAGACCGTCATGATCCGCCAGGGCACCGCTGCCCAGGACCTCCTCTCCCTGCTTCCGCTCTTCGATGAGCCCTGGAACCGTCACTGCGTCCTGGCCACCGACGACAAACATCCCGCTGACCTGCTCACCCTCGGCCATATCGACCACATGGTCCGCATGGCCGCCGAAAACGGCCGCTCCCCGATCGTCGCCATCCGCATGGCCTCCCTCCAGGCCGCGCGCCATTTCGGCCT
Organism: Clostridia bacterium; assembly: GCA_045640475.1. GTDB lineage: Bacteria > Bacillota > Clostridia > Christensenellales > Aristaeellaceae > Aristaeella. The sequence goes on from JAZUFB010000090.1 coordinate 1,938, forward strand.
GCGCCATGTGGGCGCCATTGCCCCCGGCTATGCCGCCGACCTGCTTGTCCTGAATGACCTTGACACCATGGATGTCCAGGATGTCTACAAAGCCGGCGTGCCCGTCGTTTCCGCCAAGGTCACCGCACCCTTCGCCGAGCCCAAGCTTTCAAACGACATGTGGAAGAGCGTTCTCCACTCCTTCTACATGAATACCATGCGTCCCGACCATTTCCATCTGGAAGAAAAGAGCGACCGTTGCCGCGTCATCTCCGTGACCCCCGGCTCCCTGCTCACCGGATGTGAAGAGACCCCGATCGACTGGACGCGTTCAAACGGTGTCGATACCGATCGTGATATCCTGAAGCTGGCCGTCATCGAGCGCCATCTGAAGACCGGCCACATCGGCCTCGGTCTCATCCGCGGCCTCGGCCTGCGCAAAGGCGCGATCGCCGCTTCCATCGCCCATGATTCCCATAACCTCATCGTGGTCGGCACCAATGAAGAAGACATGGCCCTTGCCGCCAACACCGTCCACCATCAGGCAGGTGGCAGCGTCGCCGTGGCGGATGGCCAGATCCTCGCCATCCAGGAGCTGCCCGTTGCCGGCCTCATGAGCGTCAAGGATGCCGCCGAGACCGCCGCCGAAAACGAGAACATGCGCCGCGCGGTCCATGGTGAGCTCGGTGTTCCGGAAGGCATCGAGCCCTTCATGCACATGGCCTTCGTCTCCCTCCCCGTCATCCCGGATCTGAAGATGACCACCCTCGGTCTGGTGGATGTCAACCGTCAGGAGCGCGTCTCCCTGTATGTCTGATTCCTGAAAGATCGTAGCATAACAAAAGCCATGGTCCGTCACAGGCCATGGCTTTTGAATATCCTTTTTTGCTTTATACAACCGCGAAGAACTTGATGATAAACAGCACGGAGATGATATAGGTCAGCACGGAAACTTCCTTGCCTTTGCCCATCAGCAGTTTCATCACCGTATAGGTGATCATGCCCAAGCCGATACCGTGTCCGATGGATCCGGTGATCGGCATGCTGATCAGCATGATCACGGCGGGGATGATCTGATATTTGTCTTCAAAATTAAGCGTTTTCAGTCCGGATACCATCACGATGCCGACATAGATCAGCGCCGCACTGGTGGCAGGAGCCGGGATCAGCGCCACGATGGGCGAAGTAAAGATGCAAAGCAGGAACATGATTGCGGCGGTCAGGGCCGTCAGTCCGGTCCGTCCGCCCGCTTCCACGCCCGTGGCGGATTCCACAAAGGTCGTCACGGTAGGCGTTCCGGTCAGCGCTCCGGCAATCGTGCCCACGGCGTCGGAAGTCAGCGCTTCGCCCAGTTTCGGCACATTGCCGTCCTTGTCCGTCATTCCGGCCTGAGAGGCGGCGCCCACCAGTGTACCGATGGTGTCAAACATGTCGATCATGCAGAAAGTGATGACCAGTGTCACTGCCGTAAACCAACCAGCCTTCAGGAAGGACGCCAGGTCGAACCGGAACAGGGTCAGTTCAGCCAAATCGCCAAAGGGCGGCACAAAAGAAGCGGTCTTCAGGGATTCAAACGGATTCACGCCCATAAAGATGGCTTCCCCGGCCCAGTAGACCACCGTGCCCGCCAGCATGCCCAGCAGCACAGCGCCCTTTTTCTTTTTCATGTCCAGGATGATAATGGTAAACAACCCGATCAGGATGGTCACAACCGTCAGCACCATGTCCGGATAGCTTTCACCCAGACTGTTGGCGATCACGCTGGGCGTCAGCGCGCCGAAGAAATCCCTCAACGCGTAGTAAGGCGTTCCGTCCGCGGCATACACGCCCGCATTGGATCCGAAGCCGATGTTCAGCAGCATCAGGCCAATGGCGGGGCCGATCGCCAGCCGGATCCCCAATGGGATCGATTCCACGATTTTTTCCCTTACCTTAAGCACGGAAAGTACGATAAACAGGATCCCTTCGATCAGGATGATGATCATGGCACCCTGATAGCATTCCAGATAGGTGCATCCCGTGACCACCACCAGATTGGCGACTACAGCCGCGAAGAAACTGTTCAGTCCCATGCCGGGCGCCATGACAAATGGCTTGTTGGCATAAAACGCCATGCAGATCGTGCCGATTGCCGCGGCCAGACACGTAGCCAGGAAGATCGCGTTCCAAAGCGGCTTTCCGCCACTCGCCTCCGAGGCGAAGTTGGTCAGGATGTTCGGGTTCAGCGCGACGATGTAACTCATAGTCATAAATGTTGTCAGACCGGCCATGATCTCCGTACGCGCGTTGGTGTTGTTTTCCTTCAGTTTGAACAAAGGTCCGTCCTCCCTGTCAATTGGTTTATCTTTTTCCTGTTCGATACAGCCGCGTTGTTTTCACATTTCGGCTTTATAGGCCCATGATATCACGCCGGTTCTCATCCTTCAATGACAAATTCATCTTTCCCGGTGCCACAAGCCGAAGCCGCATTGCAGGGCTTGTTTTTCACTGCTTCAACTGGTATACTGAATTGGTATGGCTATGTTTATCGTGTTATGAATATATTTTTCTGTACTGTACTTTTGAGGTGGACGTATGGATATGAACGATCTGAGCAGAGGAATCGGTCCCGTTTGGGGTGAAGAAGGTCCTTCCATTCTGAAGGCCGTTTTTTCCTATGCCTGCGGTTTCTTCAAGGTCGATCTGACCGCCGATCTGATGCTCACCCCCATGATGGAGACCGTCAACGGCGTCGGCATTTCGATCAACGATGAGCTGGGCTTTCCTGAAGAAAACTGTCCCTATTCCTTTGTCATCTCTGAAGGCATCCGTAAAGGGCATATCCTTTCTGATCCCGTGCGTTATGCGCATGAAGCGGATCGCGAGACCCTGCTGAAGTCCTATGAAAATGGCAGTACCGTCGTCACGGTCGAGTTTTTTGCCCTGATGCCCGTGTTGGGCGAGCGTTATCACCGCTATATGTATTTCCTCTATCCCGATCCCGCGAACGGCCATATCCTTGCCACCGTTGCTCTTTTTGATATTTCGGATACGATCACCCAGCAGCAGCGCAATGAGTTTGCCCGCGCTATACTGGAAGATTACGCCTTCATGTTCTTTGTGGATACCGATAACGACGCGGTCCACTGCATCGCCCATCCTTCCGTCGGCGTCAATCCGGCATTCCTGAAGGAGATATCCTATCGCCGGTTCGTCGAGATGTCCGCGGAATATTTCTGTGAGGAGGACCGTTCCGCGTTCTCCGGTCTGATGCGCAAAAGCGATCTCCTTGCCCTGCTGGATAAGGAGCCGCAGCATCTTTTCGTTGCCCGTCTCCATCGGGGAGATACGCTGAGTGAGGAATATTACCAGTTCCAGCTGGTCCGTTCCGCTTCCTGGGCGCGCAATCACGCGTTCTATCTGGCCGCCCGCAACATCAACGAAGAAGAATGTTCCCGTCGCGAGCGGGATAATATGATCACCGCTCTTTCCGCCGATTACGAGGCCGTATTTGCCATCGATCTGGATACGGACCGTTTCCGTGTCATTCGCGCCCTTTCCCGTTTCACCCGTCATCACAGCAATCTGCGCAGCGAGATGTCGTACAGCAGTTGCCTTTCCATCGCGGCTGACGAGGTCTACGAGGAAGACCGTACCCGTATGCTCTATGCCATCCAGCCGGATAGCATCCGTGCCATCCTGGAGGACAAGGAATCCGCCTATGTCAACTACCGCCGTCTCATCCACGGCAAGATCTACTATTACAAGCTGAAGCTCATCCGCACCAGCGGCTGGGAAACTCACGGTTCCTGCCTCATCGGCATCCGCAACGCGGATAAGGATACCCGTCTGGAGATGGAGCGCATCAAGGCCCTGCGTATGGCCAATACGGATGATCTCACCGGCCTGCTCAACCGCACCGCCTTCCGTAAGGAAGTCACCGAGTTCATCGCCGAAAATTCCTCCATCCATACCGCCATGGTCTTCCTGGATGTCGATCATTTCAAAGAGATCAACGACAATCTGGGCCATGCCGCGGGCGATGAAGCGCTCACCCATGTTGCGGAAGTCCTCAAGACCGCGTTCCGCGTCGAAGATCCCATTGGCCGTATCGGCGGAGACGAGTTCCTGGTCTTTGTCCGTCAGACCCGCCGTCTGGATCTGGAGACCCGCCTCAACAAACTGCTTCAGGATGTCCACTTTGTCTGCAGATCCGATGATAACGAAAAGATTACCCTGTCCATGTCCATCGGTTGTGTCATCTGCGAGCACGAAAGCATGACCTGTGACGAGATGACCGAGGCTGCCGACAAGCTGATGTACGACGCCAAGTCTGCCGGACGTGACCGGTTGTTTATCCGCACTGTGTAACGATCCCAATCCCAACACAGAAAGAGGGATTCATCATGCGACTGATCTTTGTCCGCCACGGAGAACCGGATTATGTGCACGATTGTCTGACCGAAACCGGCAGAAAACAGGCCGCCGCGGCTTCTCTCCGTCTGGCCTCCGAAGGCATTACCCGGATTTTCTCGTCCCCCAATGGCCGCGCCAGGGAGACTGCCTCCTATACGGCTGACCGTTTGGGTCTCCCGGTTACCGTGCTGGATTTCATGCACGAGATCGACTGGGGGGATCTTTCCGGCAAGCCCATGCGCAATGACGGACATCCCTGGAGCCTGTCTGACTTGATGCTGCTTGATGAGGATATCTCCCTCTGCGCTGCCGATTGGCGTAACCATCCCTATTTTGCGAACAACAAAGCCCTCCGGGACTATGATTTTGTCACCGCCCATTTCGATGAGTTTCTGGCTTCTCTGGGCTACCGTCGTGAAGGCAACCGTTACCTCTGCGTTTCCTCCAATCCGGAAACGGTTGCCCTGTTCAGCCACGGCGGCTCCGGTGCCTGCGCCCTGTCGCGCTGTCTGAATCTCAGTTTCCCCTATCTCTGCTCTTTCCTGCCCTATGATTACACTTCGATCTGCACCCTCAACTTTGCCGATACCCCCGGTGCCTATGTTTTCCCCAGAGTCGAGCTTTTCAACGATGCCCGCCATATCTACACCGACGGTCGCGGCCCCCAGTTTTCGAAATAAAGCCGTATCAAAAGGTTTTCAAAGGCAGTCTCCCTGCAGACTGCCTTTTCATTTTCCTGTCGTTTGACACACGGAATTCCCTCCGTTACAATATTGATAGAAATAAAGGAGAAAGGAGGGCCCGGCAGATGCACGGACACAAAAAGCAAGAACGGAAAAAACAAGAGCGTAAAAAATGGTATAAATTGGATAACGCGGCCCTCCTCTATCCAGCTGTCGCCACATCCCGCTGGTGCAGCATCTTCCGCGTCAGTGTCGAATTGTCCGCCCCGGTAGACCCGGCTCTTCTGGAGGAAGCAGTTCGCCAGACGCTTCCGCGCTTTCCCGCGCTCAAGGTGCGCATCCGGTCCGGTCTTTTCTGGCATTATCTGGAGGAGATCCAGGCGCCCGTGCCGGTCTTCCCGGAAGCGGGCCATCCCTGCATGCCGTTCCGTCTTCGCAGCCATTCCGGTTATCTGTTTCGCGTTCTTTACCGCGGAAACCGGATCTCCGCCGAATTTTTCCATGTCCTCACAGACGGCTTCGGCGGCATGACTTTTCTGAAGACGCTCACGATTCAATATCTCCGTCTGGCCGGTCATCCGGATGTCCAGGCGGATCACGGCGCCCTTTCCGTCACAGCAGTCCCGGATCCGGAAGAAACGCGTGATATGTTCTGCACCATGGACCTGCCCCACACCCGTGTTTCCCGTGACGCGCCCCGCGCCTGGCATTTCCCCGCCACCAAGGAGATCCCCCATACGCTCCATCTCATCGCCGCGTCCATGTCAACCTCTGCCCTGCTGGACCGTTGCCATGCGCTCGGTGTGACCGTTACGGAATATCTTGTTTCCGCCATGCTCTATGTCGCCCAGGCGGATCAGATCTCGTCAGGCCCAAAGCGTCTCCGTCCGGTCCGTGTCTCAGTGCCGATCAACATGCGTCGTCTGGTCTCCACGCGGACTCTGCGTAATTTCTCGACCTTCATCAATCCCGGCATCGACCCCGCCCTCGGCGAATAT
>JAZUFB010000091.1:0-5108 GCA_045640475.1 Clostridia bacterium
GACGCGGGCTCTGTCAAGGGCGCCAAAGTGAATTACTACGGCATCAGCTGGACCGGCCAGCCTGTGATCGTCAAGTGGAGCAAAGAAGTGCGTGAGATGAGCAATCTCACGGACGAAAAAAAGGCGGTCTCCGGACTGAAGGAAGTGATCGTGGCCGGCGATGACGGCAATATCTACTTCCTGGATCTGTCGGACGGCGTAGCGACCCGGAAGACCATCAAACTCGGTTACCCCATGCGTGGCACGCCTTCTCTGCATCCCAGCGGATATCCGTATCTGACGGTCGGTCAGTATGCCCGCAAGATGAAGAGCGGCACCAGCAAAAAGATCGGCATGCGGAATTACAATCTGTACAACCAGAAGGAAATGACCCTGCTGGACGGATTGGACGGCGGAAAGAGCAAGCGCGCGCTGGTTGGCGTGGGCAGCTTTGAAACTTCTCCCCTGATCGACCGGACCTCGGATACCCTGATCACCGCGGGTACGAACGGCTTGCTGTATGTGATCAAGCTGAACAGCGCCTTTGACTACGGCCAGGGCACTTACGCGATTACGCCCGCCACGATCGTGATGTCATCCAAGGGCAAAGATGAAAAGGCGGAAAACACCTCTGTCGAGGCTTCTGTGGCCATGTATGACCGCTATGTGTACTATGGCGATATGGGCGGTATCGTGCGCTGCGTGGATGTGAATGACATGAAGGTCGTCTGGGCCATGGAGACCGGGGACAGCATCGAATCCACCCCGGCGCTGGACCTGGGAGACGACCGTTCGCTGAGCCTGTATACGGCCAATGAGCTGAACCTGCGCAAGAACGGCGCGGCGGAAGTACGCTGCATCGACGCGCTGACGGGCAAAGTGAAATGGACACGGGCGATCTCCGTGGCCAAGGATACCAAGAAAAAGACGATCAGCGGCTTCCGCGCCTCCCCTGTGGTTGGCCGGGAGAATCTGAGCGACTATGTGTATTACACTGTGAGCGGCCTGAATGCTGAAGGCTGCGACAGTCTGGGCGTCAGTAACTGCAAGGCGGCCATCGTGGCGCTGAACAAAGCGGACGGCAAGGTGGCGTGGGCCACGGAGCTGAGCGCGATCAGCTACTCCTCTCCGATTGCTTTGTATGACGAGGAAGGTAACGGTTGGATCGTGCAGGCCGCGGATGACGGGACGGTATTGCTGCTGAATGGATTGAACGGCAAGACGGTGACCAGTCTGAAGCTGGAAGGCAATATCGAAGCTTCTCCCGCTGCGTATAACGATACCGTGGTCATCGGAACAACGTGGAGCAAGGGAAGCAAGATCGTAGCGATCAAGGTTAAGTAAAGGTAGATTAGCCCTCTCAGTCGCCGGAGGCGACAGCATTCCGCAAGCTCAATCGTCGTACAGAACCCTGCCGGGCCCTGTACTCGTTTCGCTTGAGAAACTCAGCTCACTTCCGCTTACGCGGACAGCCCACTGGGCTGACGTTCACTTCGTTTCCCCCAGAGGGGGAGCCGAGGCAATTGCGTATAGTAACAATAGCATCGAACTGACGAAATGAAATTCCTTATGGAAGGATTCTGATGGTCAAGAATGGAGGGATACCGGATGGCCCAATATCTGATTGCGCTGGATCAGGGGACGACGAGTTCGCGGGCGGTGGTGTTTACGACCGGCGGTGAGATCGTCGCGGCGAAGAATGTGGAGTTTCCGCAGCACTATCCCCAGCCGGGATGGGTCGAGCATGATCCCAAAGACATCCTTTCCTCCCAGACGGAGGCGTTGCGGCAGGCAGTCAGGATCGCCGGCATCGGCGTGGAAGAGATTGTCGCTATAGGCATCACCAACCAGCGGGAAACGACCTTCCTGTGGGACCGGGAAACCGGCGAGTGCGTATGCAACGCCATCGTTTGGCAATGCCGCCGCACAGCGGAAGAAGTGGAACGTCTGGTGGCCGAAGGCTATGGAGACATGATCCGCCAAAAGACCGGCCTGATTCCGGACGCGTATTTTTCCGGTACGAAGCTGAAGTGGATCCTGGATCAATATGACCTGCACGAGCGGGCGGAAAAAGGCGAACTGTGCTTTGGCGCAGTGGACAGCTTCCTGTGCTGGCATCTTTTGAGTGGACGGCCACATGTGACGGACGCCACCAACGCGGGCCGTACCATGATGTTCAACCTGGAAACGCAGGACTGGGACGAAGAATTGCTGAAGATGCTGAATGTGCCGCGGGCCTGCCTGCCGAAGGTCGTGGATACCTGTGGACCGATCGGAACATTGGATCCGGAGATCCTCGGACGGCCGATTCCCGTGACCGCCATGGCGGGCGACCAGCACGCGTCCCTGTTCGGTCAGGCGTGCCTGAAGCCCGGCGCGGTCAAGAATACTTATGGCACGGGTTGCTTTATGCTCATGAACACCGGCGATCAGCTGGTGCGCAGCCAAAACGGGCTGCTGAGCACCATGGCGTGGCGCATCGGCGGCAAGCCGACCTACGCGCTGGAAGGCAGCGTGTTTATGGGCGGCGCCACGGTGCAATGGCTCAGAGATGAAATGAAACTGATCTCCACTTCCGCGGAGAGCGAACAGGTGGCCACTTCCGTAAAGGACACGGGCGGGGTCTATCTGGTGCCCGCGTTTACGGGGCTTGGCGCGCCGTGGTGGGATATGTACAGCCGCGGCACGATCGTGGGCATGACGCGCGGAACCGGACGGGCGCACATCGTGCGCGCCGCGCTGGAGGCGATCGCATACCAGAGCGCGGACCTGATGAATGCCATGATCGCGGATTGCGGAAAGAAGCCGGAGACACTGCGTGTCGATGGCGGCGCGAGCGCCAACGGATTCTTGATGCAGTTCCAGGCGGATGTTATGAATGTGCCGGTCGTGAGACCGCAGGTGCTGGAGACTACGGCGCTTGGCGCGGCCATGTTGGCGGGTTTGGGCGCGGGGGTATATGCCTCGGCGGAAGAGACCGCGAAGGTATGGCGGAAGGATCTTCAGTTTGAAGCGGAAATGACGGAAGAAGAACGGAATAAAAAAATCCACGGCTGGCATAAGGCCGTGGAGACCGCCCGAGCGTTTCTCGCGTAGCGAAAACGCCGGGCCCCGGAGATCTTTCTCGCGTAGCGAAAAGGTTGGAGGGTGCCAGAAGCGCCCAGTAACCTGGGTCACTTCAGTTGCTTGATCGCGGAGGCGGCGTATTGGGCCATGGCGGTCAGGGAGAGGGCGACGGTGAGCCAGAGGACGATCAGGTCAACGCGAACACCGATATTTTGCCAGACTTGGCCGAAGAAAGCCAGCGTGAGGGCGACGATGAAACAGACCTGGGCGGCTTTGCCCCACATGTTGCTATAGACCACGACGCCTTTACGGAGCATGTAGCTTCCGCCGACGACCATGAAGAGCTCCTTGCCCAGGACGATGGCGATGGCGACCCACGGGAACACGCCCGCGATGCCCTGGCAGAACAGGGCGGTGCAGACCATCAGCTTATCGGCCAGCGGATCAAACAGCTTTCCGAAATCCGTAATCAGGTTATATTTACGGGCAATCTTGCCGTCCAGCATATCTGTAAAGCTGGCCAGCAGGAAAACGCCCAGGGACCAGTAGCGGGCGGCAGCGATCTCAGTATCGGTTTCGCCGGTGAAAAAAAGGATCACGAAAACGGGGATCAGCAGGATCCGCAGGATCGTGAGCGCGTTTGGGACATTCCACATGTCCTTGAAAAGACGGCGTAAGGATTCCTTCAAGGAAAATACACTTCTTTCGGTTTTAGGTTTTTTCGGTCTGGGGATGCAATCGGCATCTCAGAAATTGTATCACGAACAAAAACAACTGACAATACCGCCGGGCGGCTCCGCGTGTATCCGCGCGAGGGAAGGCCGGTGACCGGCGTTGAAAATGGAGGATATTGCATTATGACCCGATTTGACGGAAGGCAACCGGACGAAAAGCGCCCGGTGACCATTGAAACCGATTTTGTGCGCACGGCGTACGGCAGCTGCCTGATTGCCACGGGCAACACCCGCGTGATCTGCACCGCCAGCGTTGAGGAGAGCGTACCGCCCTTCCTGCGTGGCAAGGGACAGGGCTGGGTGACGGCGGAATATGCGATGCTGCCTGCCTCGACCGGCACGCGCAAGGCCCGCGACGGCGTCAAGAAAGACGGCCGCAGCGTGGAGATCCAGCGTCTGATCGGCCGCAGCCTGCGTCAGGCGGTGGATATGAAGCTGCTGGGTGAACGGACCATCACGCTGGACTGCGATGTGCTGGAGGCCGATGGCGGCACCCGCACCGCGTCCATCACCGGCGCCATGGTGGCCCTGACCTGTGCCGTGGATCGCCTGATCCGCGAAGGCAAGCTGATCGCTTCGCCCATCGTACATCAGGTGGCGGCAGTCTCCTGTGGCATCGTGGACGATGTGCCGTGTCTGGACCTGTGCTACCGTGAGGATAGCGGCGCCCAGGTCGATATGAACTTTGTGATGAACGAAAAGGGCGAGTTTATCGAGCTGCAGGGCACCGGCGAAGGCCGCGCCTTTACGCCCGACGAACTGGCCACCCTGATGGCCTATGGCAAAAAGGGCACGGAGGAACTGATGGCGGCCCAGCGTGAAGCCCTCGGCGCGCGCGCGGCCCGCATCGCGCCTTTGCCCACCCTGATCGTGGCCAGCGGTAATCCCCACAAGGTGGCGGAGCTGCAGACCATGTTCAGCGATTACTACACTCTCGTCTCCATGACGGACGCGGGCTTTACCGGCGAGATCGATGAAAACGGCGCAACCTTTGAGGGCAACGCCATCATCAAGGCGGAGGCGGTGTGCGCCGCCACCGGCTTCCCGGCGATCGCGGACGACAGCGGCCTGTCCGTGGACGCGTTGGATGGCGAACCCGGTGTCTATTCCGCCCGCTATGCCGGCGAGCATGGCGATGATGAAGCCAACAATGACCTCCTGCTCGAAAAGATGAAGGACATTGAAAATCGCAGTGCTTCCTTCATCTGCGTGCTGGCGCTGAAGTTCCCCGGACAGGAAGCGCTGGTTGCCCGTGGCGCGTGCCCCGGAACGATCCTGTATGAACGCCGCGGAAACGGCGGCTTCGGCTACGATCCGCTGTTCCTGTAT
>JAZUFB010000092.1:0-15773 GCA_045640475.1 Clostridia bacterium
ATCACCTTTGGGAATCCGATCTTGAGATACTGAAAAAGCTTGGTGTGGAAACCTACCGTTTCTCCGTTTCCTGGCCGCGCGTGCTGCCGGAAGGAACGGGCAAAGTGAATGAAGCAGGCCTCGATTTTTATAAAAAACTGGTTGAGCGTCTGAAGCAGTACGGCATATCCCCCGCCATTACCCTCAACCATTGGGATCTCCCTCAGGCGCTGCAGGACCGCGGCGGCTGGGCAAATCCGGACACCGCAATCGCGTTCCGGGACTACGCGAAGCTGATGTTCGATAATCTGCAGGCAGATGTCTGGATCACGCACAATGAGCCAAATGTAGTCGCTTTCGTTGGACACGAGAGCGGCAGATTCGCGCCCGGACACAGAGATATATCGGAAGCACTGGCCGTGTGCCATAATCTGCTGCTGGGGCACGGACTCGCGGTCAGGGAATTCCGCGCGAACGGATATCCCGGAAAGATCGGTTTATCCATGGGATACTTCCCTGCGGACCCTGCTTCGGACAGCGCCGAGGACCGACTTGCCGCGCAGCGGGACTGGGAAAGCCAGCTCGGCTGGTTCACGGATCCCGTTTTCCTCGGACACTATCCGCAGATGATGTGGGAGCATTACCGCAAAAAGGGCGTGGTCCTGCCAAAAATCAGTGAAAAGGACATGGAGATCATCTCCGAACCCACGGATTTCCTCGGTGTCAACTATTACCGTCCCAGCGTGATCAAGGCAAGCAGCGGCGGCTGGCCCTATGACAAGGACTATGTGCCGAATCCCACCGAAAAGACCGAAGCCGTTCACTATCACCGCCCCGAACTCTTCGGACGGTATCTGCGTACGCTCAACGAAACCTATCGTCCCAAAGAGATCATCATTTCGGAAAACGGATTTTCCGCCTACGAAACGCCGGACAGAAACGGCGAAATCAAGGATTTCAACCGCATCGATTATCTGTATCTGCATCTGAAGGAATGCATTCTCGCGCAGCAGGCGGGCATTCCCATCGGCGGCTATTATGTATGGTGTTTTTTGGATGATCTGGAATGGACGGGCGGTTACGCCACGCGTATGGGGCTCGTGCGCGTGGATTACGAAACGCAGAAGCGGACGATAAAAGAAAGCGGAAAGTGGCTGAAAAGGGTTATTGAAAGTCACACACTCATCGATTGAAAAACAGCGGCATCCATGGGATGCCGCCGTTTTTATCCAAGTCCGTATTTTTCGTTGTATTCGTCCGCGATCTTTACCGCGTTTTCAATGGAATTCGTATACTGAAAGTTTGCCACATGGTATCCCGTTCCGCCCGGAAGCGCGTCCGTATCCACCATGGCGGTATTATACGTGGGAATAGAGGGGCCGAAGAATTCGATTGCCTTGCGGGTGTTTTCCTCATCCCGGACGAAATTGAGCAGCTTAAGTCCCGGGATGGAAAGCAGATTATGCCACTGATGGTTGGAGTCAGCGCAGCAGTGGATCCCTATGCCGCCGTAACGCTCGGAAAACTCGCACAACTCGCCGCGGAAGTAGCGGTTGAACATATCGCTTGAGACGATGCCGATTTCATCCTCGGATACGGTGATGCCGCCCGTCATATAATAATCCGGATAATGGGCGATGTAATTCGTTCCGTAACGGCGGAACCACTCGTCCAGAAAGGCAAACATGAGTTCCTTGACCATTGCCGCCAGATCCGTGACGGCGTTTTCCTCATCGAACATCGCCATATAGAAATCGGCTTTGCTCCATATGAGCGCTGCCACATCCATGGGCGTCTGCATATCGGGAAGACGCAGCATGGCATCCTTTCCGGCCCGGTCTCTGAGTCTGTCAGCCAAAGCAAACAATTCGCACAGCTTCGTATCCTCAAGCCGCGGAAGCTTGACTTTGGAAAACTCACTCACATCATGAATGAGCGGAACCGCGAAGGGCATCGCATTTTCGGAGCGCTTCACGGGGCAGCCGAACGCTTCGGCGAAGATCTCCGTTCCCGTGCTGATGGGCAGATGCGGGATGACATTATCGTGAATCACATCCAGATTTTCCATCTGCAGCATATACCGCTTGTATGCCCACTCCTCACGCTCCGGGAGCTTATCCCAGGAAAGAGCCGGATGCTTGATCACGTCCTGCGTATATTCCACGACAAGCAGACGGTTTACACGGCTGCTGTTATCGTAAAATTCAAGCCAGTTGCGCTTGCGCCTTTCGATTTCAGCATTCATGCGTCTTCTCCTCCGTTATTCTGTTTTCTATATTGGTTGGGGGTACATTCCAGATTCTTTTTGAATATGATATAGAAGTAGGAGCAGTTGGTGAACCCCACCTTATCAGACACCTCGTTTACCGTCATATCCGTGCCCGCAAGAAGCTCGCAGGCCGCCTTCAGGCGGTATTTAGTCAGATATTCGATGAAGGTCGTGCCCGTCACCTGCTTGAAAAGACGTCCGAGATAGGCGGCTGACATATCCAGATTGTCGGAGATATCATTAATGGAAAGATTCAAATCTCCGTAGTGTTCCTCCACGTAGGACATGATCTGCTCCACAAGGGCCTCATGCCGCTCCAGAGTTTTTTGCTTGAGCTTGCCGGTGATATCGTCAAACAAATCCGAGAACATGGCGTTGATTTCATCTATGGTCTCCGCGTCGCCCAGTTTCCGGTAGAAGCGGTCGAATTCCGCCAGAGCACCCGAAGCTTCCGCGATGGATTTGGCGGAAGCTGCCTTGATGGCGTGAGCCAATTGCATAAACGCAAGACGGATGTCATCCACGGAAAAGGTCAGAACAACGGACAGGAAGTTTTGATACAGTTCCATAGTCTCGTCATACTTGCCGCCGAACAGATTGCTCATGAGCTTCTTTTCAACGTCATCCGGATAGACGTATTTTGTCTGTTCATGTTCACGGGTTTCCGTCGCATCGAGCAGACAATTCTTGCCCCGCAGCAAACGGTAAGACAGCACATTGAGCGCTTCCGAATACAAAAACGGGATATCGAGGACGCTGTGTCCGGCAGAGCTGACGGCCAAAGACACCGTTACATCCAGCTTCGCGTGCAAACGCGCATTAAGCCCGTCAAATACCTGCTGCTTTTGACAGATGAACTCGTCCGCCGGCACGCACATCGCCCACATGCTTCCATGCATCCTGACGCACAGGGGCTGTACGCCGATGATCCGGAAGGTCTCGCCGATGATTAGGGAAACCGTATTATGGGTCTCATCCAGATGGATGCGATGCAGGTCATAAAACCGCTCCACATCGTCAATGGAGAGAACCAACATCATCACACTGCCGTCCGGATAAGTGTTTACTTCATGCTTTTTGAAGTTCTCTCTGATAATACCCGCGTCATCGGGTACGTTACCGAGAAACAGCTGCTGCAGGAACAACTCGCGTTCCAGAAGCTGCTTACGGCGTTTTTCCTCTTCCAGCACACCCACCTTGGCAATGGTCTTGCGGAAGGGTTCGTAAAGGACGTTGGTAATAATGAAAATCGCCACGAGACTCGCAAGCAGCACGATGGCCGACACGCCGATAATGATTCTTTTCACATTTTCCAGCGGCTGCATGAGCTTCGCGTAATCCGTCCAGCTGACGAACGTCCAGTTTTCGTAGCCCATGCGGGAGGGCGTCGCGTAGGTGAGCATTTTCATCTCATCGCCGTCCCCCGTGAGACGGTATCCGCTCGCCTTGCCCAGAATATCCGACGGCAGAGCATCCTTGTCACATTCCGTGCCGATGAGCTTACCATCACTGGTATAGACTATGGTGCGTTCTCCGTTAACGATCCACATCCTGTCCCCCGTTTGCCCGTCAACGGAAATCAGGTCGAGCGCATCCTCGATCCAGCCCAGATGGAAGTTGAAGGCAACGACATTGTGGATCGCTCCGGTGGAATAGGAATCGTAAATCAGGTAGGTATATACATACGTATCGTAGGACTGGCCGCTGGGCCACTCCAGCGTGACCTTGCGCAGGATCGGAGTATACTTCGGGTAGTCACTGATATGGTCCAGCAGTTCCACGAAGCCCTTGTCCTCGAAGAACTGCTTACTGTTCACAAACGGGAGCGTATTCTCGCTTGAACAGTATATGGTATCCGTGTAATCGTTGCAAACATAGATGGAATTCAGATGCTTCGTGGGTTCCCTGACTTCATTCAAACGATTCACAATGGTGCTGTCAAGAATCGGATCCTTCGTGAAGAAAAGTTTGGAGATCTGATCGTCGCTTTTCACCTGAACCAGCAGAGAATTGACATACTCCGCCCGGAAACCCACGACCGCGGACATCTGTTTAAGGTTCGTTTCCTGCACCCGGTACATTTCGCGCTTGAAGTTGCCCGAGAAGAAGGCGAACAGAAGCGTCGTGAGCAGGATCGTGATAGCGGCTGCCACCAGAAAAAACACGGAGACCATTCTGATAAACAGGAGGTCTTTTTTGGGTTTCAGCGCACTTATATTCATGATCCGGCTCCTATCATTAATTTTCGGTGATATTATAACACAATCCGGGAGAAAAACAACCGTCTTCTGATACGCAATTCGCTCCGGCTCTCGAAAGAGAGCCGGAGCCGCAGTAAACGTGTCTGCAAAAGCTTACTTAGCCAGGTATTCGGCCAGCTGAGCATTCATCTCAGCCAGAACGGTCTCATAGCCCGCTTCAATGAGCTTTTCCTTCAGGGTCGCGAGACCTTCAACGGGATCCACAACGCCCTTCTCAAGAGGCACCTTGTATTCGTCGCAGACGGCCTTGATGGCGGCCAGCTCGGCATTGATGGAATCCTTGTTGAGAACGAAACCGGACAGGGCGGGGAACACGGTCACTTCCGCGTATTTTTCCTTCAGATCGTTCACGATGGGGCTGTCATTCATAGAGCCCAGAGCGAACTTTTCGGTGCCGAAGCCCATGCCGAGGTTCTTCAGGTTGGTGGTGGTAGGATCGGTGGTTTCGGGAACCCACTTGACCATCTTGTCATAGTCAGCTTCGTAGGTGATGCCCTCAAGGCCGTCCATAAGGAGGTGGTACACTTCGGGATCCTGATAGCACAGCTCGATGAACATCATGGCGCGCTCGGGATTCTTGCTGAAGGGACCGATGGCCATTCCGTTGTTGGTGGCGGCAATGCTCTCAACAACGCCGCTGTCAAGGTCGGAAGACCACAGGCCGATCTCCCAATCGGGCTGAGATGCACTCAGTTCCGTGTAAACACCGTTGCTGTTGGAGAAGTTCGCGGCGTAAATGGCGGACTTACCGGTGAGGAAAGCGTCCTTCACAGCGGTGGTCTCTGCCATGACGGACTGAGACCAGTAGCCGGCTTCGTAGTATTCACGGGCCTTGGTGACATACTCCTCGTATTCGGGGGTGTCAACCATGGAGAAGATCGTGGTGGGATCCGTGAGACTATAGGTGAACACGCCGACGCTGCCGTTATCAATGGGGCGCGCCCAGTCCATCTCGTTCAGCCAGGTCTGGGTCTTCACGGCGTCATTGTTGGGAATGGCGTAGGGAAGCATGCCGGGCTCATTATCCTTGATGGCCTGCATGTAGATCTCCAGAGCTTCCCAGCTGTCGATCTCGGGGCAGTCATACTTTTTGCGCAGATCCTCGCGGTAGTTGAAAATGAAGGTGGTGTAGTCGGGCATGTTGTTGGGAACCATATACAGCTTGCCGCCGACCTTGGTGGTCTCGAGTCTGTCGAGGGCCTCCATCTCCGCGTAGGTCTCGGGAGCGTAGGTGGGGAACAGCTCGGTGATGTCCATAAAGGCACCCTTGTCCGCTTCGTCGAAGTAGCTCACCCAGTTCGCGGTGTAAGTCAGGTCGAACTGTTCGCCGGAAGCCCAAACCATAGGCAGCTTGGTCTTGTAATCGCCCCAGGATACCATGATGGGTTCGATTTCCGCATTGATCTTCTCGGTCAGCATCTCATTCAGCTTGTCCAGATGCTGCTGGGCATAGATGCCGCCCTCGTCACCGATGCAGTACATGGTGAGAACGACGTGCTCGCTCAGATCTTCCTCGGCCTGAACGGTGAACATGCAGAACACCAGGCAAAGGGTAAGAAGAATTGCCAGAGACTTCTTCATTTGTGATTCCTCCTTAATGTTGTTTGTTTCTATAGTCAATAAATAGAAACCATTCTGATGGTCAGCCCTTGACGGAGCCGACGGTGATGCCCTTTACGAAGTAGCGCTGCACGAAGGGATACAGCAGCAGGATGGGGCCGGTGGTGACAACGGCCATTGCCATCTTGTATGTCTCGCTCGGCAGGTTGGGCATCGCAATGCCTGCCTGAGACGCCAGCTCCTTGAGGCCCTGCACATTGCTGAGCATGGAATACAGCAGATACTGCAGAGGATACAGGCGCTGCTTGTTGATATACAGCATAGCACCCGACCAGCTGTTCCAGTAACCGAGAGCCGTGAACAGGCCGATCGTGGCCAGTCCCGCCTTGCTGAGCGGCAGGTACAGCCGGACGAAAATCTGGAAATCGTTCGCGCCGTCGATCTTCGCGGATTCCATAATGGCATCCGGGATATCGCTCATGAAGTTGCGCAGGAGGAAAATATTCCACGCGCTGATCATACCCGGCAGGATGAGCGCCCAGATGCTGTCCTTGAGTCCCAGGTATTTAACGATGAGCAGGTAGCTGGGAAGCATACCGCCGCTGAATATCGAGGGGAAATACAATAGCATCGCGATGGCATTGCGGTAATGGAAGTCCTTGCGCATGAGCACGTATGCTGCCATGGAAGAGAAGAACAGCGAGATAAACGTGCCGACGGCGGTAATGGTGATGGAAACTTTATACGCCTGACCGATACGCTCGGGAATGTTGAAAACCATTTCATACGCGGACAGAGACCAGTGGGGCGGCCACATCGAATATCCGAATGTCAGAATATCGGATTCCAGGGACAGAGACCCGACCACGATGAGCCAGAACGGGATGAAACAGATGACTGCCACGAGAATAACGATCACGTAGAACAGATATACGATGGGTTCTTTGCGGTTGAGCTTCGCCGTTTTGATTTTCATGCAGCCACCTCCCTCAGAACAGAGCGTATTCCGGCTGCAGCTTCTTTACGAGGCTGTTGACGGACACGATCAGTATGAATCCGAACAGTGACTGATACAGACCTGCGGACGTGGACATACCGGGATCGAAATTGGTCGTAATGGTACGGAAAACATAGGTATCGATGATATCGGTGACATCGTAAAGGGTTCCGTTCTGTCCGACCAGCTGGAAGAACAGTTCGAACTGGCCCTTCATGATCTTGCCGATGGCAAAGAGGAAAAGCGTGATGGCAGTCGGCTTCAGAAGCGGGAGTGTGATGAGGCGGATCTGCTGCCACTTTGTTGCGCCGTCCAGACGGGCCGCTTCATAATACTCCGAGGAGATGCCGGTAATAGCCGCCAGATACACGACTACGCCGTAGCCCAGTCCCTTCCACTCATGGAAGAAGGTCAGCAGTCCGGGCCATACGCTCTTGGTTACGTAAATGTTGATGGGCTGCATGCCCATGCTTTTCAGAATATTGTTGAGCAGACCGTATTCATAGTTGAAAATCCCGTAAGAGATGGACTGTACAAGAACCCATGAAATGAAGTACGGCAGGAACATCAGCGACTGGCTCAGCTTTTTGATTTTCTTCTGGGTGATCTCGTTCAGCATGATGGCGACCGCGATTTGAGCGACCATATCCACCACGATGAACGCCAGATTGTACAGCACCGTATTTTTGGTGATGCGCCAGAGGATGCCGCCTTTTATCAGAAAACGGAAGTTATCCATTCCGACCCAGGGACTTCCCAGAATGCCGTCCTGATAATTGAACTTCTTGAACGCGAGGATGATGCCGGGCATGGGAGCGTAACTGAAAAGCAAAACGTACAGAATGACGGGCAGGATCATGATCCACAGAACCTTATTCTGACGTATGTTGCGGACTACGCGCCTGAGTCCCTTGTACGCAGATGGTTTGGTATACAAACGGCAATCCGACATCTGTCTTTACACCTCCCGTTTATTTTCGATGCCTCATTTTTACACTTTTTTTACCCGTATAAAAGACTAATCTATATATTTTTCAGCAAACTACAATAATTATAGTGTCGGATATTTGTTTTATAATTCAATATGCACAAACTATTATGTTATTTTTTCGCTACTTTTTACAAAATGAGCGGAATCAATTCTTTCTCCGCGATCACTATGGGACTGTCATACACGGGAACGGACCGGAAGCAATCGATGCGCCCGTCCTTCTCCGCATTCAATCCGTAGACATTTCCGCTCACCAGTTCCACCAGCACCGGGGCCTTCATTTGGGCGCACGCGATGGCGATATCCGTCAAAACCGGTTCACAGCCGTTTCCCGGAATGGCCTCATCCCGCCAGATCGTGTACGCGCGCGCGTCCGTCTTCGGGTTGCGATAACCGTACACCGAAACGCTGCGCTCCATGCTGAGCTTCACACGATCCGTATCATCCTGAGAAAGCGTGAAGGCCACGCGGGTACCGGGGATACGCTCCAGCGTGTCATCGAAAATCGATGTGACATGCTGCACGGCGCGATAAGCCGTCTTGGGCCGGACGACCTTCTTTTCCGTGTCCGTCTCCAAAAGTCCCTTCGTGTTGGTCTTGTTGATCGGTCCGTTTCCGGTATACTGTATCTCCGCGATGGTGAATACGCTGCACTCGATGCCGTTTCCCAGATTGTCCAGCATGCGCCTCAGGTCCCACTTGGCCTGAGAAAGCTCGGTCCAGTCATACTGCCACAGCGCGCCGCCCGCGTAGGGCATCGAGGGCGCTCCGTTCTCCCCCTGACGGATTATGAGATGCGGCGCGTACTTTTTAACGATTTCCCGGAAAGCAAACACCTTGGCATGATTGCCGTCCGGATTATAGCAATAATCATGATAGGTCACATCGTGGAACAGGCCACAGGCATCGTTCCGGGCAAGATAAAGAAAGAACCGTTCCGTATATTCCAAATCAATGTGCCCCATGGACAAAGCGGATATTCTCGCGTCCGGCTGAACAGTAAGCACAGCGCGCGCGGTACGGATATTGAGTTCGGCAGTCCTTTCCGGTGTATTGACCTTGTTGTCGCCGAAGTTCGGTTCATTCCACACTTCCCAGTCCCACACTCTGTCACGATAGCGTGTCACCATGGCTGTCACCCAGGAGAGGAAGCCCTCCATTGATTCCCGGGTGAGCGGCATACCCGCACCCAGATTTTCCTCACCGCCGGAATAAAGGGCGTTTCCGTAGCTGAACTGAATCCATGGGCGCAGTCCCCGGGAAACGGCATCGTCGACGATGTGATCCATCCATGCAAAATCATATACGCCCTTCACTTTCTCGGTCTTTGCCCAGCCGCCC
This sequence comes from Clostridia bacterium, assembly GCA_045640475.1. GTDB lineage: Bacteria > Bacillota > Clostridia > Christensenellales > Aristaeellaceae > Aristaeella. Next base: position 9,399 of record JAZUFB010000092.1, read on the forward strand.
TGCAGGCGTATCACGGGGATTCCCAAGGGGCAGAGATACTCTTTATACGCGTCATAATCGGCGTAGTCCCGGTCGAGGGTCTCGCAGCCGATGAGCCAGTTGGAGCCATGTATCTCCCGCACACTCCTCGGACGGACCTTTCCGATCAGCGTTAATGATTTGCCGAATTCGATCCCGATCTGTTCCGTATTCATATCCATCCTCCCGTGTTTCTCTTCTCCCCGGGCGCGCCGCAGGGGTTCATGAAGCCGGCAACCGTGTTTTTCACTTTACTTATTTCGTTTTATAGCGGTAAAGCGCGTACTGCAGCGTATTTTCGAGGCGGAAAGACACGCATCCGTCCGCATCCGCTTTTGTTTCCTTCATGCAGCAGGAGCCGAGAACGGGCTCCAGTAAAAGGGTCTTCCCGCTGAGCCCGCCCCACAGACGGAGTGCACAGCTGTCCCGAAGCGCATATTCACGGAACAAAAGCAGATATCCTTCCCCATCCGGCAGCACGGACTGGAGTCCGGTCCAGCTGAAGCCGTCCGGCTCATTGCCGATGGGCAGGATCTGTCCCGACAATATCTCCGCCTGCAGCGGGCGGTATCTCCCGATGACCTCCGACAGCTTTTCCCGGGAAGACGGCGCAAGCGCGCTCATCTCCATCCATGCCAGCGGGCTTGCGAACATGGAAACGGCAAACGCCGCCTCCTGACCCCAGTTCGCGGGAGCAAGCGGGTCATCGTAATATTCCCCGTTGCGGTCCACATTCAAAAATTCTATCTGGAACCGCTCGGTCGGAATATATCTGCTCAGCAGCCAAAGGTTGCGCAGGGTGTGATGCGGCCAGTAATTGGGCCAGATGCCGAACGGGTTCGTGAAGCGGTTTTCCAGAAACAGATTGCCGTACTGTACCCGCCCGAAGTATCCGTTGCGGGTACCGGCGGTGGTATCGAGGTTGAAGATCACCTTTCCGCCCGATTCTTTGATGACCTTGCGCATGAGGCGTCCGAAATTCTCTTCTCCCCGCTTGCTGCCGAAGTTGACTCCATCCATTTTGAACGCAGTCACGCCCGCAGTCCGGTATAATCCAATCAGCGTATCCGCGTCCCATTCCCAATGCCGGTAATCCTCCTCCGCGTCCGGAGAAAACCACAGACCGATGCGCATGCCGTGCGCCGCCGCATACTCCGTTATGGGCTGAAGTCCGTTCGGCAGACGCTTAGCATCCGGCGTCCAGAAACGGGAATCCGCCTTGTAATATCCGCTCATCCATGTATATCCGTTTGCTGCCGCTTCCACGGAATTGGCGGTTCTGCCCGTTTCCCAACCGTCGTCGATCTGGAAGCAGGTGATTCCCATCTCCTGCGCTGCACGAAGCTCCTTCATCAGAAACGCTTCGCCGATGCGTCCGTCGGCGTTTCCGTCACCCCAGGTATTTGACATAATAAGCGCGTCCCGGTCGGGAAGATACGCATGAACGGCGCGGCTGTATTCATGCAGCGCCCTGAGCGCTCCCTCCTCGCCGCCGTCATAGAGAACGACCGCAGTTCCATAGGTTTCCAGACTGTCAGAAAGGTCTTCGGGGCCGAATCCCCAGCCCATGGCATAAAGCTGCATCCCCTTCAGCTGGAAATCGGGTTCCCCGGTGAAGCTGCCGTTTACGGACGGACCTTCCTTCACCATCCAAAGCCCCTCACCCGTGGGGATCTCTTCCGCCAGCATCAGATTTCCGGAAAACAGGCGGCTCTCGCGGCGCGTCATGATGCCCTTCGTCTCGATGACGGGATTATCGTTGTCATCGGTTTTGTCCGTAAACGCCACGCTCTTCCATTTCATGTGCATGGGTGCAAGGGGCAGATGGTCGATATAATTCTCGGGCCATTCCGGATCCCACGGTTCCGGCGCGGCACCCGAAAACGCGGTCACGCGCAAAAAGCTCCTGTGAACGGGGAGCCCCGGATAAATCCGATGGATCCAATCGATCCTGCCCGTAGCGAAGGCCAGATGCACGGTCAGCTCAAGATACTTTTCCCCGATGCCCAGATCATCATCCGTACGCGCTTCCGCGCCCGATACGCTCATGCCGCCGGTCGTTATCCCCTGACGGAAAAAAACGCACTGCCTATCCGGCTTTACCTCGAATTGTCCCGTAAGTCCCGGTGAAAGCCACTGTTTGCCCGTCTTTTTGTCGGTCAGCTGCCCGGTGCCGGGAAGTTTTCCCGAAAGGTCCCAACTGCGCTCCATGCGGCTGTTGCCCACGGTCAGACGGCTGCCGTCAAGTACGGCATACGCGTCACAATAAGAATAACTGTATTCCATAATTCACCCCAGTTTTCGAGTCACGAATTTGCGGCAATTGTCTGCCGCCTTGTAAAAAGCATTCCATTCGGGCGTATCGGTAATGCGGCGGATATACACGCCGTCATCCAGAGCGGCATGGAGCTTCGTTTTGATTTCTTCCCTGCGTTCGGGATGTTTGAGCGCGATTTTGGTAAGCGCCGCCACCGCGTGAGAAAAATGCTGGAAATATACGGAGTTCTGCTCCTTAGTGATCGTGCGCTTGTAATCCGGCGTCAGCAGGACGTGATACATTTCCTTTTCGTATTCCGCTTCTTCCAGAATGGGCAGCAGGGCGTCCACCGCTCCCACATCCCCCATCTGACCGCACAGACATTCCGCGATGACGCTGCGCATCTGGTTGCTCCTGCGGCAGTCCATGTAGTAGAAAGGTTCTCTCTTCTCAATGATTTCGCGCAGCACGGGCAGCGCGCGCTCATCGTGCATGAGTCCCAGCGCAATGGCGGCGTTAAAGCGGAGCATGGTGTCATCCGTGTCCATCAGGGCATACACGGTGTCACCTAACTTTTCTTTTCCCATAAGGTGGCAGCTCCACAGAGCAACCGCGGGGCAGTCGGTGGAAAGCGCCCGCTTCAATTCCGTTTTGTCCGTCATCCAGCTCACAGGCACGCGATTTTCTTTCGCCATGCCCGGATTCCAGAAGGAGGGCTGCATGGAATGCTGTTCCCGGAAAAAGCCGTATCCCGTCAGTTTTTCCCGCAAAACGGCGGGTGAGACCGCCATGGGATCCTGTCCGCAGTCCGCCGCCAGAGCACACAGCGTGCCCACGGCCTCTCCGATGCGGAAGCAGTCCGTATTCATGCGGGTGGCGGAATTCACATATGTATCGGCGGAAATGCACCTGCCCGCGGTGGTCAGACCCTTCCATCCTTTGGGCACGACCGCGCCGATGGGAATGGGAATGTATATGGTGCAGGTGCTCATATTGCTGCACACGAACCAGTTCTGATAAATCTCCTCATCAAAGGCCATGCCGCTTCCGTGCTTGTCCACGTCGGAAAAGCACCAGAGCATGATATCTTCGTTTTTGATTCTTCCATACAGAACATCGCTGAGCGTCAGATAACATTCGCCCTCATAGAGCACGCCTTCCCTTAAGCCGATCATGGACGCCAGATGCAGAAAACGGCTGTTTTCTCCGATGAATTTCAAATGGCTCGCATGGGCGCGGACGATGCCCTTCGTGAACTCTCCGCGGTTATACTGGAAAAGGTAACCGTTGTCACGGTATTCATGGAACAGTCCGTAGCGCCCGCCCATTTTTCCGACGGTTACGCTCAGGCCTCCGTCATACAGGCCGCGGTCCAGATAGACGCTGCGGACACTGGAAAACGGCTCCGGTTCTCCGTCCCCTTCCCTGCCCATTTTTACCTCTATGGGCAGCATACGCAGCAGATGGCCGTCGCTCGTGGCGTCGATCAACATTTTGCATGCGAAGTCGCATACTTCGCAGCCGATGAGCGCACGGATGCCGCAGACGGTTTTTTCTTCACAATAGATGCCGATAGCCATCGACTGCGTTCTGACACAAATGCCCGCGTCGCGCAGCTCATCGGCAATGAGGATGCGCTTTCCGTCGGTAGCCACATCATAAAATACATCTTTTGCCTGCTGTTCCGCCCTGCGGTCCGTTTCGCGGAACAGGCCGTCACGGCAGCCGTAATAGTAGCCGTTTACCAGCCCCTGAACATGCTGCCCGCCGCACCAGCGGCTCTTTTCCAGAAGCAGGACGGATTTCCCTTCCCGCGCCGCCGAAAGAGATCCGTATATTCCGCCCGAACCCGCGCCCACCACAATAATGTCAAAGCTTTCCTTCCACTCGGGATCCGCCCGGCCGGATACGACACAGTCGTCGATTCTGCTGTATAAATTCATTCTGCCACCGCTCCTTCCGCAAACGCGGTAAAGGGATCGTCATAGTATCTGCCGACCCACCCGCGCGGTTTCTCCTTCACCGGTTCATACACCGCGTCAAAGTTTTCCGCAACGAAAAGAATCTTTTCTTCGCCCTCCGGAAACGCCTTTGACCACACATCAACGAGCTCCCGGTACGCTTCCGCAAGGGAAGTGTCGGGGCTTACCGCGAAGCAGATGATTTTCTCGTTCTCCATGGAGCCATCGATCACGCGGCATTCCGGGTGAACGGTCGTAAGCTTCTCCGTAAATCCGTCAGACAGCGCGACCGTGAAGGCGTTGAGTGTCTTCGATACACATTTCACCATTCCGGCGACGGATACACATTCATCCGTCGTATCGATCAAACGCTCCGCCGTGACGGTGGAAATGCCTTCATTGTCAATAAAGCTGACGGAAACACCCTCATCCGAAAACGACACCGAAATGATATGCGCGTCCAGCACAAGCTGCATGCCCTCTTCAAGGCGTCGGGAAGCGTATTCGTGGACCACCGCCTGCGCTTTCAGCTGATCGAATGTACCCGGCGTCAGAACGCCGTATTCCCGCATGATATCACACATCGGTCCGGACGCGCCGTCACGGACCGTCACGGGTCTGACGGCTAAATGAAACTCGCTTCCGACGGTCTGCGATTGCTCCAGAATCAAACAATCCTCATGGGAAGACTCATATCCGAGCGCGTAATAGCTCGCGCCCAGAATGATCCTCGCGTAATGCTTTTTCATCCTCTACCTCCTACAGCGCGCAGAAATGCCCTGCCTTCATCCTCGCACGAAGCGTTCAGCCCGTATGTAAAGTACATCGGTTCACGCATCTGCGAATATACCTTGCGGAAGCTGTCCGGCGTACCGCAGACCCAGATCCGTTTACCGGCCCGGGCGATCGCTCCGTAAACATCCATCCATTCCTCGGCAGGTTTTTCCCCATCCCCGAAGACCCATTGTACCGCCTTCAGCTTGGGCAGGGAAAGGATATCATTTAAGTGCTTGAGTTCCCCTTTGCCGTCCAGATGATAAATCACATTTCCCAGATATTCCGTGTCTTTCTTAAGTGTATCCAGTACGAAGCTGCGGAACATCCCGTTTCCGATCATATAGCAGAAATCACACTGACAGACATAGGACGGCACATCGCTCAAAAGACCGGACCAGTTTGTGTTAAACTTCTGCGGCGCGAGTACCGCGCTCAAATCCTCATACGCTTCCCGCCACGCCGTTTCGATCTCCCCTATCAGGCGGAGCACCTCCTCGGGGTTGTCGTACAGATCCATCAGCAGTTCTTCGCTTCCGCGCAGCGCGGCAGCCACATCCATCACGCCGCCAAGATCCGGAAGACCCATGATCACACTCCCGTTCCACTTCTGAAGTCCCGCCCGGTAAATGGCTTTGATGCGTCTGACCAGCGCGCAGTCTGGATCATATTTCGCGTGAATATCGCTTATCTCTTTTGCCTCCTGCGGGAAATACCAGATGGATCCGGTATGATCATCCGCCCGCGCTCCGCAGAAGCCGGCCAACACGCCCGGGCCGAACGCGCCGAAATCCACCATGGGAAAGGCATCGCCCAAAAATTCCTTCCTGCTCAGTTCCAGATCCAGCGCGTCCACGACAGCTTCCGGCGAAACGGAAAAATCGAGACTGTTGCTCTGGCTGAGCGGCGGAACAGCCGATTGTTCCGCGGGATAGCGGTTTTCTATGGTCAGCTTGACAAGCGGCCGGTCCGGGTCTCCCCGCCACCAGCGCAGATGGTTTTCCGCCGCTTCCAGCATCCTGTCATATGAAAAATGGATCCCCATTGCGTGCCTCCCGTTTCCGACGACCGCAGTGTCCGTGTAATGTTTACATTAATTATATAGCAATCACATAACAAATCATAGTATAAACCTTGCGTTTATACGCGCTTCCCATTTTTTAGAGTGAAAAAAGCCCTCCGGAGAGGGCTGTTGAGTCGTTTTCCGTCCGCTGACTTGCCGTGATATCCGTCCGGCAATCAGTCAAGCTGTCCGTAGCGCTTTACAAGAGACGCGTTCATGGCGATCTCATCGCGGTCCTTCTGCCAGGAACCCACAACCACACAGTCGGTGGGCTTGATGCTGCCCAGCACATAGCGGAAGCG
>JAZUFB010000093.1:0-5190 GCA_045640475.1 Clostridia bacterium
AACCAACAAGCAGCAGATCTTCTATGATCATGAGGACTATGAGTACTTTATGAATGTGCTGCAACGAGTTGGACAGATAGCCAAAATGCAGATCTATGCATATTGTCTGATGGGAAATCACGTTCATTTATTGATCCGGGCAGAATTTGGAACGATGCAGCCCTCTCCCGGAAATGAAAAGGATCGTGCTGCTTTCAATCTGTCTGTACAGCGTTTGCTGCGGGCGGGGATTTCGATTCGTCAGTTAGGCCGTTTGACCGGATTATCAAAAAAGATCATCGAAAACAGTAAATAGAAAGGAGACAGAGAACCGTCCCCTGTCTCCTCTTATGCATGCCGGATTATAATTGCTTCAAGTATTCATCCACATTTTGATATTCAATACCATTATCAAGCGTAGTGGGCTTGCCGCGATACAGAACACACTTCTTGATGATCGTACCGTATTTCTTTTCGACAAGTGCACATTCATCCTCATCAGTCAGTACATGATACTGATGTTCAACGATCTCCGCACTGTGTTTTACTTCATACAGTTCGCACGTATCTTGCTCATCGTCATAGATCACCATGTCAAACTCGCTTGCACTCATGGTCAGCTTGAAAGCCCGTTTACCCTTTGGAAGTGAGCGAAATGTCTCAAGAAGCACAATATCTTCCATCATTCGACCACGCACTTCCTCAAGGATACGATCACCAACCAACTTCTTTTCACGTTCGCTGGCAGTTTTAAATGTGGTGTTCTTCATCAATACATGCAACAGCGCCTGTGCCTGACAATAACGCATGCCCGGCTGTGTGAACAAAACATATTCAAGTTCATCAGCGCCGGAAGCAATCGTTTCACGCGGACAATCAACAACAAGATCAAGCGCAGTCAGATACTGCTTGATTTCATCTGCATGTGTCTGTGTCAGACCGATCTGCATGTTTTCAGCATTTTTGATCTTCAGAATGTCCATCAATGAATTTGTGATACCCTTATGGTCAATCGTATCAAGTAAAGTACTTTGCTTGTCGGGATCGGATTGTTTGCGAAGTACCTCTGCAGCAGACCCAAGATCATGCGATTTGAATGGACGGGTAAGAATGCGAAGCAGAAACTGATGATTCATGCTTTCAATGATCCGATTGATTGCGCCGGTCAACTCACCTTTGTCGTATAGAGATTGCAGATGTCGAAAGTATGTACCATCACGACAACATTTCAATGAATGCTGGATGTTCTGACAGATGGCAGTATCAATATATCGGCGTGTCGATTCATCATCACGGAATGATGCATCAGTTTCATTCGCATCGTCATCATCAAAAGCAAGTTCACCGGCTTTAAGCATACCGCCATAACGAATATACTCATCGATATCATTTATGTGCAGTAAGCGACTGAATTCACGGAAAGGAATGAAGGTAGTGTGGATAGTGACAGCACGGTCATATAGTTCACCACGTAGTGTGAACCAAAAACCAAGAGAGTCTGTGCCGGACAACACAACCTTCATGCCCATGGCAGCGTAAATGTCAGACAGCAACGCGGCGGAGTCAATGAAATCTTCAATGAGTGTTACTTCATCAATGAAAATATATCGGTATCCGTTTTCGCGCAGCAGCTTCAGATCCTGATTCAAATCAGCCATGGTGTTGTCAGTTGTTGCTTTGATGTAAACCGCTTTGGCAAACTGATCATCCGTCAGTACATTGATTGCTTGCAGAAGCAATGTGGTCTTGCCGGTGCGGCGCAGACCGTACAGTAAACAAACCTTACCCGCGAAATCGCCTGTCATGTATTTATTCAAACGTTTGAAGCAATCGCGCTTGCGAAGCTTCTGGGCAGGAAGGATCAACTCTTTCAAGTCATAACCGGTGATGACATTGGTGCGATATACAGGAACACTTTGGGTAAGAACTTGCTGTTGAGGTTGCTCTTTCAAATGCCGGAGTTCATCAAGCAGTTTTTCACGTAGTTCAAGCTGTTGGAAGATGTGCTCACGTTCTGCAACCTTTATATAGCGAGATATTGTTTTTCCTCTCTCACTCCATTGTAAATATGGTTGCTCATTGTCTTTGATGGTTTTGTAGGTCAACGTACCAGCAGGAAGTAGCAGCAATTGCTTTTCGATTTCTGTAATCCGCTCTTGTGTAGTCAATGCAATCACCTCCACGAGTAAGATAACACGGGATAACCAATAAGTCAAGTTATTATTGGTTATCGAATATGCTTTAAATCGGGTTATTTAACGATACGGGACGTGATTGGTATAATCTTGGATTACGGAAATGAAACATATTGATGAATTGAGTATACTGTTTCTTTTTCTTCTATCCATTGTTCCGGGCAATAATCACCGCCATAAAGAAAAAACCGAATGTCTTTCATAATCGGTAGAAATTGTGCCATGATATAACCTCCAAACAGAATTGATATATAAACAACTTTACAATAAATTCTACAAAGGAACATTTCTGAAAACATTGAGAACTTACCTGATAAATCAAATAAGTTCTCAACGAAAAATTGATTTTATGAGAATGATGAGGTATGATATCTATTGAGAAGTTGATTGATTTGCAAAGTAACTTTTCAACGGAGGCGGGCATGGAAATCAAAAGAGACCGATATCTGAATCACCTTATCTCGTACATGTGGGATGGACAGGTGAAGGTGATCACTGGCATCCGCAGATGCGGAAAGTCTTATTTGCTGCGGAATCTTTTCAGGGATTATCTGAGAAGTGAAGGCGTGGAAGATAAGAATGTTTTGTCATTTGAGCTTGACCTGACCAGAGATATCAAGTACCGTAATCCCTTGCTGCTTGCGGAAGAGGTGCGGAAACGTGCGGAAGGCTCTGATGAGAGGTTTTATCTTTTCGTTGACGAGATCCAGATGTCCGACGAGGTGAAGAATCCATATAATCCGGAAGGAAAGCGCATCACCTTTTATGATGCGCTGAACGATCTGCGGTCTTTGCCGAATCTTGATATCTACGTGACGGGCAGCAATTCAAAGATGCTGTCCTCGGATATCCTGACGGAATTCAGGGGGCGCAGCGATGAAATACGTGTGCATCCTTTGAGCTTTGCGGAATACTATTCCGCAGTGGGCGGAGACAAGTACGAAGCATTTGACAGCTATGCTTTCTACGGTGGGATGCCGCTGATCTTGTCGCGTCCAACGGATGCGGCTAAGATGAACTATCTGCAATCGCTGTTTTCTGAAGTGTTTTTGAAGGACATTGTTGAAAGAAAAAAGATACATCGAGGAGATGCGCTGGCTGATATCCTCGATCTGCTGTGTTCTTCTGTTGGTTCGCTGACCAATCCCAATGGTGTTGCAAAGGCACTCAACAGTAAGCAACAACTGAGCGGTAAGGAACTGGTTTCACCCAACACGGTGAAAAGTTACATGGACTATCTGGATGATGCGTTTTTGTTCCATGCATGTAAGCGCTGGGATGTAAAAGGAAGAAACTATTTTGACTATCCCAATAAATACTATTGCGAGGATGTGGGGCTTCGTAATGCCCGCATTGGCTTCAGACAGCAGGAAATGACGCACATCATGGAAAACATTATCTACAACGATCTGGTGATCCGTGGCTGTGCGGTGGATGTCGGCGTAGTGTTCGGTCCTGCAAGGGATAGTAAAGGACGGTCGATTCAAGCAGCGAGGGAGATCGATTTTGTCGCCACGCTGGGAGGCAGGCGATATTATATTCAATCCGCCTTTGCGATGCCGGATGAGGATAAGGCGGAAACGGAAAGCAGACCATTTACTTTGACGGGGGATTCCTTCCCCAAGATGATCGTCCGGCACGATATCCGCAAACGGTGGTATGACGAAAACGGAGTTTTGCACATTGGTGTGATCGATTTCCTGCTGGATCAGGATATCATCTGAAGTATAGCAACCAAGCATCGACCAATTGGGCACAGTCTCATCACATGAGGCTGTGCCTTTTTCAAATAATTACCAACGAATATAGTCTTGTTCCTGGCTCTTTTCGTGCAAGCACGGGGTAAGGCGTCAAAACTGACGCGTATTGAAAGGACACTTTCCCGGAAGAATCACCTGACTCGTACCAGTCAAGAAAAGTGGACACAAAAAATACTTTTTTCGTTTGTTTTTTCAAAAGTGGACACTGTAGATATTGACTCGTCCCTTAGAGCATTGGTGAGGCATATGCTTTCCTGATGAAATATGCTGAGCAAAACGGATACATTGTGGCAGGACTTCCCCGCGAGTGCTATATTGACGACATTTGGAACAAAGAGTCTGAGGAAGACTGGCTGACTGAAATCCAACTTCCATACACATTCCCTTCCCTGCTCTTCCTTGCATGAGCCGGCAGAATCAGTTATAATCCGATTCGTTCATACAAGGAGGGATATCGGTTGGTCAATTTGATCCTTTCCATCCTCTGCAGTACGTTGATTTCCGTGTTGATGCGATACGGCGAAAACAAAACGCAGAATAAGGTGGGCATGTTCATCGCCAATTATGCGGTCTGTGCTGTTCTGTCGCGGTTCTTCATGGGACAGAAGCCGTTCTTTTCCCATGCGGATGGATGGGTTACAGTAGCCTTGTTTGGCGCCATATCAGGCATCCTGTATCTTGCCTCGTTCGTTCTCCTGCAAAAAAACATCAGCAAAAACGGGCTCTCCACTTCCGCTGTCTTTATGAAGCTGGGTGTGCTTGTTCCCACTGTCATGGCAATGATCGTCTTTCACGAAAAGCCCCGCCCGGTACAATTGTTGGGTATCGTCATCGCGATCTCTGCAGTCATTCTGATCAACTATCGCAAAGAATCCGGAGCAAAAAAGCAGACCCTTTGGCTCATTATGCTGCTTCTGGGCAGCGGTTTTGCGGATGCCATGGCCAACATATTTGATAAACTCGGAAACGCCGATCTGAAGGATCACTATCTGTTGATCACATTCCTGTTCGCCCTGTTGTCCTCGGTGGTTCTGTTTTTGAAGGACCGCAAACAGATTGCCGGAAGAGATATCCTGCTTGGGATCGGTATCGGAATCCCCAATTACTTCTCCAGCCGCTTTCTGCTTGGCGCCTTGCAGGAAATACCGGCAATGATCGTTTATCCCGTTTTCAGTGTCCTGACCGTGGTCATGATTACCGTCGCGGGCGTCATCCTTTTCCGGGAAAAACTGGACAAGCAAAAGGCCATGGCCATC
>JAZUFB010000094.1:0-37300 GCA_045640475.1 Clostridia bacterium
GTAGCAGTCTTGACGCTGGCCACGATGACATCACCGATGGAACCGTCACGCCGGAAAGACCCGCCGAGCACACGGATGCACATGATTTCCTTGGCGCCGGAGTTGTCGGCCACCTTAAGCCGGGTTTGCGGCTGAATCATAAGGTTATTCCTCCTTCGACGTGCGGATTACTTGGCCTTCTCGATGATCTCGACCAGGCGCCACCGCTTATCCTTGCTTAACGGACGAGTTTCCATCACTTTGATGGTATCGCCGATTCCGCATTCATTGTTCTCATCATGAACCTTCAGCTTGCTGGACTGGTTCATGATCTTTCCGTACAGGGGATGACGGACACGAGTCTTGATCTGGATGACGCAAGTCTTGTCCATCTTGTCGCTGATCACGACGCCAATACGGGTTTTACGAAGTCCTCTTTCTTCAGACATAGACACAGCTGCCTCCTTTCAATCACTTCTGTTCCGTTTCCTTCTGACGGAGAACGGTCTTTGCGCGAGCGATGTCGTGCTTCACATTGGAGATCTGCATGGTGTTCTGCAGCTGGCCGGTGGCAAGCTGGAAACGAAGGTTGAACAGATCGCTCTTGAGTTCCTTCACCTTTTCTTCGAGCTGTTCCAGGCTCATCGCGGAGAATTCATTCGCCTTCATTATTCTTCACCACCCGCTTCTGTCTTGGATTCTTCAGCAGCGCGCTGAATGATCTTCGTCTTCAAAGGCAGCTTGTGGGAAGCCAGACGCAGGGCTTCACGCGCGGTCTCTTCCGGAACATCCTTGATTTCGAACAGGACGCGGCCGGGCTTGACCACTGCTACCCAATACTCAGGTGCACCTTTACCGGAACCCATGCGGGTTTCAGCAGGCTTAGCCGTAACAGGCTTGTCGGGGAAAATCTTGATCCACACCTGACCGCCACGCTTGGTGTAACGGGTCAGAGCGATACGGGCGGCTTCGATCTGCTGGCTGGTGATCCAATGCGGTTCAGTGGCCTGAAGACCGAAATCGCCGTAAGCCAGGACGTTGCCGCGATGGGCGGTGCCCTTCATGCGTCCGCGGAACACTTTGCGGCGCTTGACTCTCTTAGGCATCAACATAGCTTATTTTACCTCCTTCGCGACAGGGGCCTTCTTGACCTTGGGCAGGATCTGTCCCTTGTAGATCCAGACCTTGACGCCCAGGCGGCCATAGGTGGTCTTCGCTTCGGCAAAACCGTAGTCGATGTTCGCGCGCAGGGTCTGCAGCGGGATGGAACCATCATGATAGTGCTCGCTACGAGCGATATCGGCGCCACCCAGACGGCCGCTGACAGCAGTCTTGATACCCTTGACACCGGGGATCTTCATAGAGCGCTGCTGAGCCTGCTTCAGAGCACGGCGGAAGCTGATGCGCTTTTCGAGCTGCTGCGCGATGTTCTCGGCAACCAGCTGAGCGTCAGCATCGGGCTGCTTGATTTCCATCACGTTGATGTGGCAGGGATGTCCGAGGAAATCGGTGACATCCTTCTTCAGACCTTCGATGCCGGCACCGCCGCGGCCGATAATCATACCGGGCTTCGCGGTGAAAATGTTCACGGTCATGGTCTGAGCGGTACGTTCGACATCAATGTGGCTGATGCCGGTGGCGTAATACTTTTCCTTCAGCATTTTGCGAAGTTTGTGGTCTTCCACCAGGTTATTCGCAAAATCCTTTTTTCCGGCGTACCAGCGGGTGCTCCAGTCGTAGATCACACCGACGCGAGCGCCGTGGGGATTAACTTTCTGACCCATGAATAAACCTCCTTCGCCTTACTTCTGGTCAAGCACCACGCTGATGTGGCTGGTGCGCTTGAGCATGGGGGACGCGCTGCCGCGGCTGCGGGCTACATAACGCTTGAGCGTGGGGCCCGGATTGGCGTAAACTTCGGCAACGTAGAGGTTCTGACGGTTCAGTTCCTGATTGTTGACCGCGTTTGCGATAGCACTGTTCAGCACCTTGGCAACAACGGGAGAAGCCGCCTTGGGGGTATACTGCAGAATCGCCAGAGCTTCATCCACATTCTTCCCGCGGATCAGATCGATCACGATCTTCACTTTGCGAGGGGAGATGCGAATGTACTTGGCATGAGCCTGAGGCCGCTTGTCAGCGTTGGCCTTACGAGCTGCCGCTTTTTCCTTTGTACGGGTAGCCATTTCGTTTCAACTCCTCTCACATTACTTACGCACAGTACCCTTATCGCCGGCATGGCCGCGGAAGGTACGTGTGGGGGCGAATTCGCCCAGCTTATGTCCGACCATATCTTCCGTCACATAGACCGGAACGTGCTTGCGTCCGTCATGAACGGCGATGGTGTGACCGACGAACTGCGGGAAGATGGTGCTGGACCTGGACCAGGTCTTCACAACATTCTTGTTTCCGCTCGCATTCATCTCTTCAATGCGCTTCATAAGCGCGCCCTCAACATAAGGGCCCTTTTTAATGGAACGACTCATTACTGGAGTGCCTCCTTCCTATAGGATGCGCTTATTTATTACCAGCGCGCTTCACGATCATCTTGTTGGAATACTTCTTGTGCTTCCTGGTCTTGTAACCCAGAGCGGGCTTACCCCAGGGAGTCACAGGAGCGGGCATACCGACGGGGCTCTTGCCCTCGCCGCCGCCGTGGGGATGATCACAGGGGTTCATAACCACGCCGCGGACGGTGGGACGGATGCCCATGTGACGAACGCGACCGGCTTTGCCCAGGCGAACATTCTCGTGATCGCTGTTGCCAACGGTACCGATGGTAGCTTTGGCGTTCAGGGGCAGCTTGCGCATTTCACCGGAAGGCAGTCTGACCTGCGCGAATCCGTTTTCCTTGGCCATCAGCTGAGCGCTCATACCAGCGCTGCGAACCAGCTGTCCGCCACGGCCGGGCTTCAGTTCCAGATTGTGGATCAGGGTACCGACCGGGATATTATTAATAGGAAGCGTATTGCCGGGCTTGATATCGGCAGTTTCGGAGGAAATGACGGTATCGCCGACCTTCAGGCCCAGAGGAGCCAGAATGTAGCGCTTCTCACCATCGGCGTAGAACAGCAGGGCGATGAAGGCGCTGCGGTTCGGATCGTATTCGATGGCGTTGACTTTGGCGGGAACATCCACCTTGTCACGCTTGAAGTCGATCACACGATACTTGATCTTGTTTCCGCCGCCCTGATGGCGAACGGTGATCTTGCCCTGATTGTTGCGGCCGGCGTTCTTCTTCAGATATTCGCACAGGCTCTTTTCAGGGGTCTTCTTGGTGATTTCCTCGTAAGTCAGTACCGACATAAAGCGCCGGGCGGGCGAAGTCGGCTTGTAAACACGAATAGCCATTTTTCTGTCCTCCCTGCTTTACTGAGCCATGCCTTCGAAGAACTTGATGGGCTTGGAGTCCTTCTTCAAGGTGACATAGGCTTTCTTGATCTCGGGCGTACGGCCCTGGGTGCGTCCCTGACGCTTCATCTTGCCGATGGTGCGCAGAGTGTTAACCTTTTCAACCTTAACGCCGTCATCGGCGAAGATCTCTTCGATCGCGGTCTTGATTTCGCTCTTGTTGGCATGAATGTCAACTTCGAAAACATAGCGCTTTTCTTCGATGCCCTCGTAGGCTTTTTCGGTGAGGACGGGGCGCTTGATGATATCATGAGGATTCTTCATTAGGCGAACACCTCCTCGATGGATTCCTTGGCAGCCTTGGTCAGCACCACTTTGCCGGCATTCAGGATGTCGTACACATTCAGGGTGTTGACATAGGTGGTCTTGGCTTCAGCCAGGTTCGCGGTAGCGCGGACCACGGTCTCGTCCTTTTCAGGAAGCACGACCAGCGCCTTGCGGGTGGCGTTCAGCTTCTTCAGAACATCGGCCATGATCTTGGTCTTGGCTTCCTTCAGTTCCAGAGCATCAACCACAATCAGTTCCTCAGCGTTCAGCTTGGAGGTCAGGGCGCTCTTGAAGGCAAGACGGCGAACTTTCTTGGGGACCGCGATGAAGTAATCACGGGGCTTCGGGGCGAACACCACGCCACCATGCTTGAACTGGGGAGCGCGGTTGCCATGATGTCTGGCATTACCGGTGCCCTTCTGGCGATAGATCTTACGGCCGCCTCCGCGGACTTCGCCGCGGGTCAGAGCACTCTGTGTGCCCTGGCGCTGAGCAGCCAGATAGGAACGGACGACCAGATGCATGGCAGCTTCGTTGACTTTCGCGGCGAAGATCTCGTCGCTCAGTTCGATTTCGCCGATGGCCGCGCCTTCCATGTTATAAAGAGCAGTCTTAGGCATTGTCTTCTTTCCTCCTTGCAGCATCAGGCCTTGATGGAGTCACGGATGATCAGCAGACCTTCGTTGGGGCCGGGCCCAGCGCCCTTGACCAGGAGCAGGTTGCGTTCCGCGTCCACCTGGACGACTTCCAGATTCTGCACAGTGACGCGATCCACACCGTAGTGACCGGACATGTGCTTGTTCTTGAACACGCGGGAAGGATCAGAGTTAGCGCTCAGAGAACCGACGCCGCGGTGATACTTGGAGCCGTGTGCCATGGGGCCAGTGTGCTGGTTCCAACGCTGGATGGCGCCGGTGTAACCATGACCCTTGCTGGTGCCGGTGATGTCGATCTTGTCGCCCTGAGCGAACTGGTCAACTTTCAGCACGTCGCCAACTTTGTACTGGGAGCAATCTTCGAGGCGCAGTTCGCGCAGCACGCGCTTGGCCTCGACACCCGCCTTGGCGTAGTGGCCGAGTTCGGGTTTGTTGAGGAGCTTCTTGGCGCGGGTCTCGGTCAGATCGCCGAAACCGACCTGAATGGCATCGTAGCCATCGCTCTCAACATTCTTGTTTTGCACAACCGTGCAGGGGCCCGCTTCAATCACGGTGACCGGAACAAGACGGCCGTCTTCGGTGAAGACCTGAGTCATGCCGATCTTTTTACCCACGATCGCTTTCTTCATTACTCTCGTCCCTCCTGCCTCACAGTTTCATTTCGATTTCGACACCAGCAGGAAGATCGAGCTTCATCATGGCGTCCACCGTCTTCGGGTTGGGGTTATGGATGTCGATCAAACGCTTGTGTGTGCGGCGTTCGAACTGTTCGCGGCTGTCCTTGTACTTGTGAACAGCGCGAAGGATGGTGACGATCTCCTTCTCCGTGGGGAGCGGGATCGGGCCGGAGACACGGGCACCGGTGCGCTTAGCGGTTTCGACGATCCGTTCGGCGGACTGGTCGATCAGTTTGTGCTCGTAGCTCTTCAGCTTGATGCGGATTGTTTGGTTGGCCATGCTTTTACCTCCTTAAATCGTTCTCGTATGCGTCCGGTTTAGCCCACTGCAGGTGCAGGCTTTTCGGCGCTCGAGTCCGTCGCCCGATTAACGGGCTGGTCCGTGATAATTACCCGCCTGGCCTGGCGGCAACTTACCACTTCATCCCTAAACAGACAACATTGGTATTATATCGAAATTTTGCTCTGATTGCAATAGTTATTTTAACTTTTTTTGACATTTTTTTCATGGATAAATTCATCAGTGGTGACCCTGTAATACGCGATTTCATTCACTTCGTTTCGGTTTTTCTATTACACGTTTTACGGTGTGTCCATTTTCCCCCGTTCACTCTCTTTTTTCAACGTTGAATATTTTTTTGTTTTCGTTTGAATCATTGCAAACCGTTATATAATCCCATTTATGTTCAAATTTCTCTACACGTTTACACGTGTGTCTACTCGTTTTTATAATTTTGGACACGCTTTTCAGCGTGTCCATCATTTTTATCTCATTTGAGGTCATTCTTCCATACTCAGGGTTTCCCATTGGGTATAAAGGCGTTCGAGTTTTTCCTGATTTTTCTGATATTGCATGCGGATCTCTGAAAAGCGATCCTGATCACGGTAGGTCTCCGGGTCTGCCAATAAAGCTTCTGCTTCGCTGATTTCTTTTTCGGTCTGCTCGATCTGTTTTTCCGTATCAGCAATGGCTTGTTTGCGTTCTTTGATCCTGCGTTCCTCTTCCCTGCTCTTTTTCTTTTCCTTTTCTACCGCGGTCCGTGTCTTTTCTGCATTTGCGCCATCCGGTTCCTGTTCACGGCTGATCTTCTCAAAGTAGTCATCATAATTGCCAAGGTATTCATCCAGTCCATGAGATGTCAGAACGCACACTTTTTCGGCGAACCGGTTGATAAAATATCGGTCATGGCTGATGGCAATGATCGTACCGGGAAAATCGGTCAGCGCTTCTTCCAGAACTTCGCGGCTGTCCATATCCAAATGGTTCGTCGGTTCGTCAAGCAGCAACACATTGTCTTTCCGCAGCATCAGTTCAGTCAGGGCTACACGGCCGCGTTCACCGCCACTGAGCGTGCCCACCGGCATAAACACATCGTCACCCGTGAACAGGAACATTCCAAGTGCCCCGCGTACCTCATACTGTTCCATTCGCGGAAACCGTTCCCATACTTCCTCCAGAACAGTCTTCGCATCGTTCAGTCCTGCCTGATGCTGGTCATAGTAACCGATGTCGACACCGGTTCCCCAGCGGATCGTTCCGTCATCAGGGTGTGTTTCCCCAACCAGACACTTGAACAGGGTGGATTTTCCCGTCCCATTGTCCCCGATCAGCGCGATCCGGTCTCCCGCGCGCGCATGCAGCTTCAGATCACTGAAAAGGACCCGGTCGCCGAAAGACTTCTTCAGTTTTTCAATGATCAGTACATCTTCACCGGTTCTGCGCCGACATCCGAAGGAAAAACGGATCACGCCTTCTTCTTGCGGTTTTTCGAGTCTTTCGATCTTTTCAAGCCGTTTTTCCCGGCTTTCCGCCAAACGGATGGATTTTTCCCTGTTAAACTGACGGTAACGCGCAATGATAGCTTCCTGTCTGGCGATCTCTTTCTGTTGCTGTTGCCACGCTTTCATCCGGATCTCGTACCGTTCAGCCCGTTCCGCCGCATATTCGGTATAGTTCCCGTTATAGCATTCCACGGTACCGAGCAGCAGTTCAGCCATCCGGTTGCATACGTGGTCCATAAAGTAACGGTCATGGCTGATCACAAGTACGGAGCCGCGATAAGCCTGCAGATAACTTTCCAGCCAGGCAATGCTTTTCAGATCCAGATGGTTGGTCGGTTCATCCAGCAAAAGCAGATCCGGTTCCGTCAGAAGCATGCGTCCAAGACACAGTCGCGTCCTTTCCCCGCCTGAAAGCAAACGGGTCTTCATCTGCTGGGTCTCCCCCGTAAAGCCGAGGCCAACCAGTACGCCCTGTACTGCGGATCGCCAACCGTACCCGTTTCCACGTTCAAACTCACGGGTCAGCTGATCATATCGGCTTCCGAGCCGGTGAAGCATTTCCGGATCTCCGGCCGCATCGGACATAGCGGCTTCCGTTTTCCGCATTTCTTCTTCGAGACGCAGGATGGGATCAAAAACATGATTCACGGTTTCCAGAACCGTTTCTTCCCCATCCAGATCGCCTTGTTGGGAAAGGTATCCCAGGCGGAGACCTTTTTGCATGTTCAGTATGCCGTCATCCGCCTGTTCGATTCCCGCGATGATCTTCATCAGGGTACTTTTCCCGCATCCGTTGACGCCAACCAGGCCCATCCGCTCACCGTTCTGCAGGGTCAGCGAAACATCCTTCAGCACTTCGTTCGTGCCAAAGGCTTTACGGATTCCTTGCAGAGCCAGTATGATCATTCCGGTGGTTCCTTTCGTTCAGTTGTGTCACACGGCCATCAGTACAAGGGCCGTCACGTTGTAGCATAAATGAAAAAATATTCCGTAACGCATCTTTCCGCCGAGTCTGACGAGCATCGAAGCGATCGTGCCAAAGATCAGCATAGCCGGCAGAGCATTGATGCTTCTGTGTGCCGCCGCAAACAGGACCGTGGCGACAAGAGACGCGGCAAAAGGGGTCATGATCTCTGTCATGCCGCGATAGATCATTCCGCGGAAGAACCATTCTTCGGCGACCGCTGGCAGGATTGCGAGGACCAACACTGCCACCGCCCATTCACCTGCCGACACAGGCAAGGGCACCGATCCTTCCCTCTCAAGCCCTAACAGGGAGATCCAGTGCTCCGTCAGAAAAGCAAGGCCGAATTGCATACCGATACCAAGTCCGGCGGAGACGAACAGCATCCCAACGCGGTTTTTCTTTCCGGTCTCCGGTGCAGGCCACTTGCGTACCTTCAGCAGGATCGGCCAGATTCCCAAACAGAATACAGTCACCGCGAGCTGGACGGCACAGATGCGGGCGAATTCTCTTCCGCCCGTGCCAATGATCACCGGCAGGATCTGCTCCAGTAACAGAGCGGCAACCGTGGCCAGCATGGCATGCGCCGCGTTTCCCGGTTTTTTCATGGAGCCTCCTCCAGGTTGTAAACGTGCCCGATCTGGTCACGTCTTGCAACATCCAGATTGATATCCCTTCCGGGGCATATGCCTTCGCGTTCCGCCATGCGTGTACTGACGGACAGTGCCAATTCCGGCGTGTTGTTTTCCCCGCTCAAATGGCCCAGCAGGATCGTTTTCGTTCCGCCATTGATCAGACGGATCAGGGCTTCACCGCATGCTTCGTTGCTCAGATGACCCAGGTTGCCTAAAATGCGTTTTTTGAGAGCCGGACTGTAGCGCGGGTTCTGCTTCAGCATCTCCGGATCATGATTGCTTTCCAGCAGGATCATGTCGCTTCCGCGGATCCGGCTGAACACTTCCGGAGTAAAGCAACCCAGATCCGTAGCAGTCGAAATGCTCGTTTTTCCTCCCCAAAGTCTGTAACCGACCGGATCCGCGGCATCGTGCGGAATGGAAAAGGCAGAAACCCCGATGTCCCCGAGCAGGAATTCATCTCCGCTGTTGATCTCACGTCTGGTTTCCGGCGGGATCTGCTTCACCTTGTCTTCCATTGCCATCCAGGTTTCCCGCGTTGCATAGATCGGAATCCCGTATCTGCGTGCAAGGATTCCCGCTCCCAGAATATGATCGCTGTGCTCATGCGTGATCAACAGTCCGGAAACAGAGCGCGGATCGGCACCGATGCCCTGCAGCGCGTCCGCGATCATTTTCCCGGATTTTCCCGCGTCGATCAGAAGCCGTGTCGATCCGTACTGTACAAAAAGGCAATTACCGTTTGAGCCCGAATACAACGGGCAAAAATACATGCTCATGGCTCAACCGTCCTGTCAGAGATCAAGATGCTTTGCGACCCGCTCCGCTTCCGGAGGCGGGGTCATATAATCCGGTCCAAACAGAATGGTCAGCACTTCATCGTATTTGACGGGAATCAGTGCCTGCACATCTTCAAATGGCACATGTGTCTTTTCGGCAAACTGTTCCGGATGCCATACATGGGTCATCAGTTCAAACGCGCCGTTGGACATATGCAGATCGTTTCCGCTCTTGACCCGTGTGGACACTTTCTCATACCGGTCCGCTTTCCACTGATAGCTGAAAGGCAGTCCCAACACGTGCGTTGCCCGCAAAAGAAGCCGGTTCTTCAGGCTGAAGCGGCTATAGTCCACTTCTTTTTTCATCATTCCCTGCAAAAGATGCAGATGGAGCAGATGGGCTTTCCGCCTCCAGCCTTCCGGCGGCAGAGGATCCAGGATAAAGAAATCCGTAAACGCAGCCGCTTTTTCCGGATCGTGATTCATCACACGGGGCGTCCAGGTATCCAGATAGGTCAGCTCAAAACGCTTATCGCATTCTTCCGGATATACTTTTCTGAACTTGGTAAATTCCCCGCGGGTCATCAAAAGATCCACGTCATCGTCCCACGGGATAAATCCTTTATGCCGCACCGCGCCAAGCAACGTTCCGCACATCAGATTATACTCGATCCCGTGCCTCTCGCACACAGCCACGATATCCCGCAGCTGGCACAGCAATTCCTCATGGATCTGTTCAAGCGTCATTCCTTTGGCATCCGCCATAACGATCGACTCCTTTGAACTTGACACCCGTTTCCCGCGGGACTGTCAGTTTCAGTTTTTTTCAAGCCATAAGCATACTTTTTCGCAGATGGACTTTGCGTCCATGCCATAGATCCCGCGCAGATACTGTTGTGATCCAACAACAGACGAATACCGATCCTCCAGCCCGATACGCCTCACACGGCATCCGGCCCCTGCTTCCGCGACCGCTTCGCAGATCGCGCCGCCGAAGCCGCCCACAATATTGTGTTCCTCCACCGTCACAAGCAGAGGGTAACGTTTGCTCAGGCGGTTCACAGTTTCCATGTCCAGGGGCTTGACGCACGGGAAGGAGATCACGCCAACGCTGATTCCTTTTTCCGCCAACAGATCCGCGGCCTTGATCGCCTCTGTCAGGATCCCGCCCGCGGTCAGCAGTACGGTGTCCTTTCCTTCGCGGATCACGATCGGTTGGGGGATCTTCCATTCTTTAACCGGCTCTGTATGTACACGCGGTTCGTTGCCGCGGCCCAGGCGAAGATAGCAGGTTCCCGGTGTATGCAGCATCACTTCGGTCACCGCCTCGGTCTCCTCCGGGTCTCCGGGGGCAAAGCAAGTCACATCCGGCAGTGCACGCATCACGGCAATATCCTCTGTCGCATGGTGGCTCATTCCAAGGCTTCCGTATACAAAGCCACCGCCAACGCAAACGATCTTCACATCCCGGTTATGGTAAGCACAGTCGTTGCGGATCTGTTCCAGACAACGCAGTGTGGGGAAATTGCCGATCGAATAGACGATCACGGTCCGTCCGGTCGCCGCCAGGCCGGAAGCCAGGCCCATCATGCTCTGTTCGGCAATGCCGGCGTTCACAAACTGTTCCGGATACTTCTCCCAAAACGGTTTCAGAACGCCAAATCCAAGATCGCCCGTTACCAGAACCAGACGGTCATTATGTTCCGCTTCGCGCATCAGCGCTCTGACAAATGCGTCTCTCACGGTTTCTGTGCCTCCAGTTCCTGCAGGGCCGCCTCGTACTCTTCTCCCTGGGGAGTACGGTAATGCCACAAAATATTGTTTTCCATAAAGGAGACCCCTTTGCCCTTTACTGTATGGGCCAGGATCACGGTCGGCCTGCCCGTGCCCGCATTTCCGGCGGCCCATTCAAACGCTTCCTTCAGGGCATCCGGATCATGTCCGTCCACGCGTCTCACGTTCCATCCAAACGCTTTCCATTTCTCGTCAAAGGGCTCCAACGCCAAAGTCTTGTCCACAAAATCAAGGCTCTGCATATGATTGTAATCCACCACGGCAATCAGCCGGTCCAGTCCGTACTGTGCGGCTTGCAAAGCAGCCTCCCATACGGCACCTTCGTCACATTCGCCGTCGCCAAGGACCACATAAGTTCTGCGTTCTTCGTGATCCATCTTTCCGCCCAGCGCGATCCCGACGCCGATGGCCAAGCCATGGCCAAGGGATCCGGTGGAGATCTCCACACCGGGAATTCCTTTATGGCTCACATGTCCGCTCAGGATCGATCCGTCCGCGTAATGCGTTTTCAGTTGTTCAACCGGGAAAAAGCCGGTCTCAGCCAAGGCCGCGTACACAGCGCTGCCGGCGTGTCCTTTGCTCAAAATAAGCCTGTCTCTGTCTTTTTTCTGCGGATCCTGCGGATCCACGTTCAAAACACCTGTATACAGAACAGCCATGATCTCCGCGACGCTGAACACACTGCCAATATGGCTTCCCCGGCTGATATGGCTCATTTCAAGCCCGTTCCGCCGGATCAGCCAAGCCAGCACGCGCGGATCTTTCGTATCCGGCTGCCGACCGTCAAATGTTTTGTGTACCAGGGCTTCATAACTGTCGTTCATTGTTCTTCATTCCCGTCAGTTGGTTTTCTTCTTTTCTTTTGCCATCGCTTCAGCTTTTCCAAACACGCCGCCAATGGTTTCAAGGAAAAGGCGCGCGTCCAGACCGAAAGATTGGCTCATGGCGTATTCCACACGCAGCCGGTTCTTTTCCGGCAGGATCAGCTTTTCAAAATTGGCCACCGGGTCTTCCTCGCCAACGATCTCATCCTGTGCGATATAGACGATACTGCTTCTGTCAGTAATCCCGGGACGCACCCACATGATGCATTCCTGTTCCTTGGTATATTGGGTGGTATACAGCAGCAGTTCCGGTCTTGGCCCCACAAAGCTCATATCCCCGCGGATAATGTTCAGCAGTTGGGGCAGCTCGTCCAGTTTCAGCCGGCGCATGACCCGACCGGCACCGGTGACGCGGTCATCGTTCTTCGCGGTACATCCGCCGCTCTTGTCGGCATCCACAACCATGCTTCTGAATTTCAGGATCTTAAAGGGCTGATTATGATAGCCACCGCGGATCGCCTTATAGAGCACCGGTCCGGGAGAATCCAGTTTGATCCATATAGCCAGTGGGATCATCACGATCAGAGCCGGGATCAGCAGGATCAGCGCAAGGATCAGATCCAGCGCGCGCTTCACGACATGGCTATAGAAAGGATGGGACAAGGGCCCGTCCCAATAGGGCATCTCCGGCATCTTCTCTTTTGCCATGGATCAAACCTGCCTTCCATTTACTTCATATTCCGATGAATAATGTTGTACTGCTCCGGCTTACTGGTTCAACAGATCGTTCAGGATCTCCAGTTCCTCTCTTGAGGAATAGTTCAGCACGATCTTCCCCTTATTCACAGTGCCTGTCAGGGTCGTCTTCATGCCGGTCTTTTCAAGCAGGCGTTCCCGCAGTTCATTCAGTTCGGCAGGCAGAGCTGCTTTATTCTTCACTTTGGAGGTTCTTTTTTTCTTTTTTTCGGAGGCTAACTGTTCCAGTTGACGTACACTCAGGTCTTCTTCCACGACCCGTTTGGCCAACGCGATCTTTTCACTGTCGGAAGCGATTCCGGCCAGCACTCTCGCGTGTCCGGCGGAGAGCTGTCCATCACGGACCATGACAGATACTTCCTCCGGCAGGGTCAACAGGCGCAGCAGATTTGCGACGTTGGAACGACTCTTTCCCAAGCGCAGGGAAACCTTTTCCTGCGTATAGCCGCACTGTTGCATCAGTGCACGGATTCCCTGTGCGGCATCCAGCGGGTTCAGGTCCTCCCGCTGAAGGTTTTCGATCAGGGCCACTTCCATCTGCTGGAGCACATCCATATCACGGATCACACAGGGTACGGTCTTGAGTCCCGCTTCTCTGGAAGCGCGGTATCTGCGTTCGCCGGCAATGATCCTGTAGCGGCCGTTGCTTCTCGGCACGACCAGCAGAGGCTGCAGGACGCCCTGGTCCCTGATGCTCTGGGCCAGCTGAGAAATACTTTCTTTGTTAAAAGTCTTGCGGGGCTGCTCCGGATTGGGATCGATCACATCGATGTCCAGTTCCTGGATGGTCAGTTCCGGATTGTCAAACTCCGGCAGCAAAGATTCAAGTCCCCGTCCGAGACCGTGTGTTTTCTTGATCATTGATCGGCTCACCTAACCTTTTTCGCTTTTTTCCCGTTTCTCTTCAGCACTTCCTCGGCCAATGACCGGTATGCGATCGCGCCGGTGGATTTCGGATCGTAGATATGGATCGGTTCCCCATGACTGGGAGCTTCACCCAGACGCACGTTACGCGGGATCATCGTGGCATAAACGGACTTTTTGAAGAACTTTTTCACCTGTTCCACAACCTGCAGGCCCAAATTCGTCCGGCCATCGAGCATGGTCAGCAAAACGCCTTCCACTTCAAGGCGCGGATTGATGCTCTTCCGTACGCGTTTGATCGTATCGGTCAGGCTGCTCACGCCTTCCAGCGCGTAGTATTCGCATTGGATCGGGATCAGTACGCTGTCCGCCGCTGCCAGTGAATTCAATGTCAACAGGCTGAGAGAAGGCGGACAATCGATAAAGATGAAGTCAAACTGGTCCAATACAGCGTGCAGGATCTTTTTCAGATAAAATTCACGCTCTTCCTCGTCCACCAGTTCCACTTCAGCACCGGCCAAACGGATATCCGACCCCAGAATGAAAAGATTTGGGACCGCGGTCTTCTGAAGACAGCTTTCAAAAGAACTTTGGCCCATCAAAAGATCATAGATGCTATTGTTTCCCTTCACGGTCATACCCAAACCGCTTGTGGTATTCCCCTGAGGGTCCAGATCCACGATCAGCGTTTTATACCCAAGATCCGCGATCATGGCGGAAAGATTGACCGAAGTCGTTGTCTTTCCGACGCCGCCTTTCTGGTTCGTTATCGCAATGATTTTACCCATTCCTGATCTCCATATTCATTATTCATTTTAAATTCCACGCTTTGTAACCTTGTCTGCATGGTATGCAGACATAGATATACATTGTTATTATACAGTTATGTATTCCCCTTGTAAAGGAAAAAACACGGTGGGACATTCCCGTCGTTGTCTCCGGGAGGAGTCATCCACCGTGTAAAGTGCGTATTCATTTTTCTTTTTGCAGGACGATCGTCGATGCATCACGCGTCGGTCATGATCCGCCACACCGCGGCATCATGTGGAGCCAGCTTTACTGTCAGGCATTTGTTGTCATCCACGTCTGTTGTTTCTTCATTGCCAGTCCACAGTTCGCGTACAGAAGCGACCTTTCCCAGATACACATCGGCCAACTGTACGCTGATCTCGCGTTCCCCGCCAGACAGATTGAATGCCGCCAGATAGGCTCCCTTCCCATCCGTCATCGGTTTCAGCCAAAGGGCTTCCTCCGCATCACGTTTCAGCGGATGTGCACAATAGCCTTTGGTCAGGATGTCCAACACATCACCGTTGGTCAGCAGTGAAAAAGTAAATTCATCCGAATTCGGCAGATGTGCACCGATCATCATCGGGGCTGACATCATGCACCACAGGGTCATCATGGTCCGTTGTTCTTCCTGGGTAAACTGGGTGCGGATGTTCACATCGTAATCCTGCTTCAGTGCGCCAATCGGCAACATATCAGCATCCGGCCAATGGCCTGGACCGGAATGGATACACCATTTCTCAGTCCTTTCAAACATGGCTTCCAGCAGATCCCATCTGTCCCAGAAATCATCCGTAATACGCCACATATTGGCGTATTTTTTCAGATGCTCCGCCTGTTCCAGTGGCGCGGGGCCGGGCGAAAGGCTCAGCACCATATCACGTCCGCAGGCATCCCGTGCTTCGCTGATCAGTTCGATCTCCCGTGTGCACTTCGGATATTCCCGCGCGATATCGTCACACTTGACAAAGTCAACACCCCAGGAGGCATAAAGCCGGAAAATGCTGTCATAATAATCCTTTGCTGCCTGGGTATTGCTTTTCAGCCCGTACATGTCCGGGTTCCACATGCAAACATCATTGGGGTTCGCCGCCTGCGCGCAGGAAAAAGAACTTCCTTCGATGGGCAGATGCCGGTGCGCTGCCATACGCGGAAGGCCCCGCATGATGTGGATACCAAACTTAAGACCCATCTCATGCAGTGTCTTTGCAAGCGGTGCAAATCCTTTCCCACCGGCCGCGGACGGAAAACGGTTTTCTGCCGGAAGAAGACGGCCATATTCGTCCATCACTAATTCAGAGAAAGGTTCATAATCATGGCTGGAAGCGGTCGGCTGATACCATTCGATATCCACCACAACATACTCCCATCCAAAGGGCTTTAATTTTTCGGCGATGATCTTCGCGTTTTCAAGCACCTGTGCTTCCGTTACGGCAGCGCCAAAGCAGTCCCAACTGTTCCAACCCATGGGCGGTGTCAAAGCGACTTTGCTCATGCTCATTCACCTTTCGTCATATTCGTTTACAGCGCGGCAAAATAGCGTACCAGATTGCCGCCGGCGATGTCTTCCACACTGCTTTCCGAATAACCGTGATCCCGAAGCTTCTGCAGCAGCTTCGGCATGTCCTGCGGTCCGTTCAACCCATCCGGCATACATTCAATACCGTCAAAATCCGACCCGAATCCCACGTTTTTCGCGCCGCCCATCTGGCAGATCCGGTCGATGTGCTCAAACACCGTCTCCAGATCAGCTTTGCCAGCTTCTGAAAGGAACCAGGGATAGAAATTGACCCCGATGTATCCGCCATCGCGGATCATCATGCGGATCTGTTCATCCGTCAGATTGCGGAAATGATCACAAAGCGCCCTGCAGCAGCTATGGGATGCCATGGGCACATGGTCCGTCTTCAGAAACAGGTCGTTAAAACCGGCTTCGTTCAAATGGCTCACATCCACGGCCATCCGGTGCCGCTGCATCTCGCGGACCACTTCGAGGCCATAGGGCTTCAAGCCGCGTTTGTCTCCGCTTTTCGCGCTGTATCCGATGGCACATTCGTTGTTCCACAGGATCGCGGCCATACGTACGCCCCGTTCAGCCCATTCCGCCACGGTGGAAATACCGCCGTTAAAGCTCTCTCCACCTTCGATGGAGAGCATAAAACAGTTTTCGCCCTCGCCCACTTCGGACGGATCACGGACCTGCCTGAGGCCCGCCGCCTCCAGCGTTGGGATCTGAGACATTTCCGCATTCAAAATAGCGGCCACATCCCCGTCATTGCCCTTCGGTCCGGACCACAGGGCGCATACCTGCAGGCCTACTGTGCCCGCACGCATCTTATCCGCAGTTACGACAGTATCCTTTTCATGCTGGACACCCATAGCATACAGGGTGTCGCAGTGCGTATCCGCGATCAACATATCAGAGTTCCTTCCCGTTTTCGATGTCCGTCAGCAGGTCCACACGGCGCTGATGTCTGCCGCCCTCAAACTCGGCGGTCAGCCAATGGGTAGCGATCATCTTGGCCAGATCCACGCCCACCACGCGGGCGCCCATGGTCAGAATATTGCTGTTGTTGTGACGCTTGCTCAATTCCGCGCTGTACACATCGCTGCAGGTGCACACGCGAGTGCCCTTGACCTTGCTGGCCGCGATGCCAATGCCGATACCGGTCCCGCAAAGCAGGATGCCACGGTCACATTCGCCGTCCGCCACCGCCTTCGCGGCACGGTATCCGTAGATCGGATAATCGCAGGACACATGTTCGTTGGTTCCAAAATCTTTCCATCCCAGACCCATTTCATCCAGCATTTTGGCGATCTCCTGTTTCAGTTCGATCGCGGTATGATCACAAGCCAAAGCAATCATGTCCATAGTCCTCCTGAATATTCTTTTTTCCGGCTGCGGGACCCGTATAGGTCTCGAGCCCCGTGACTGATTGATAAACTGGTTTCACCATGCTATAATACATCCGGTCAAAACAAATTACAAGGAGGGAATCACCGTGTCGGAGCACCATTGCGCTCTCTGTCGCGTCAGTCTGGATGGCCTTTCCGTCCAACGCGGCGGCCAGACCTTGCTTCACGATGTTTCCATGCATATTCACTGCGGTCAGCTGACTGTACTGATCGGGCAGAACGGTGCCGGCAAAACGACTTTAGTCCGCACTTTGCTCGGCGAACTGCCCCATTCCGGCACCATCAGCCATGTCGACGGGCACGACCGTGCTTTTGCCCGTCTTCGTACCGGCTATGTTCCCCAACACCTTCAGTTTGATAAAGAAATGCCGGTCACAGTCATGGATTATATGGCTGCCGCGTTCTGCCGCCGTCCCGTGTGGACCGGCATCAGCAAAAAAACACGGGAAAAGGTCCTTTCCGCCCTTCGTGGCGTAGAGGCGGAAGAGCTGGCGGACCGTAAGCTGGGCCGTTGTTCCGGGGGCGAACTGCAACGCGTCATGCTTGCCCTCGCGCTGGAACCCGCGCCGGATCTGCTCCTTCTGGACGAGCCTGTCAGCGGCATCGATCAAAACGGTCTCCGCATGTTCCTCGATCTGCTCATGCGTCTCAAGGAGAAGCATCACATGGCCATTCTGTTAGTCAGCCACGACCTGCGTTTTGTCCGTGAGTACGCCGATCACGTAGTCCTGCTGGACAAGACTGTCCTCTGTCAGGGTTCGCCCGACAAAGTCTTCCGTTCCGAGGCCTTTGGCTCCGTCTTCGGTCAGGGATATGGGGAGGTGGCCGAATGATCGACTGGATCTATACCGTCATGGACACTGTGCTGCCTTTTGAAGCATTCCGGTTCACGTTCATGAAAAACGCCTTTCTGGCCATGTTGCTGTTGACGCCGCTTCTGGGTCTCCTCGGCTCCATGGCCGTCAACAAACAGATGGCTTTCTTCTCCGATGCTTTAGGTCACAGTGCCCTCACCGGGATCGGCCTCGGCATGATCCTCGGCGTCAGCAACGATCTTGTCAGCATGCTGGTCTTTGGCATCGTCTGGGCCGTCCTCATCTGCCTGATCAAACAAAACGGTTCTTCTTCCGTGGATACGGTCATCAGTGTCTTTTCCTCCACATCCATCGCTGCGGGTCTGCTGATTCTGGCCAAAGGCGGAAAGTTCGCCAAGTATTCCAGTCTGCTGATCGGCGATGTGCTGGCGGTCACCGCTCAGGATCTGCTTTGGCTCCTGCTCGCCCTGATCGGCGGCATCGTAGTCTGGATCCTGCTGTATAACCGTCTTCTCCTCACCAGCATCAATCCTTCCCTGGCCCGTTCCCGCGGAGTGCGGACCCGCTGGGTCGAATGTTGTTTCGTGGTGCTCGTTGCCGTTGCGGTCATGCTGGCCATCCGCTGGGTCGGTGTGATGCTCATCAACGCTCTGTTGATCCTGCCTGCTGCCGCGGCTCGTAATCTTGCTTCCAATTCCCGCCGTCATGCGTTGTTCAGCGTCCTCATCGCGCTCTTCAGCGGACTGGCAGGCCTCATTCTCGCCTATTATCTGGATACCAGCGCCGGCGCGGCAGTCGTGCTGATCTCCGCCGTCTGCTATCTCTTCAGTCTTCTTTTCCGTGCGATCCGTAAACAATAACTCTTATTTCCAAGGGAGGTGCCAATTATGGACAGGATCCTGATCATCGCTTCGGCCGACCAATGGTCCAGTGTCGCTGCCTGTTTCGGCGGTGCCCACAGTACTGCTGTGCTCAATCAGCGGCTTTCCTTTGGGCTGGTCCTGCGTCAGGAGCCGACAAGCGCCGACCTGGCTGAAATGCACATTCTTGGCAGCATGCAGTATGTTGTATCCGATGAAGCACCCCTGCATTGCTTTTCCTCTCTCTGGCAGGGCGAAAATTATGTCCTTTCGGTCGACCCCACAGTCTGCTTTATGACCAGTTGGGACGCCCTTCTGCTCCAGATGATCCGCCGTCTTTCGATCAATACATCCGCACATCCGGTCCTCACCGGTATCCCGCCGCTTACGGAGGCAACTGTGGACGCCTTCCGTCCGGTCGCCGTAGCCAATGCTTTTCCGGATCATAAGCTGGATTTCCGTCCCGGCACGCCGGTCACCTGTGCCGGTGAACCGCAGCGGACCGCTTTCCTGAATTTTTCTTTCTGTTTTGCCGCCGCTTCCTTTTTCCGCTCTATGGAAAAAGTTGAAAATGATCTTTCCGCCGAATGTTACTCCTTGGGGTGGGAATGCTTTACTCCCCATACCGTCGTTGCCCACGCGGTCCAGGATCTGACACCCGCGTCCGTCACCGTTGCACATCCGGAGAGTGAAACCTGGCAACGTTTTGCCAAGCGAGCCGGTATTTCGGAAACCTATCCCTGGGTGAACGGGAACGCCCGTACAGGGATCCTGAACGCGGATCTTTCATGGGAATTGCATGTCCCGCTTTGGGTCCGTGCGCGTAACCGACTCCACGCGTGGACGCGTTCCAGCGGGTCGATCAGTCTGCTCTGTGCTTCCGCGTTTCTCCGTACGTCGTTCCATCCCGACAATGCCTCGGATGAGAACTCCGTTTATTTCCACCGTCTGTCAACGCTCAAAGAGATCCCTATGATCTTTCTGGCGGACCAATATACCCTGCCCACCGTTCAGTTGAATCATCCCAACGTAATGGAATACCTGCCTACCTACGGTCTGCCTGTCAGTCGCAAGCTGACAGAAGAGGAATCCAACGCCCGGATGGCATTGAACCCGATGTTTTTCCTTGCCCGTTGCAAGGAAAGGAATCCCGGACATACCCATTATGCCTGGGTCGATCCCGCCACGGTCTATTATCCTGTGGATCCCGATACCTTTCCCAATCTGAAGTCCTTCTGCACATCCCGGATCACGATGGCCACCGTGGACGGCAAACCGGATCTTTCTATGATCATCGTCCCGACCCAGCTGTTGACGCCTCTTTGCGCCGAAATCACCGCGATCTGTGAGCCTGCCACCCGAAAACCCGGCCCATTTCCGACCGCTGCGGAACTTTGGAACCAATTGATTGCCCAGTATCCCTCCCGTTTCACCCTCATCCCGTATGCTGAGCCTTACGGCCTCATGGCCGCCATGCTGGGTGTTTCAAGAAACGATACCGTCGTGCAGGAATAAAGTCACTTTTCTGAATCCTTGCTACTAAAAAATGCTATGGCCCAAACGCCATAGCATTTATTTATTCTGGTTTACACCAAGCGGATTCCCGCTGCCGCCTGTTCTGCGGTATATCTCTTCAGCAAACCGTGGATCCTGTCATAGGGGGTCAGCAGTTTGCTCAGGCTACGATCGTGGTTCAGTGTGGCAATGATGTAGGAGATATATTTGCTCATGTCCGCTTCCACAAACCACGGGGCTGCCTTCAGTTCAGGAGAACGGTAGGTCAGATTGGTGGAAATGACACGGTCGATAATTCCCTCTTCATAAGCCTTATTATAGGTTTCCAATCCGTTAGTAAACAGAGCGAAGGTTGCCGCCGCAAAGATCCGGTTGGCCTTGCGCTTTTTCAGTTCACGAGCGAGGTCGATCACGCTCTCACCGCTGGAAAGGATATCATCCGCTACGAAGATATCTTTGCCTTCCACGCTGTCGCCCAGATATTCATGCGCTATGATGGGGTTGCGTCCGTTCACAATGCGGGTATAGTCTCTTCTCTTGTAGAAAAGACCCATATCCAGTTCCAGCACGGAAGCATAGAAGATATTGCGGTCGATTGCGCCTTCATCGGGAGAAACGATCATCATGTGTTCCTTGTCGATGTTCAGCGTCTTGTCTTTTTTGAGCAGGGCTTTGAAGATCTGATAGCTGGGCATGATGCTTTCGAAGCCTGTCGTAGGAATAGCATTCTGTACGCGGGGATCATGCGCGTCAAAGGTGATGATGTTGCTGACGCCCAAATTGGACAGCTCCTGCAGCGCCATGGCACAATCCATGCTTTCGCGGGACGCGCGTCTGTGCTGGCGGCCCTCATACAGCATGGGCATGATCACGGTGATCCGCTTGGCCTTGCCGCTCATAGCCGCGATGATCCTTTTCAGATTGGCGAAATGATCGTCCGGGCTCATAGGTACAAGCCGTCCGAACATATCATATTCAAGATTGTAGGCACCGACATCGCAAAGGATATAGATGTCGTAGCCACGGATGGATTCCTTGATCATGCCCTTGCCTTCGCCGTTACCGAAACGTGGGCAGGCAACATTGATCAAAAAATCCTGTCTTTCCATACCGGGGGTGGTTCTCATGTCTCCAGGCAGAGAATCTTCGGTGTGATCCCGCCATTTTTTGAGCCAGCTGTTGACTTTCTCGCCCATTTCTTCGGTACCGGGCATGGCGATGAGTCCCAAGGGGCCTACCGGATAAGTCAAAAAGGATTCCGTGTTCCAGGCACTGACAAAATCAGTCATGGTGAACCTCCTCAATATCCTCGGACAGAATAGGTCATGCTCATTCTACTCCCCTTTCCATTTTGTGAAAAGTACCTTTTTGGGCAAAAAAGTGACCGAATTATCTGTGTTGTCCGATACGGACAAATACTCACCATTTCTGTCATCATCAAGTACGTAAAAAAAGAGCCTCTCCCTTACGGGAAAGGCTCCAAGGATCATTTTGAATAATTTACTGCGCCACATCATCCACGATGGCAAGAGTCAATTCAAGGTCAACATATTCGCCATCCGGAATCTCATCGTTCAGATTCATATCGGCCAGACCGGGCACGCGGTACACCTTGACTTTCAGCACATCGCCTTCCTTGTGTCCGCCGATGATCTCCTGCATCTGGCTGACATTGGTGATCACGTTGTCATCGATGTCAACAATGATATCTCCCACTTCAATGCCTGCTTTCGCCGCGGGACCCTTTTCCTCTACTTCCTTCACGAAAATACCCATAGGGATCACGCCCTCGCGTACAGCAGCGGCGGAGCTATCCAACGCAGCCACAGTCACGCCCATGCGGGGCTTGCCAAACAGAGCGTTATTTGCCGCGTCATTCTGCGTTCCCTGCGCGTTTCCGTTTCCACTCAGCGCCATGTCGATTATGGGCTTGGCGGAGTTGATCGGGATGCACATGCCGATGCCTTCGATGGAAGCGGTCGTGCTGCTGCTTCCGCTGTATTTCAGCGTAGGAATGCCCATCAACTGGCCCTGGGTGTTGAACATACCGCCACCGCTGTTGCCATTGTTGATAGCAGCGTCCACCTGGATCATCTTATTGGTCACGGTTTCCTTGCGGCCATATTTATCCGTGGTGGTGCTTTCAGAAACGCTTCTGTCCAAACCGCTCACGATACCGGCAGTCACTGTGCCGGCAAACTTGGTGCTCAGAGGATTGCCGATGCAGATTGCCCAGTCACCGACCTGCAGCGTATCGCTGTCGCCCAGTTCGACTGCGGGCAGATTCAGGCCTTCCACCTTCATCACGGCCACGTCCAGATTCTTGTCATAAGCCACCAGTTCCGCGTCCAGCGTCTTGGCGTCTTTTTCGTTATCGGCGGCAATAGTGATCTTCAGAGCGGAAGCGTCTTCCACCACATGATAGTTGGTCAGGACAAATCCATCCGCGATCACCACGCCGGAACCGGTCGCGTATTCCACTTCTTCGGAAGCGCCACCGTCATAGCCACCGTTACCGTAGCCATAGCCATTGCCATATCCGCTGCCGAATCCGAAGTTACCGAATCCAAAGAAGTCGAACGGATTGATGCCGTAGTAGCTGTTGCTGTTGCCGTTGTTCACGCGCACCATCTGGTAGTTGCTCACACCCACCACGCTGTCGCGGACCTTGGTCACCGCTTCGGTAAAGGGACTGGTAATAATAACGGTTTCAGCCTGCGCCACAGGGCGGGTCATTCCGATACCGGTTCCGATCATAACGCACACCAGGGCCAACGCGATCATAGCGAGCCACCGTTTGTTGTTCATCATCTTTACAAAACCTCCTTTCAGGTTTCGGGTACAGTATAAAATAAGTTTTTTACAGGAATATGAACGCACTGTTAATAATTAGCCGGCGGAATCAGCGGCGATCCCAGGATTGTACAGGAACTGTCCCGCCCAGTAGATCAAGCCCGCCAGGGATTCCCTTTGCTGACTTTCAAAGAAGAAGGTCACATTGGTGGCACCGGTATTTTTGCAAAGTGTGTTCACAATACTGTAGCAGAGCATCTGTTCCCGATCTTTCCCAAATCGGATGATTTCCTGCGCAAATTGCTCGTCCAGGTTGATCAGCAGTCTGTCATCCTCCAACGCAATTCCCAGTACGTTTTCCTCTGTAAGCCCGACCGGTAAAGTTTCCGTAATTCCTTCCGCCTCTTCGCTTTCCGTTGCGCCATCCATCAAAAGCGCGAACAGGGAGCGCGGCACACCGCTTTCTTTTCTGGACATTGCCCGGCTGACCGGGATCAGGCTTTCTCCGTCGGTCAGATAGATCAGCTTTCGGCTCACAAGGCACGGGGTCAGTTGTTTCCGATTCAACAGTCCGCCGGTGAATCCCGTTCCTGATTCCGCCTGGCGAATTCCGGTCAGTTCGTTCTCCGCCAAACGGACATGGACGGTCGTCACGCCCGGAATATAGGTCATCAGCGTATAGGCTACCGCCGAGGTCAGACACGCCGGGTCCAGACCGATGTCAGTCATTTCCTTTGCAAACTCATTCCGGAAAGTCAGCGTGATCAGCCGCCCACCTTCTTCTAATTCCGTCACAAGCGGTGGATGCGTCTGAAGGGAGCCCAGATCAGGCATTTTCGGGATATCCGTCAGATACATGGCGCCTTCCGACAGGGCGTTGAGCAATCCTTCTGCCTGGATCTGCGGTGTTTGTCCCGCAAAAGTCAGTGTACGCCCTTCCGGCATGATGCCGCTTCCGTCTGTCAGGGGGAAGAAGAGGGTCGCTGATCCGGTGTACGGGGTTCCGGCCGGATCGTCGCCAACAGGTGTCATACGTGCGCTCAGCTGATCCCACAGGGTCGGGATCTCTTCATTCGGCCGAGGCATCAAGCTGCCCATCGGAAAGTTCTCATAAATATCCAACCCGACTGCCCTGTCAGCTACAAGCAGATTGACAGAGCCAATTGTTTCCGTCTGGCACAGCGTCTGGGCCATGGCCAGCCCCAACGTATACAGATCTCTGCTTTCCAGTTGCAGGGCCGATGATCCAAGGTTGACCGTGCAGACTCCGTTGCTGACTTCAACAGGATCGTCCCCGTATAACTGCAGGGAAACGTTTCCGCCGACACGGTTGGTCTTCTCGTCCGCTTCCGCGTTCAACAGGGCATTGACCAGTGCCAGCGCATCGTCAGTTTCGGATCCTGTCGTCATCAGGGACACACTGCGTCCCATCAGCCTTACACCGTCATTGGAAGGCAGATACAGCATATATTCTGTTTCAGCCGCTGTTTCCTGATCGCCATCCGGCGCGGTATACGAGGTTTCCGCTTCGGTAAAGGCGGCAGTCAGTTCATTGGAACGGTAACGGTTCTCGCCGCAGGAGGCAAGCACCGGCAAAAGGCATATGCACAAGAGCGCGCAAAGGATCTTGCGGTTCCTGTGTTTCCGGGGGGAGATACGATTCATTTGTGTCATTCTGTTTTCTCCCCTCCCGCGTTCAGCAATACGGTAAAGGCGGTTCCCTTGCCGTGCTCGCTTTCCACGCTGATCGTTCCCCCATGCAGGTGGACCAATTGGCGCACAATGCTCAATCCAAGACCTGTACCGCCGGTATCTCTGGACCGGGCTTTGTCGACCCGGTAGAATCTTTCAAAAATGTGTTTCAGGTCTTCTTCCGGAATACCGACCCCGTTATCTGAAACCGTCCACCGGGGATGTGTGCCGTCCATATCCAGCATGATATGTACTTTTCCGTAGTCCGGAGTATATTTCAGTGCGTTATCTGTCAGGTTATACAGAATCTGGGCCAGCTTATTGCGATCGCCTTCCGTCCATATATCCGGCATTACATCCGCCGTCAGGCTCTGATTCCGTTTATCAGCCATAGGCCGGAGCAATCTTTCGGTTTCCCGTGTCAATTCTGTCAGGTTGACTGCCTCTTTTTTCAGTGTCATGGTATGGCTGTCCATCTGTGACAGGGACAGAAGGTCCGTCACGATACTTGTCAGACGGTCGATCTCGTGGTTCATGTCATTCAGGAACTCCTGTTGCAGTTCCTTTGGCATATCCTCCTGATACAGCATGCTCTCCAGCAGGATCTTCATGGTTGTGAGCGGTGTTTTCAGTTCGTGGGAGGCGTTGGAAACAAACTGACTTCTGGTTTTGTCCAAGCTTTCCAGTTGATTGGCCATGATATTGTAGTTCACAGCCAGATCACGCAGTTCGCCACTGCCCTTGACAGGTACACGGACACTCAGGTCGCCTTTTCCCATCTTGCTCATGGTGCGGCTCAATTCCGTAACCGGTTTGGTGATCAGATGTCCCAGCACAAAGGCCAGTGCTATGGCCGCCAGGGCAACGACAAGGAAGATCCTCACCAGCTGCATTTCCACTTTGTTCAGAGAATCGATCATATCCTGAACCGGGCTCACATACAAAAGAGTTCCCAGGCTCCCACGGGTACCTACGATCCGTGCGGCGCTATAGGCAGCATACTCTGCGCCGCCCTCACCCGCGTCAGGCTGTCCCGCGTTTTCAAGGTGATGGATACCGTATGAGGCATCCATACCGTTCACCAGTACATCCAGTGTCTCCGGCAGAGGCAAACGACTCCCGCTCAAGCGGTTCATGGTGTCCAACTGGACCTTTCCATCCATGTCGAGCACAAGTAAACGGCCGCCAAGATCTTCGGCGGCTTCATTCAGGGTCTCGCTCAGTTCGGCCGTTTGTGTGAATTGAAAAAGCGGCGCGACCGCCGTTGCCAGTTTTTCTGCGGAAAGACTGTCTTCGTGGGCGCGCTGCTTATACAGATATTCACTTATCAGACCGGTCAGACTGCCCGCGGCAACAGCAAAAGAAACGCCTACGATCACGATGAAGGATAGCAGGATCTTCCAGCGGATGCCACCCCATTGATGGGCTTTAATCCTGATCGGTGAAATAGTAACCAACTCCCCATTTGGTGAAGATGAATTCAGGTTTTTCGGTATCGCGTTCGATCTTTTCCCTCAGACGGCGGATATGAACATCCACGGTGCGGGCGTCTCCGGCGTAGTCGTACTTCCAAACGGTTTCCAGCATCTGTTCACGGCTGAACACGGTGCCACGGTTATTCACAAACATCTGAAGCAGATCAAACTCCTTGGCGGTCAGCTTGATATCGCGTCCGGCCAAAGAAACAGTCCGCTTGATCAGGTTGATTTCCATGTCATGGATCCGGATGAGACGTCTTTCCTGCTGCACACCGGTGTTGACCACACGACGCAGGATCGTCTTGATTCTCGCTTTGACTTCAAGGATGTTGAAGGGTTTTGTCATATAATCATCCGCGCCGAATTCCAGGCCGAGGATCTTGTCCATATCATCGCCCTTGGCAGTCAGCATGATGATCGGTACATCGCTGTGTTCGCGGATTCGCTGGCATACACCGATTCCATCCAGTTTGGGCAGCATGACATCCAACAGCACAAGATCGAAAGACTGCGTTTCAAACTTGTTCAGCGCCTCTTCACCGTCCATGGCGCTTTCTGTTTCATATCCTTCCTGCTCCAGTGTATACTTAAGGCCCTTTAAGATCAAAGGCTCGTCATCAACCAGCAAAATACGCTTTCCCATGAAAACACCCTCTCATCCCGATTGTTATTCTGATTTTACATGATTCTTTCCATTTTTGCAATAGTTTGTTACAAATTTGATACAATTTTTTCGAAAAAAATTAATCGCATATATACACAAAAAATGTCCGTCCCCAAGGTTGTCGGGGACGGACATGATATCCTGTTTTATGTCATTTTTACAGTCGTTTTCAGAGGCGACGGAGAGTTTCTCCCTCCGTGATACTGCCCGTTACAAAAATATGTCTTGGTTTATGCGCGGAAGGCTGTTCGATCGTTTCAAGCAGGAGGCTGATTGCCTCAGCACCGATCTTTTCCGCGTTTTGGGTATAGGTCGTCAGTCTGGGGCGAAGCATCCGCGTGATCCGAATGCCGTCATACCCCACTACGCTGACATTTCCGGGCACCTTGTGTCCCAGCTCTTCCAGCACATGCAGGGCGCTGAAGGAACTGTAATCATCCGGCAACAGAATACAGGTCGGCGGGTTCTGCAGACTCATCAGGTTCCTGATGGCTTTTTCACATCCATCCGGATTATGGAATCTCCCCTGCTGAACATATTCAGCGGACACACGCAGACCGTGTTCCGCACAGGCCTTATAGAATCCAGCCGTCCGGCTCCGGGTCACCGTTCCGTCTTCCCCGTGGATATAGGCGATCTGACGATGACCCTTGCTGTAAACATACTCCACGATCTGTTCCATGCTCTGTCGGTTGTCGTTCAGCACGCAATCGCAGCCTTCATACTCGTGGTCGATGATGACCGTAGGCATATTGCTGGTGGCCAGCCGGATCACTTCCGCGGAGCTGAAATCCGCCTGAATCACAACCACGCCATCCAGATTGCGCCGTTTGGCATGCTCGTAATAGTTGTTGTCCCCGTTCCCACAGCTGATGAAGGTCAGGTCATATCCGCGTTTCTGCGCTGCTTCGCGCAAAGCGTCCAAAAGGATGGAAAAGTACTCGTGGTTCATCCGGTTTTCATAAAGGATACCGATATTGTAGGAACGGTTCGTCTTCAGCGCCTTGGCTGCGGCGTTCGGATAATAGCCCATTTCAGCAGCGATCTTGCGAATGGTCTCTGTCTTCTCGCTATGTGCGCCGGAAAGGCCGTTCAGCGCCCGCGATACCGTTGCCACAGACACATTACACGCATCCGCGATATCCTTCAGTTTCACCACGATTCCATTCCTCCTATATAAATTGCAATCGTTTACAACATGCAGTATAAGGTTTTCTCCATTTTTTGTCAACTATTACGCAAATACGTAAATTTTCATGTTTGTAATCTAATTGCACAATTTTCCATCTTTTCCGGATTCCATGCCTAAAAATCTGTCTTGCAAAGGATGTCATATATATGCTATAATGCATTTCGTTGCCGGAGTGGCGGAATGGCAGACGCGGCGGATTCAAAATCCGTTGCCCTTAAAAGCGTGCGGGTTCAAGTCCCACCTCCGGCACCACAACAAAAACGCGAGGCTTCTTGCCCCGCGTTTTTTGTTATGGTGCCGAGTTCATAGTTTATAATTATTAGTTAAGTCTTCACTTTTCAAACGGATACACCAATCCGATCTGCTTGCGGCATTCATCGAGAATCTCCATGGTCCCAACAGTGATATCCACGGGTGCCCAGTGGCTTTCAGACGCGCCGTTCCGGATCTCCTCCGCCGCGAGGTCAAATTCGTTCAGGTAGTCGCCACGTTCCCGGATCTCGTCGGCGGTCCCGTCCTTTCTTTCAAGCCGGGCAAAGTCCGCGTAATGATAGTGTTCGACCCGAAGTCTTGCTTTGCTTCCCTCGATGGTCAGCACGCCGCCTTCCGGATCATCCGTCCGGATCGAGGCACTGGTGGAATACTTTTTCCCGTCCGGCCATTCAAAGTCGATCTCTTCCTCCCAGTCGATCCCGCTCTCCACGGTTCCCCGGCAGGTGACCTTTTCCGGCTTGCCCAGCAGGTGGTACAGGTATTCAACAGAGTAGACCCCGATATCCAGCAGTGCGCCACCCGCCTGCATTGGATCGGTCACCCGGGGCGCGTAGTTCCAGCTGTTGAATCGACCGTTCAGGTTCAACTTGCAGATTTCGCCAAATTCCCCGTCATCCAGCCATTTTTTCACACGGTTCGCGATCGGAGAAAACCAGGTCCACATTGCTTCTGCAAGATAAAGCTTTTTTTCCTGAGCCAGCGAAAACAGTTGCTTTGTTTCCTCCGCGTTCACCGTCATCGGCTTTTCGCAAAGTACGGGTTTTCCCGCTTCCAATGCTGCTTTCGTGTAAACAAAATGGCTGGTGTGCGTCGTCACGATATATACACCGTCCACGCCTTCCGCACGGATTGCTTCCTCCGCGCTCGCGCAGTCCAAAGCGCCGGTCCGTTCCGCAAAGGCTTTCCTGTTTTCGGCATTCCGGCTGTAAACAGATACGATTCGATGCCTTCCGGAAGGCAGGATCTGTTCCGCCACGATCTTCGCAAGCGTTCCGGTTCCGATAAAACACCATCCAAAGGTCTTTTCCATAAAGAGATCACCTCATTCTGTTTCTGTCTGTTTTTACCGTTATATCACATCGCATAGCGCATTTCAACACAGGAAACGTACAGACGAAAAAACACAAAAAAAGTCCCCCGCCTCCCTTGTCGCGATTCTCTCAGACAGGTATACTCTTGTTTGTTATTTTCATCAGAGATTTGATTTTCCCGGAGGAAACCGCCATGAAACTTTTCCCGTCAAACCGTACGCCCCGTGATATCTTTGTCAATGTCCTGCTGGCGTCTTTGGGGCTTTTCCTTTTCGGTTTCGGTGTTTGGCTCACGATCCGGGCGGATCTGGGCGCCGCGCCTTGGGATGTGTTCTGTCTCGGTCTTTCCAAAACACTCGGTATCCTGTACGGCAACGCATCCATTGCCATGTCTGTGATCCTGCTTCTCATCGATATCCTGATGAAGGAATCCATCGGTATCGGCTTGA
The DNA here is from genome assembly GCA_045640475.1 of Clostridia bacterium. Taxonomy (GTDB): domain Bacteria; phylum Bacillota; class Clostridia; order Christensenellales; family Aristaeellaceae; genus Aristaeella. The sequence continues at coordinate 29,856 of JAZUFB010000094.1, forward strand.
TCCTGGATGCCATCCTCGTAGGTAAAACGGTGGATCTGCTAAATGCTCTGAACCTTTTCCAAACTCCTTCCAGCCTTGTACTCCGCATACTCATGCTTCTGCTTGGCATCACGATCGAAGTTTATTCCCAGTATTTCTACATGAAGGCCGCCCTCGGCTGCGGTCCGCGTGACACGCTTCTGGTAGGCCTCAAACGTCATCTTCCCCTGCCCATCGGCCCCGTCAACATGATCCTTCTGGCCACCGTCACCCTGATCGGCTGGCTTCTCGGCGGTCCCGTCGGCATCGGCACGCTGATCTGCGCTTTCTGCACGGGCCCTGCCATGCAGTTTGCTTTCCGCTCCGTCCGTTTCGACCCCACCACCGTTCTGCATCAGACCATTCCGGAAACACTCAAAGTATTCCTCCATCGCTGACAGAAAAGCAAACAAAAAGGAGCGCCTTCACACAAAGCGTTCCTTTTTTTGACGCCTTTTGTTATCGCGGATTGTATTCAACCGTCTCCTGATAGGCCTTGTAAGTCGAGTGGAACAGCAGTTCCCGCTTGATCTCCTTGCCGGCCTGATACCAAACCTTATAGGTGTCCACTTTGTAGCCTTTGCGTCCGGTTACGGTCTTTTTGCTCTCGCCGGGTTTCAGGGAGGTGTTCAGCACATAGTTGGTTCCGGACGGTTGCGGGATCACCTCGGTCGTTTCGCTCTCCAGTTCAATGGTCAGATCCGCGCCAAGACTCATGCCGTACAGATCCACCGTCACGTGCTGATCGTGATATTCCGCGATGATAAAGATCGGATAATCCTTGTTGTTGCGGAATTTGAAGTCCAATCCGGGCCAGTTGACAGTGGCGTCCAGGCCTTTTTCCACATAGCTGCTTGGCCACGCGTGAGGATTGCGTTCCAGGATTTCCAGGTCCGCGCGTGCCACCGCGTTGAACAGGGTCGAACTGGTCTGGCACACACCGCCGCCGACCTCGTCCTTGCTTTGCCCGCCGGAAATGGCGGCAGCCTCTTTGTATCCCTTGGCCACAGTCCGCTCGCCTGTAGCACCGTTAAAGGAGAAGATGTCGCCCGGCATCACAGTCGACCCGCTGATGGCTTGGGCGCTCAGGTTGATATTCGTATTCCGGTTCTTGTTGCTGGTGGTCTTGGTGGTATAGGTGGAGATCTTACGGAAGCTGTTCATCAGTTCGGTCCGGGTCACATCCGCCAGCACCTTTTCCGGAATAATGGTCACCGCACCGAAATAGTCAGCCTGATCCAGCAATGCTGCCAGTTTCCCGTACAGTTCCTCCGCATCCACCCGTGCCCCAGGCTGATCCTCGCTGAAGGTGAAGGTATGGGTCGTAAAGTCAAAACTGGTCACTGTGCTGTTCACCGGATCCCGGTTCACAAAAGCCGCGATTGCCTCTGCCTGGGCTTTCAGTGCCTGCCGGTCGTACGAAACGACCGTGGTGAAATTCACAGGTTCGCTCTTCAATTCGCGGATCCGGTTTCTCCGTTCCTGAAAAGGCGTCAGCGAGGTATTGAGCGTTTCCGCACTGTTTTCCCGGCCTACCGTTAGTGCCATGGAAGCCACTTCTTCCGTATTCCGGAACATTTTCACGGTCTCATTTGTAATGTACCAGATCTTGTTGCCAATGGTCACAGACAGTGAAAACTGCTCCTGCGCCACTTCCTGCCCGCCGTCCAGCGTTGCGATGGCTTCCTCCCGGGTCATGCCCCCGACACTCACCCCATCGATATACACTCCGGGATAGATCCTGCCGGTATACATCTCCGCACGATCCCGCTGATACTGGTCAAAACGTTGATTGTCCAGCGATATCACGCTTCCGTTGGCAAAGGCCAGATTAGGCAAAAACCGATAGCGGACGCCAGTCAGTTGGGGCAGTACAAACAGCACCATCGCCGTCAGCATCATCAGGCACAGCACGATCAGGGTGATCCACAATCCTTTATGTTTCACTTCCCGCTTATATACCGGTCGGTTTCCCGCCTGTTCACAGGCCTGATAGCGGTCAAACTCATCATATACGCGTACACGCACGCTCTCACGGCGGCTATTGTCTTCTCTGCTTACCCGGACCGTCCGTTCCTGCCAGCGGGCAGATTCTTCCTCCCGTTCGCGGTCATAGGCGTCCCGCGCACGCAATCCGGCATCGCGGCCAAGAGGCTGTCTGCCGGGCAAAGATGAAGAAGGCCGCTTCCAGGTGTCTTCTTCCCTGCAGCGGTCCTCCGGACCAAACAGTCCGTCATCTTCTTCTCTTCCAAGGATCCTGATCTTGTGTGGAGCCATTCGTTTCTCCTTTATTCCTGATGCTGGGCCATTTTATAGCTCAGAATGTGCAAGGTATCACTCAAGTGTACGTTGACCAGTTCCATATCTTCCGGATGCTTAAGATCCAGGGGTGCAAAATTCCAAATGGCTCTCACGCCACAGGCATACAGTCTGTCCAGCGTTTCCTGCGCTGCCTGTGCGGGCAGGGCCAGCACCGCAATAGACACATTCAGTTCGGGGACCCGTTTTTCCAGTTCGTCTATGCTGTATACCGGCACAGTTTTGCCGTTTCCGCAATCCTTGTTGGGATCCGTGTCGAACATGGCCACCGTCTCAAAGCCTTCGCGGGAGAAGCTGGCATAGTTGGCCACGGCCAGACCGATGCGGCCCGCGCCGATGATGATCATCCGATGCTTCCGGTCGATCCCGAGGATCTCGCCCAGTTTTTCCTTCAGTTCATGCACGGGATAGCCATATCCCTGACGTCCAAATCCCCCAAAGCAGTTGATATCCTGCCGGATCTGGGACGCGGTCAGATGCATCCGTTCACCCAATTCCTGTGAGGAGATCTGGACGGCACCTTCCTCCTCCAGTTCTCTCAAATGACGATAATATCCGGGCAAACGACGGATCACCGCGTCAGAAACATGTCCAGCCATACATTCCACTCCCTGTTCAGATTCCAAAGGTTCTCATAACAACTATGTTAAGATTATCACAATCTTGTACGCCTTGCAACATTTCAAAAGATCATTTCCGATGATTTCGGACCTGTCCGCGCAGCATATCACCTTTTGTCACACATTCCGGCATCGCCATACGGATGATTTCTCCGGCGATCCCGAGCGTGTCCAGCGTTTCACCGGTCTTTTCCCGCACAAACGGAGTTGCCGTCATGGACACGATTCCGCCGGGTGTCATCACTTCGAGCGCGTCGCCGGCATAAAAGCGGTTCTTAAGCAGGATGGACGCTGTCCCGTCTTCATGTTTTTCCACAACGCGGCCCGTATATTCCCTTTCCTGATGGAAGCCCTCCGCGCCGCCCGGATTCTCCGGTTTTCCAAGCAGGAAGCCCGTGTCGCTTTCCCGGTGGCTGGCGTTTTTCAATTCATCCAGCAGCTCCGGCAGCGCCTGTCGGAACGCCCCGTCGCTTTCCTCCCGCAGCAGGTCGAGTGCCCGGCGGTAAGCCCCGGTCACTACCGCCACATAGTACTCCGTCTTCATACGGCCTTCGATCTTCAAACTGCTGACGCCCGCGTCCCGCAGTTCGGCCAGATAAGGCATCAGATTCAGGTCTTTGGCAGAAAACAGGTAGGTTCCGTTTTCATCCTCGTCTACAGGCATATATTCGCCCGGGCGCCTTTTTTCCACTACCGCGTATTCCCAGCGGCAGGGCTGCGCGCAGGCGCCGCGGTTTCCGCTTCGCCCCGTCAGCACAGCGGACAGCATGCATCGGCCGGAATAAGCCATACAGCTGGCCCCGTGGACAAAAGTTTCGATCTGGATCGTTTCCCCAAGATTCTCTTTCATCCGCCGGATGCGCTCCAGTCCGGTCTCGCGTGCCAGGATCACCCGTTCGCACCCCAGATCGCGGTACAGTTCCGCGGTGGGCGTGTTCAGTGTGTTCGCCTGCGTGCTCACATGGACCGGCAGCTCCGGCACCTTTTTCCGCAGGGTCACGATGGCCCCCGGGTCCGAAACGATTGCCGCGTCAACGCCTGTCTCCAGCGCGCTCTTCGCCGCTTCGACAAAACCGTCCATCTCATCGTCAAAGGGATAGACATTCATGGTCACATAGAACTTTTTCCCGGCCTGATGAACTTTTTTTACAGCCTCCGCCAGTTCATCCGGGCCAAAGTTCCCCGCAAACGCGCGTAGGCCATAGCGTTTCATGCCGCCATATACGGCATCCGCGCCAAAGTGGATAGCCGCCTCAAGCGACTCCATATTCCCGGCGGGGCTCAGAAGTTCCGGTACGCGCATTTACTGGATCCCCCTGGTTTCATCATATTTTTGCCACAAGGGCGCATAGGCGGCCACGGCCTGCTCATGTTCCTGCAGGGTGCGGGAGAAATACAGCTGGCCGCTTTCCGGTGCCATCGCGCAGAAATACAGATACTTTTCCGCAACATAGGTCTCATCCGGATACAGCGCCGCACGGACGGCATTCGGAGAAGGATTGCAGATCGGTCCCAGCGGAAGTCCTTCATGCAGATAGGTGTTATACAGGCTTTCCGTGTTCAGGTCACTGTTTCCGAGGGCCATTTTACGGATACCGGTCACATAGTGGACCGTAACATCGCTTTGCAGCTTCATCTTGGCCTTCAGGCGGTTGTGGAACACCGCGCTCACCTTCGCGAAGTCGTCTGCCTTGGCTTCTTTTTCAATCAGGCTTGCAAGGGTCAGGATACCGTCCATGCCAAGGCCCAGTTCTTCCGCCCGTTCCTGATATTCAACCGGGAAAACGGCCTCAGTCTGGCTCAGCAGTTTGCGGATGATGTCATCCTCGGAGGCGTCGGTATATACTTCATAAGTATTCGGAGCCAAATAGCCTTCCAGTACATAGCGTCTTTGTCCGGCATTTTTGCTGTTCAGCACTTCGTCTATATAGTAATAGTCGCTAAAGTCCTTTCCTGTCCGGCATTTTTCCAGGAAAACAGAGGTGTCGGCAAGCACGCCCTTACTCTTCAGGCTCTCCGCAAATTCCTCCACGGACTGTCCCGGAATCAGGGTGATCTTTCTCACGATGGGATTGCCGTCGCCGGTAGTCAACCGGTCGGCGATCTGGGCCATCGTCATGCTTTTGTTCAGCGAATAGGTGCCGATCTGGATCTTCTGGCCCATACCGGCAAAGTCACAGTAATACTTGAAAACACTGTGATTGTGGATCAGTCCGGCGTTTTCGAGGTTATTGGCCACACGGGTCAGGCTCTCGCCCGAGGTGATCGTAAAGATGCTTTCTTCCGGGTTTTCAGGGTCCACCGGCCCAAACCAGTTGTCATACATCAGGTTCCATCCGGAATACAACAGCCCGCAGACTGCCACAAATACCGTCAGGCCGACCAGCACGGGGCGCAGTACCTTCCACAGTGCACTGTACCAGTAAAAGCCGTACTCGCGTTCCTCACGCATCGTCCGATAGGTATAGTCTTTTTCTTCTTTATTGTTCTGGCTCATTCACGCATCCCCCGCGTATTTACATTCCCGGAAGTGCGACTTCGATATCCGCGGCTTCGGTCACGATTTTGAAGATATCCCCCAGCATCTGTTGCATCCGCATCTCCGCCAGCAGAAACTGGCTCACTTCCTGCTTGGAAAACAGAAGGGTGGAGATACCCGAAAAGCGTTGCATATCCTCCGCGTTCGGTTGTCCGCCGTTGAGGCTCACCATTTGAAGCTCAACCTGAAGCTTGCGGTATTCCCGCACCAGTGCGGCGGTCGTTTCGTCGCTCATCACCTGTTCCTTCAGGGCGTGATAAGTCTGATATTCTTCGCTGTCCCGGATGGTTCCGGCCAGAGCATAAGCAGATGAATAATCCATAAAGGCACCCTCCTTCACCAAAAGAAACGAATGGGGAGCAGAGTGTCATCCCTGCTCCCCAAATTATAGACGGTTTTGTCTCAAACATCAAGAATGATCGGCAGGATCATCGGGTTGCGCTTGATCTTTTCAAAGATGTAGCGATGTACCTCGTCCTTGATCAGATTCTTAAGATCCGGCCAGTTCTCGCCCTCCAGACTGTTGGCGGCCAAAATCTCACGCACAAGTTCCCGCGTGTTATCGATGATGTCTTCGTTTTCACGCACAAAGATAAATCCGCGGCTGACAATATCGGGCCCGCTGATGAGTCTTGCTTCGTCGCGGTCGATCGCCAGTACAACGATCAGCAGACCGTCCTGGCTCAGATGCTTGCGGTCACGCAACACCACGTTTCCAACATCGCCAACGCCCAGACCGTCCACCAGGATCCCGCCGGTCGGCACCTGTTCGCCAAGGCTCAGTTCGTCCTCCGTCATTTCGATGACCTGACCCATTTCAGGGATCACGATATTCTGGCCGGGGATACCCAAAGACTCAGCCAGTACGGCATGTTGCCACAGCATTCTGTATTCACCGTGTACGGGGATAAAGTACTTCGGGTGCACCAGCGTGTGGAGCAGCTTCAATTCTTCCTGACAGGCATGACCGGATACGTGTACTTCAGCCATCGCGCTGTATACGACCTGCGCGCCGCAACGGTACAGTTGGTCGATCACACGGCTGATGAATTTCTCGTTTCCGGGGATAGGCGTCGCGGAGATGATGACCATATCGCTCTGACGGATCTGCAGTTTGCGGTGTTCCGCGTAAGCCATACGGGTCAGGCCGGCCATCGGCTCGCCCTGGCTTCCCGTTGTCATCACCAGGATCTCGTTATCCGGATAATCGTCCAGCGCGTCCATGTCGATCAGATAGCCTTCCGGAATCTGCAGCTCACCGATGGACATTGCCACACGGCTGACATTGACCATGCTGCGGCCGATAAAGCAGACTCTTCTGCCATACCGGATCGCGTTGTCCACGATCATCTGCATACGGTGGATATTGCTGGCGAACATAGCCACGATCACGCGTCCGTCCGCGCGGGCAAACATCTTGTCAAAGGTCTCGCCAACCTTCAGTTCGCTCATGGTATAGCCACTGCGTTCCACGTTCGTGGATTCGCACAGCAGCGCCAGAACGCCCTGTTCGCCATAGCGGGCAAAGGTCTGCAAGTCGGTCACCTGACCGTCGATGGGGGTGTAGTCCACTTTAAAGTCACCGCTGACGATCACCGTGCCGGCCGGGCAGGTGATGGCAATGGCGCACGCGCCGGCGATGGAATGGCTCACATGGATAAACTGGCAGGTGAACTTGCCCAGTTGGATCGTATCCCGCGGCTTGATCACGTGCATCGGGATATTATCCACACGGTATTCCTTCAACTTCAGATCCACCAGCGCCAGGGTCAGCTTGGTACCATACAGCGGTGCAGGGACCTGCTGCAGGATATAGGGTGTTGCACCGATATGATCCTCATGTCCATGGGTAAACAGATAACCCCGCAGCTTATCCTGGTTTTCCACTAGATAAGCAACATCCGGGATCACCAGATCTACGCCAAGCATATCTTCTTTGGGGAAGATGC
>JAZUFB010000095.1:0-15103 GCA_045640475.1 Clostridia bacterium
GCCTCCGACCACAAGGACCCTATACCCCCTTCACGGTGCGGGGGAAAGGGGCAGTTTTGTAGTGGGGCGGCCAAAGGCTTCGCCTTTGGAATACAGCAGGCTGCTGCCTGCACTGCTTTTCGGGGACTGGTCCCCGGACCCCTTGCTTATTGGGAACGTGACAGGGGACGGTTCTGTGTCACCTCCACAGGCTACTATGACGCAGAATCGTCCCCTGTCACAGCAGCTGCCACTGCTGCTGCTTGGATTAGTGTGCGGCTTGAAGCGGGCGGTAAGCCCCTTCCCTATGGATAAGGTTTCACCCTGTACCCTAAAAAATCAGCTATGGCGTAAATGCCATAGCTAATTTTTTATGAATAGAGGATCAACGCGATGAAAACGAGAGGCTCGGGACCGTCGTTCACGAGGCTGTGAAGTTCGCCATCGTTGCAGACCGCGACATCGCCGGGACCGATGGAAACCTGGGTGCCGTTGTCATTGTAGGTGCCGGTGCCGGAAAGGAAATAGAAGATCTCGTTGTCGCCGCTGTGGGTGTGCTCGCCGATGGAGTTGCCGGGCGCGAGGGTCATGACATTGAACATGCGGCCTTTGGCGTACATTTCGTCCGGACCGTTCAGCAACTGGAGCATATCGGTATTGCCGATGCCGTTACGGATACATTTGCTGTCGCGGATCATTTCGCTTTGTCTGCGGATCATGTGAAGGACCTCCTTATAAAATGAGTGGCAGAGAACAACTCCCTGCCACTTTTTGAATTACAGAAGACGGATATTGGCTTTGCGGCAGGCTTCCTGCACATCGTTCGGCCAAAGGCTGGCCTGCACTTCGCCGACATGGGCTTTGCGGAGGAAGTAGACGCACATACGGCTCTGACCGATACCGCCACCGATGGTCTGCGGCAGTTCACCGTTCAGCAGGGCTTTCTGGAAAGGAAGCTCGGCACGCTCTTCGCAACCGCGGATCTTGAGCTGCTTGCGCAGGGTCTCCGGGTCTACACGGATGCCCATGGAGCTGACTTCGAGGGAAATGTCGAGCAGCGGATCGTAGAGCAGGATATCGCCATTCAAAGACCAGTCATCATAGTCAGGCGCGCGGCCATCATGGATGGCACCGCTGCGCAGGACACCGCCGACCTGCATCAGGAACACGGCACCGTATTCTTTGGCAGCCTTATATTCACGCTCTTTGCCGGAAAGAGAAGGATAGCGATCCTCCAACTCCTGAGAGGTGATGAAGGTGATCTTTTCGGGCAGTTCGGGACGGATATGGGGATAGTTGGCGCAAACGTAGCCCTCGGTCTTGCGGAAGGTGTGATAAATCTTGTTGACAATATCCTTGAGGAAATCGATATTCCGCTCATCGGGGGACATGATGCGCTCCCAGTCCCACTGGTCCACAAAGATGGAATGGATATTATCGGTCATCTCGTCGCGACGGATGGCGTTCATGTCGGTGTACAGACCTTCGCCGGGCTTGAAGCCGTAGGTCTTCAGGGCCTGACGCTTCCACTTCGCCAGAGAATGGACGATCTCGACCTGCTGGCCGGTTTCGAGCACGTCAAAGGAAACGGGACGTTCGACGCCGTTGAGGTTATCGTTCAGGCCGCTTTCGGGCGTGACCATAATGGGCGCGGAAACACGCGTCAGGTTGAGGGCCTTGCTGAGCTCGGTCTCGAAAAAGTCCTTGACCAGCTTGATGGCGATTTCGGTATCCCGGAGATCGAGTACCGGGTTGTAATCTTTGGGAATGATGAGATTCATGGGGAATCCCTCCTTATGAATGAACGGAACCATGATAACACGTTAGGGACGAAAAAGAAAGTACCGCGCCTGTATTTGCGCGGTACCGGAGGAAAAAGGAGAAGATCCTCAGAGAACATGGGAACGGAACCAGGGCTCAAGGGCACGGGCCATGGCAAAGAAGCCAAGGTCATTTGGATGACAGTTGTCCACGGTGCCATCGTTGCCGCAGAAATCGCGGAGGGACTCAGAAAGATCGATCCAGAAAGTGGAACAGTCGCCGGAAGCGGACGCGTGCTCAAAGGTGGCACGGATGATATCGCGGCGTTGCTTTTCCACATCGGAAAGGTTGGCCTTGGGGCGGGAAAGGATCAGAATGGGAAGATCCGGAGCCGCCTCACGGATGACATGGAAGAAAGGCTCATGGGTCGCCTGAAGGAATTCAGCGGTCGGGGCGTTATGATCGTAGTCCAGGACGAAAGCGTTCATCGGTAAACGGGATATGTACTCCGCCATGGGAAGTTCGCCCCGGGCATTGCCGGCGAAACCGAGATTGACGTGATCCAGCGACAGACGGCGGGAGAGGATATTCTGATAACAGTTGCCCGGCCGGGAGACGCAACCGCCCTGCGTGATGGAGGAACCGTAGGTGACAAACGGCAGAGAAGAGATGTACTCCGGGGCAGCCTGCAGGGAAGCCTCCGGCGCGAGACCGATGAGGAGACTTTGGACGCCGCTGTAGGTGGGAAAATGGATGGTGATCTCCCGCTCGCGGGAATCGCCAAAGCGGATCTCGGAGGTATAGCCATCCTGCATGTCAAAGGGGGGCATAAAGGTGCCGGTGTAGTCCGGACCGACATAGAGGTCGAAGCCGGCGACGCCGGAAAGGGCGAAGTGCGGCATACGGCTGATGCGGTCCATGGTGGCGCGGATGGCGACGAACGGGGAGTCTGTGATGAAGCGGAGACGACCGCCTGCGGTGTGACCGGCCAGGTTTTCCACACCGGAGGAGACGCCGCGGGCTACGGAAAGGGGCAGGCGGACAAAACGGCCTTCCTCATAGGTCAGCCCGTATACGCGGAAGGGGGACTGACGGCAGTCGCGCCAGATGCGATCGGCTTCCACGATGTCAGGCGTGGCAAAATTGCGGTCTAAAGATGTAATGTCGGGCATGGGTACCTCTCAAATAAAGAACTCTTTGAAACGGGGATCCTTGCGGAGATCCTCGGCGACGAGGCGGGCGATGATGGCGGCACCGACGGCGTTGAAGTGGGTCTTGTCAACGTGACCGTCGGGGAAATCGGGGTGTTCGCCTTTTTCGAGAACGACAAACAGTTTCTCGGTCAGATCAGCTTTCAGACGCAGATAGAGGTCGCGGGAAAGCTGCTTCAGATCGCAGAGGGCGATGCCTTCCTTGGCGGCGAGACGGCGGACGGCGCCGGGATATTCGCCGTGGGTGTAGAGCATATTGATCCCGTCATCGAGGAAGAAACGACGTGAAACGGGCGTCATCAGGACGGGCGTGGCGCCCTTGGAGATGGCGATATCGCAATAACGCTTCAGATTCTCCGTGTAGGTCGTATCCGGGTCTGTATGGCGCTCCTCGTCCTCTTTCTCGTCGTTATGGCCGAACTGGATCAGCAGGAGATCGCCTGCCTGCATACCGGCCTCAATGGGCTCAAAAAGCTTCTGATCCCAAAAAGATTTGGTACTGGTGCCGCTGAGCCCATGATTGGAGACAGTAATGCCTTCGCGTACATATTCCGGAAGTGCCCAGCCCCAACCGCGGAAAGGCGGCTTGTTATTGTCCACGGTGCTGTCACCGATGATCCAGATCGTAGCCATAGTGTCTTACCAGTCCTTTCTGACCTGTTCAAGGTCAATGGTGCAGACCTGCGCGATGCCATTTTCGTCGGGATTGTTGAACAGGATGGTATTCCCTGCACGGTCAAAGGAGGGATGCTGATGGTCCGCACCGGTCTTGCAGGAGCCGGTGGTCACAATCAGCTTGGTTTTGCCGGTGGCGCGCTCCACGAGCACGACGCCTTCCTGAACGGTAGCGCCCAGGTAAGAAATGCGGTCAGCACAGATCCATTTCCGGTCCCGGCTGATGCAGGGATGAAGCAACTGTTCGCTCCATGCCGCCTCGTCAAAATGACGTCCGTCCTTATCACCAATCATGATATGTCCGGGCAGCTTCATGAAAGCCATCTCGCTGCCGTCGGCGGCCCAGACTTCGTGGGTGATCCACTCGTTGGGATGCTCGACATAATAGGGGCGCACATAACGCTCCTTGACATCAAACATCCAGGTGCGCTGGAAAGCGTCGCCCTCTGTCTCATGAATGTAGAAGATCAGGTTTTCATCGGTGGGGCAGATCTGGGCATGGCCGAGACGGAAGTCCGTCTGATAGACGATTTCGGCTTCCTTGCCGGGATCCAGGATCACCAGGGCGTAGATCTTGTTGGCCAGGTGATAGCTGCAGGCCAGACGGCCGGTGTTGGACGCGGTCAGGTGGCCGGTGATCTGGCCGCCTGCGGGCAGATCGCCGATCTTCTTTCCCGCCAGGGTCTCCAGATCCACTTCCCAGACTTCGTTACCGTTTTTGCAGGTGTAGCCGACATTACGGAAACGGTCCGTGGCGAAACCGAAAGTTTTGTCGGTGACCTGCTTCAATTCGCCGGTCTTCACATCGGCGCGCCAGCAGCATCCGCCGCCGTCACGGCCGGAAGGATCGGCCTGCATGAAGAAGAAATAGCGGTCATCGGTGGAAAAGTTCTCACAGGTGAAATACAGCTTGGCATGACGGTCGGGGCCTTCCGCCCAGCGGCGGCAGGTGTAGCCGGTGATGGAATCTTTGTATTCGATCATGGTGAAAGCCTTCTTTCGTATGTTACAGGGTGACAGTCTCGCCGGCGGGGATGCGGACGATATTGCCGCCTACGCTGATCCACGCGTCGCGGGCATTGGGATTGTAAACAAAACTGTTATCGGCAGCGAATTGGAGACGGGCAAAGTCATCCAGACAATCCATCAGCTCGATATTGGTGCAGTACCAGATATCGTCCTTGCCGCCCATGAGGCGGCAAAAGTCCTCGATGCGGTCCCAATTGTCGCGGTCGTTGAATTCATAGCTATGGCCCCAGACATACATCAGGTAAAGATACTGCTTTTTGAACAGGCCGAGGAACTGTTCGCCCAACTCCATCAGTCTGGGGTTGTTGTGGTGACAGGTGGCCTGCCAACGCCAGGGGTCTTCCGGAATGGCGAAGGATTCGGAGGAGCCTACAACGCGGGCGTAGCGGACGCCGCAGAGAGGCAGGAGCTTTTCGATGTCGTTTGACAGGGAGCCGTTGGGGTAGGCGAGACCGCGAACGGGATAGCCAACGATGGCTTCCAGCGCGCGACGGTCCTGCAGGACCTCCTCGGCGACCTCGGGCAGGGGACAGCGGGCAATGGTCGGATGGGTCACGGTGTGACAGGCCACTTCATGCCCGGTGTAAAGGGTCTTGATCTCTTCGGGCTGGACACGGTCGGGATCGCTGAAGATACCGCTGTTGAGATTGAAGGTACCACGGATGCCGTAGCGGTTGAAGATCTCCACCAGACGGCGGTCCGCAAGACGCCCGTCATCATAGCTCATGGTGAGGGCTTTATGTTTTCCCTCCGGGAAACAGCAATAGACTTTATTCATCGTTTTTTTTCGCGGAGCGTGGGGCTCCGGACCTCCTTACATGAACTTTAACGGGAAGTGTTTACTGAACGCGCCCTCTCAGTCGCCGGAGGCGACAGCTCCCCCCAAAGGGGGGAGCCAAGACAGACGTTGGTGTTACGAGACTTAACATAGCTATAGATTACTTGGAAAAAGGGGCTGCCGGTGTCGGCAGCCCCGGGTTAGGGTAAAGATTACTGAGCGTTGGCAGCCTGATAGGCAGCGGTGTATTCAGCCTTGATCTGTTCGCCGCCTTCTTCGGACCACTGTTCCCAGATGCTCTTCAGTTCGTCTTCGTCGATGACGCAGGAGATGAACTGCACAGCAGCGTCGGACAGCAGGGTGTCGAGGGTGGAGCCAAACGCGGTGTAGGTTTCGCTGGTGAAGGTCGCGCAGGGATTCAGCACGGCATACTTGGCGAATTCGATGTTGTTGGCAGCGTATTCGTCACGCAGGGGGCTGGAAGCGACGGGATAATTGGCAAGAGTCAGATCGCCGGGAACGCCCATACCCAGCTGGTTGAGGCTGCCCTGCAGGGTCAGGCTCTTGTCGGTGTATTCATTCTGCTTGGCAACCATTTCTTCGGAATCGCCAGCGACATCTTCGGGATAGGTGTGACGGGTGCCGTCAGACCACATCCAGAAGGTCACGTTTTCGAGACCGGCGTTGAGGACCAGCTGACCATCGAGAGAGTTGCACCAGTCAAGGAATTTCATGACCTTGGGCAGGTCTTCTTCCTTCACGGTCTTGGTCACGGCAATCAGTCCGGCATAACCGGCGTTCTGGGGCCAGCAGGTGATGGAGCCATCCGCCTTCTTCAGGCCGATGAGTTCTTCAAAGATCTGCTCGGTCACGCCTTCGTTAGCTTCGAACCATTCCTGCTGACGGTGAGCGTTATCGTTGCAGTCGAAGCGCATGAAGGCTTTGCCGGTGCGTTCGATGTTGTCCCAGTCACTGGAATTCACGGTGACGAAGTCGGGGTCGATGCCGCCGATTTCGTACAGGTGACGCAGCCACTTCAGGCCTTCCAGGTAAGCGGGAGACTCATGAGCGGGATACACATTGCCATTTTCGTCCACACCCCAGGTGTTGGGGGCGCCCATGGCGACGGTGATTACGTTGATGGTGCCGGCGGTGTAGTTGCCGACCATGTTCAGGGCATAGGTGTCCTCAGAATAGCCAGCCAGGGCTTCCGCCAGGGCGGTCAGTTCTTCGATGGTTTCGGGTTCCTTGGTGATGCCGACCTGGGCAGCGATATCACTACGATAGTAGATACCGGCGCGGGGGAAGGCGCGGGAACGGAACACACCGTACACCTTGCCGTCAACGGCAGTGGCCTTGTGGATGTTCAGGCCGGCTTCGTTGGCGAGCCAGGGATAGGTCTCGGTGTCGAAGACATAGGGAGTCAGATCCCAGAAGGCGTTGACATTCTGCACGAAGGTGTTGTCGCGGCCGGTGAAGGAAATCAGGTTGGGCATGGAATCGGGGGTCGCCAGCGTGGTGGCCAGGATGTCACCGTAGCTGGAGTTGGCCTGGAACTGGATGTCCAGTTTCACGCCGGTCTGTTCCTGAATGTAGTCCAGGAGGGGGTTGCCTTCACGCACGAATTCAACATCCGTGTAGAAGTCGGGGAGCATGACGGAGAGCACGAAGGGCTCTTCCGCGGCTTCGGCGGTCGCGAAGCTCATGACGGAGAACGCCATGATCGCGGCCAAAACGAGAGCGAGCAGTTTCTTCATTTGGGTATTCCTCCTTTAATATTTGCTCATCGGTCTCTGGGACCGAGAAAAGCCTTTGTTTAGCCCTTGAGGGCACCGACCATGACACCCTTCACGAAATACTTCTGCAGGAAGGGGTAGACACACATGATCGGGACGGTGGAGACCACGATGACGGCCATCTTGACGGATTGCTCCGGCGGCTGGACGAAATCGGGATCCAAGTTGGACATTTCACCGGCGGTGGCGTTGGCCATGATGATGATCTCGCGCAGCAACACCTGCAGGGGCCACTTTTCACGGGCACCGGTCATGTAGATCATGGCGCCGAAGTAGGCATTCCAGTGACCGACCGCGTAGAAGAGGCCGAAGGTGGCCAGCACAGGCAGGGACAGGGGAAGAACGATCTTGAGCAGGACCCCGATGTCCGTGCAGCCGTCCAAACTGGCGGATTCTTCCAGCTCGGCCGGAATGCCCTGGAAGAAGTTTTTGACGATCATCATGTTGTAGGCGCTGATGGCACCGGGGATCAGGACCGCCCAGTAGGTGTCCTTCAGGCCGTACCAGCTGGCATTGACGATGTAGCCGGGGATCATGCCGCCGGAGAAGAACATGGAAACGATGACCATGTTGAGGAAGAAGTTACGGCCGCGCAGGCGGGTCTTGGACAGAGCGTAGGCCATGGTGACCGTGAAGAACAGGTTGATCAGCGTACCGCACACGGTGATGAAGACGCTGTTGCCGAAGGCCTTCAGAATACGGTTGGACGAGAAGATATACTCGTAGGCCGCGGTGGATACATCATGCGGGATGATGAACATGGGCCGGGTGGCCAGTTCATACTCCGTGGCGAAGGAGGCGCCAATGATGTAGATGAAGGGGAGCAGCGTCGTGATGGCGATGGCACCCAGCAGGATATAGTTGATGACATCGAAGATGACATTGCCGGCGGAGCGGTAGACCGCAACGGGACCGGAGGAGATCTTCATTTTATGCAGTTCACGTTTCCCGTCGGGAGTGGTAACGACCTGTGACATAGGGAGACCTCCTTTCTCAGTACAGTCCTTCTTCGCCCATCAGATGCGCGATCTTGTTGGAAGAAACGACCAGGATAATGGAAACGATGGACTTCATGAGACCAACAGCCGAAGCGTAGGAGTACTGCGCCTGCTGGAGACCCTGCTGGTAAACGAAGACGTCCAGCGTTTGGGAGGCTTTGCGGTTCAGGGAGTTGGCCATCAGGATCAGGTGATCGTAGCCGGTATCGAGTACGCTGCCCATACGCAGGATCAGCATCAGCACGATGGTGGAGCGGATGGCGGGCAGGGTGATGTGCCACAGGCGGCGGAAACGGCCGGCGCCATCGACCATCGCGGCTTCATAGAGCTGGGTGTCGACATTGGTGAGGGCGGCGAGGAAGATGATCGTGCCCCAACCGGTCTCTTTCCAGATGGTCTGGCCGATGATCATGCCACGGAAGAGATTGGGATCCGTCATATACTTGATGGGATGGCCCAGGAGCTGCTCCGTGAGGCGATAGACGATACCGCCGGAGGAGAACATGACCAGCGTGATGGAGACCACGATAACGATGGAGATGAAGTGAGGCACATAAAGGAAGGTCTGCACCAGCTTTTTGTACTTCACGGAACGTACTTCGTTGAGGAGCAGCGCCAGAATGATGGGCGCCGGAAAGTAGAACACGATGTTGAGGAGGCTGAGGATCAGGGTGTTGCCCAGGTAACGGGTCCAGGCTTTGTTACTGAAGAAATACTGGAACCACTTGAGCCCGACCCACTGGGACCCAAAAACGCCGTCGTAGGGGACATAGTTTTCGAAGGCGATGACCACGCCCCACATGGGAACATACTTGAAGAGGATGAAGTAGATAAATCCGGGCAGAAGCAACAGGTACAGCCAACGGTCACGAATGACATCCGCGAGCAGGCGGCGGCGATACTCTTTGCCCTGGCCGTACAAGGCAATGCGTTCGGCGCTTTTCACGGGGATCAGTCTCCTTTCAGCATGAGTTCGGTCAGCATCAGGAAGGTGAGGCCCTGACCGTAAGCAGTGGGGGTAACGATGATGTCTTTATAGTGCTGGAGCGTGTGCCCCATGCCGGTGCCGCCGGAAACACCCTGGACGGCGCCGGTCTCGTCGATCTGGTCAAGGACGGCGCGCGCGGAGAGCATGCCCATGTCGGTGTATTTCTCCTCCGGCAGCCAGCCGAGGCGGACGCCCTTGATGACGCCGTAGGCGATGCCGGCGGTGGCGCTGGTCTCGCAGTAGGTCTCCTCCACATCGATGAGGGTGGTGAAGAGGCCGTTGACACGCTGAAGTTTCCACAGGGCCAGGACCTGATCCTGCCAGGCGGAGCGGATCATGCGCATGGCCGCGCTGTTTGACTTGGTGATGTCGTACAGTTCGATGGCGGAGACGGTGAACCAGGCGTTGCCGCGCGCCCAGAAGGCATTGGCGAAATTGTTACGCCCGTCAAAGGTCCAGCCGTGGTAGAACAGGCCGACTTTTTGATCCTGCAGGTAACGGATATGCATCAGGAACTGGTATTCGGCTTCCTCAACCAGTTCGGGACGCTGAAGAACCACACCTGCCTTGGCCAGAAACAAACCGACCATGAACAGGGTGTCGCACCACAGCTGCTGATAGTGCTTGTTCCAGACGGTGCAGTGCTGCAGACCGTCGTATTCGGTGCGGGGCATCTCGTTCAGCACCCAATCCAGCCAACTTTCGATGACGGGAAGATATTCGGGCTTGCGGGTCTCATCATACAGGCAGGTGAGGGCGAGAACCGGGGCCACGGTGTTGACATTGCGATGGGGTTTTTCCTCACGGGAAAGCATATCGTCATACCAGACGGTGAGATAATCGAGGATTTTTTGGTCCCCGCTTTGTTGCCAGGTTTTGTAGATCCCGTACAGAGCGACACCGGTAGGCCATTCCCAGTTGTTCATAGTCAGATGGCCGTGGGAAGGATCGTTGCCATCGGCATTCTTGAGCATCCCAAGAACCTTTTCGGCTATCTCCTGATAACTCATCTTTATCGCTCCTTTTGTTTATTTCAGGGCTTCGTCAATAGCCCGGAGTTCGTCTTCGGTAAAGGTAAGATTCTGCACAGCACCGATGTTTTCGATCACCTGGTCCGGCCGGCTGGCACCGATGAGGGCGGAGGTGACCACCTCGTCCCGCAGGCACCAGGAAAGGGCCATCTGGCTCAGCTTCTGGCCACGGGACTCGGCAATGTCGTTCAGCTTGCGGATCTTGGAAAGCTGATCCTCGGAGATGCCGGAGGGCTTAAGGAACCGGGGATCGCGGACGGCGCGGGAATCGGCGGGAATGCCGTTGAGATACTTCCCGGTGAGGAGACCCTGGGCGAGCGGGACAAAGACGATGCAGCCCACGCCGTTTTCGCGGAGGACATCGGTCAGGCCATCTTCGATCCAGCGGTTGAGAAGATTGTAGCTGGGCTGCTCGATGAGGCAGGGGGTTCCAAGTTCCTTGAGCAGGGAGAACATTTTGGCGGCCTGCTCCGGTTTATAGTTGGAGATGCCGGCATAGAGGGCTTTGCCGCTGCGCACGATCTGGTCCAGGGCCATAGCGGTCTCTTCCATGGGTGTCTCGGGATCGGGACGGTGATGATAGAAGATATCGACATAGTCTACCTTCATGCGCTTGAGGCTCTGATCCAGACTGGAAATGAGGTATTTGCGGCTGCCGCCGTCGCCATAGGGACCGGACCACATGTCGTAGCCCGCCTTGGTGGAAAGGACCAGCTCATCCCGGTGGGGACGCCAGTCGTTTTCCATGTGGCGGCCAAAGTTGCGCTCCGCCTCGCCATAGGGGGGACCGTAGTTGTTGGCCAGGTCGAAATGGGTGATGCCATTGTCGAACGCGGTGCGCAGAATGCTCTGCTGGACACCGAAGGGAGTGATATCGCCAAAGTTGTGCCACAGGCCAAGAGAGATGGCGGGCAGCCGGAGTCCACTGCGGCCGCAACGGCGGTACAGCATGCGACCGTCGTAACGGTCAGGAGAAGGAATGTACATAGGCGTCGCTCCCTTCTGATCTAAAAGACAAGGTGTTTTCAGGCGCTTTCAAAAAACAGATCCATTTGCACATGCGTTTGTTAGCGCTTTCAGTATACAAAAACGACAGGTTCTTGTCAAGAAGGCGTAAATAAAAAGTATTTTCTTGTACGAACATATAGAATATCAAGACAGAAAAAAGCGCTTGCAAATTCATGCCATATATATTAGAAGTTATTTTTTGCGTGAAGGGACAAAAAACGCAAAAATCATGACATGACATGGATGAGAACGGACAAAAATCAAGAAAAAGGAACAATCTGGTGTGAAAAAGCGCTTGCATGACAGGGCTTGTTCTGCTATACTGTGAGCGAATGAAAGAAGACAATTGAAACGAACCGACAACACGAGCCACCTGAAAAGAAGAAGCACAAGTCAGACTTTAACGTTCATGCCAGACGAAATATACGTGCGATCCGAAAGAGCCATCCGGGAGGGACAGGAATGCAGAAGACAGTTGCCGCGCGAGACCTGCGGTCCAGACACAATACCGCGATCTATATCAAGAATAACTGGCAGCTCTATTTTTTGCTGCTCCTGCCGGTGGCGTTTGTGATCATTTTCAAGTATGCCGCGTATCCTGGCCTGCGGATCGCCTTTATGAACTACAAGCCCGCCAAGGGCTATTCCGGCAGCGAATGGGTCGGCTGGGGCACCTTCGAGAAGATCTTTAAGGATAAGGATTTTATCCGCTCGCTGAAAAACTCGCTGGCTTTCAACTTCCTGGATCTGATCGTCGGGTTCCCGGTGCCGATCATTCTGGCGCTGATGCTCAACGAACTGCGCTTCAAACGCTTCAAGCGTGTGAGTCAGACGATTCTGTATCTGCCCCACTTTCTGAGCTGGGTCATCATCGCCAGCGTGGCGCTGAACCTGTTCAAGCCGGAGACCGGTTTGGTGAACATCCTGCTCAAACAAGCCGGGTGGATCGAGAAAGGCATCCCCTTCCTGACGGAAAAGTGGCATTGGGCTGTGTCCTACCTGGTGATCGGTGTCTGGCAGAACATGGGATGGGGAACCATCATCTATTTGGCAGCCATCACCGGAATCGATGCCGAACTGTATGAGGCGGCGACCATCGACGGTGCCGGCCGCTGGCGCAAGATCTGGAACGTGACATTGCCCTGCATCCGGGGGACGATGGTCACCCTGCTGATCATGAACCTCGGCCGTGTGATGGGTTCCAACTTCGAACGGCTGGATTCCTTTGGAAACGTACAGGTAAAAGACTTCCAGTATCAATTGGCCATCTACATTTACGAAAAAGGTCTCGCAGGCAGTAACTTCAGCCGTGCCACGGCGGTGGGCCTGTTCCAAAGCCTGGTGGGATTGTTACTGGTACTGGGATCTGACTTCGTATCCAAGAAGCTGGGCGAGGATGGACTTCTGTGACGAACGATCATGAAAGGAAAGGAGACGGATACATGAACGGGAATAAAACGGTTGAACTGAAGAAAACTTCCATCTGGCGCGGTGTGAATCATGTACGCGTATCCGATTTTGTCATCGCTTTTGTGATCCTGCTCCTGAGCCTCACTTGTATATTACCCTTTATCCATGTGGCGGCCAAGAGCCTTTCCTCCAACACCGCGGTGTTGTCCAAACGCGTTTATCTTTGGCCGGAAGGCCTCAATGTGGACGCCTACGCGGACATCCTGCGGGACGGACAGCTGACCCATAGCCTGTTTTACACCATTCTGGTGACAGTGCTGTTTACCGCGGTGGGCATGGTGTTGACGATCTGCGCCGCCTATCCGCTGAGCCGAAAGGCTCTGAAAGGACGCTCCTTTTTCGCGTTCATTCTGATGTTTACGATGTACTTCAGCGCCGGTCTGATTCCGGAATACCTGCTGCTGAAGGATCTTGGCCTGCTGAACAGTATGTGGGTACTGGTGCTTCCGCTGGCATTCTCACCGTATAACATGCTGATCATGAAATCCTTCTTCAGCAGTACCATTCCGGAGAGCTTGTACGAAGCGGCACATCTGGATGGAGCAAGCCATTTCCAGATCCTGTTCCGGATCGTGCTGCCGCTGAGTAAACCGATCCTGGCGACCATTGCCCTGTTCTATGCCGTGGGTCGCTGGAATGCCTACGCGGACGCCAAGTACTACATTACGACCAAATCCCTGCAACCGCTCCAATATCTGCTGAGCAATATGGTGCTCAACAGTGGCAAGGACGCGATCTCCCTGAGCGAAGGCGCCGCGGTGGACACCACACCGGAAGTGATCCAGTCCGCCACGGTCATGTTTGCCACGATCCCGATCATTCTGGTCTATCCCTTTGTGCAGAAGTATTTTGTGCAGGGCACCATGATCGGCGCGGTGAAGGGATGACAACCCCTTATTGGTATGTGCGGGAAGATTCCCGTAACAATACAAAATATTAAGGAGGAAAAACAATGAAACGCATCCTGTCTGTCGTGTTGGCGCTGGCCTTGCTTCTCAGCCTGGCTTCCGTCGCGAGCGCGGAAGTTCCCGCCGATTGGGAACCCTTCGCCGAGAATGTTACGATCACTGTTCCCGTGTATGACCGTTCCAAGGAAGGTTATCCCGCTGTGGATAACAACTACTGGACCCAGTGGATCCAGAGCGAGTTTGGCGACAAGTACAACGTCACCGTGAAGTACGTTGCCATTCCCCGCGGCGATGTTATGACCAAGTATTCCCTGCTGGTTGCCGGCGGCGATACCCCGACCATCCTGATGGAATACGACTATCCGAAGGTTGCGCAGTGGGCCAATGACGGCAACATGCAGACCATCGACCTGGAAGCCTTCAAGGCGGTTGCTCCCACCTTCTATCAGAAGATGGTCGACAACAACCAGCTGAACTACACCGACATCAATGGCGAAACCTACTTTGTGCTGACCGAACGTCCCTACTACGCCACCCAGTACACCTACTATACCGTGGTGCGTATGGACTGGCTGCGCAAGGTCGGTTATGACCATGTGCCCACCAGCTATGCCGAGTACTCCGACGCGATCGACAAGATCATCGCTGCCGGTCTGACCGACCAGGCGCCTCTGGGCTTGGGTATCCCCACCAGCGCGTATGTGACTAACTTCCCCTATCATGACGCGGATCTGAACGAGGCTGAATGGGCGCAGCACTGCTCTCTGGGCACTGCTTCCCTGAGCTGGGAACCCACCAAGCGTTATCTGAAGCGCCTCAACGCCGAATACAACAAGGGCTGGTACTCCTCTGAGTTCGACCTGGCTGAAAATTCTAGCGGCGCTGCTACCGACCAGACCCAGACCGACTTCATCAATGGCAAGACCTACTCCTACGGCGGATACTTCGCCGCGAACGTGGCCTGGCTGACCTCTTTCTATGAGAACAATCCCGATGCTGAACTGGCCATCGCTTCCGCTTACTCCGTGAACGAAGAAGGCGTCGCGACCGCCCGTAACCGCGCTGACAACCCCTTCGGCATGATCGTCGGTTTCGCCCATGACGCGACTCCTGATCAGCTGAAGGCTGCCTGGATGCTGATGGAATGGATGATCCAGCCCGAAAACCTGTTCGTGCTTGAAAACGGTGTTGAAGGTGTGACCTACAACCTGGACGAAAACGGACTGCCCGTGGTGGTTGGCGATTACTTCGGCGAAGAAATGCTGAACCACAACATGAACATCGACATGACTTGCCTGGTGCATGCCAGTAAGGTCGTCGGCACTGTGGAAGACAGCATCGCTGCGATCGCGCCCCAGGGCCTGCCGCAGGACTTCCTGCCCATGATGCTCGCGGCCTTCCAGGACACCGTGGACATCTACAACGCCGGCAATGCCTATTCTGATCCTGTGTTCGCTGTCGCGATCGAATC